>NZ_LECT01000017.1:0-300000 GCF_001027925.1 Rhodopirellula islandica | reverse complement strand
GAAGGCGGCGCCAACTTGATCATCGGGCACGACCAAGCACCAGTCCCCTGATCGCTGAAGCTTTTCGTTCGAGATCCCCACCGATTCCAGCACCAACCGAGCATCCATGCAATCGCGGTGGGAGGGCGAACGAAAGACGATTTCGGGTTCCGGGCGTCTTTCGTTCATGGCATGGCGGAAAAGGTTGCCAACCACCTCGTTTTTGCGGCACGTTGGCTTGGCGAAGGGAAATAGGACGGTGCCAAACTAGGCGACACTCCTAGCACAAGGCAAGCGGTTTGGACGAAGCGTCCACTCAAAGACGCGTTGCATCAACGGACTCGCTTCGGAACGGTTTCCTCGTGAGTCGACACGCTTTCGACCTGCCGATGAACTTCCTGAACGATGTCCTTCTCGATGCTCGGCCCCCACGAAGTCGGCAGCCCGTAGTAAACCATCGCCCCGCCGCCTTCATACCCACCTTCGCCAAGGACTCGACGGGAGGGAACGTACGCCATCACGTCGTTGGCGTAACCGGCCACCCATGTTTGCACCCCTGTCAATTCGCTCTTCAGCCGAAGCGCGTAGTCGACAACCACTTCCCCGCCAAGCGTTGTGAGCAGCGGACCATCGCCAATCGCCCAGGCGCTCACCGGATACGGGTAGGTCGGCAGCAGTGGAGCCCCGCCATCGATTTGCTCCAACAGCATTTTCGCCCTCGCCACCTCGTAGCGATTCTCGGACCTTGAATTCAATTCGATTTCCTCCCTCGTCGGCAGTTCATCAAACGGCAGATCAATCTCTGCATACGAGGTCCGCAACGAACCCTGGACCGGGTGCATTTGCGTCGTCAGCAAAACCGTGTCCACCGCATCGGCTAGACGCCGCCCATAGTGCTGCGCCAATTCCACCGTGCGTCGGGGCAACGGGTTCTGGTCGGCGCCGCAACCGGCAAAGAACAATGCCACGCAACCAGGATGCTGGTTTTCCAAATTCACTTGAGCGTACCCCGGATAGTCACCGGACCATTGATAGCCACTCAAGGTCGTCGCGTGGCAGGCATACCCGAAGAGGACAGCGGTCAAGCTGCCGTCCACGTCTCGAACGGCGAGCACCGGAACGTCATGGTCGCTGGGACCTTGCAGTTGGCCTTCGGATCGTCGCTGGGGCACCGCTGCCTCGGGGTTCTCACGACGATTGACGGCAAACGTTGCCGTGCCGCTACCCCACGTGACCTCGCTGGGGGCAAGCTTGCCAATCGCTTCTTCTACCAACGCAATCACCTGATCCTGGAAGGCATCGACCCAATCATCGATCGCTTTTCGCTGGGGATCGGTGAGCAACCCGTGATGAAGTGGCGCCAGATTGAGACCGACGACCGGTCCACTGTGAGTGTGCGACGTGCAGATCACAATCTGGTTGCGTTGCAGACCGCACAGCTCTTTCAATCTGTCACAGATGGATTGCGAAAGTGCACGATCAATGCCAACAAGATCCAGAGTCAGGATCACGCCGCGATTTCCCTGTGGGTCCTCCAGCACCAGCGCTTTCGCCCACAACTCGGTCAACTTTCCATCCGCCGGACGAGTTCGCGAGGCATAGCCAGCCATCCAGACCGGTTCGCTAGGCGTGATCGCGACTTTCGCGGCTCCCGCCTGCCAAGTGGATTCGGGAACCAAATCGTCATCCGATTCAGCTCCCCATCCAGCGCCCGAGAAGAGCAGAAGCGTAGCGACGGCAAAAAACGATTGAGCTTTCATTCCACCATTCCCAATGGTTGCGCGGATCTCCACAACGGATACACCTCGCGAGCATTGTAGAGCAACTGCCCATGCCTTGGCTGGCGGAACGAGTGACAAGGCAATGCCGAACAGCCAAGCGATGGCTCAGCAACATTTCCACCGCAGCCCATTCGCCCCCCAGCAGCCTTGCGGCAACCACGTCCGCGGGCCTCCCTTGGCTGAGTAACCGTCAAAACCGTCAGACTCCCCCGCGTTCACGAATCCGCAATGCACGGTTCGCTGAAAGCACGCTCGTCCTCAGCCTCCGGACGCTACGTTTTCAATGCGCACGCGATCGCGGTCCCTTAGCGGAACACGCCCCTTCACGGAACATAAGCGGTCGTGCGACGCCGCCACGAGACAGGCAACATTGACTCGACTCAGAATCCCATCCTTGCTGTATTGAGGAAGTCGCCATTGCCTGTCGATCCATTGAACTCGACCAACCAGCAAAGCAGGCCATGAACAAAGTAGGAACCACATCGACTGGCAGCGTCATGGTCGAGATGACCGCCCAACAATACGAAGCCCTCCGCCAGCTCACCAAACCGAGCCCGTCTCCGGCTCCTGCCGTCACGCCATCCGCGAAAGTCACGGATGCCAAACCGATTTCGCGTGCAGAAAAAATTGAGCACGTCAAACAACACCTGAAAAAGCTCTCGCCGAAGAAACGCGAGTCGGTCGTGAATTCCATCAGGGCAATGTTTCAGAATTCAGGTGGAATCTCCCAGTCGGAAGTGGACGCAATGATCAAGGCATTGCAAAAGAGCGGCTACTTCACGATCGCAACCAGCGGCAAGGTTGCCTACCGCGTCTAACGCCCCCGAAACTCAAGCACCATCCTGGCCAACAAGACCTTCATCCGGTTGTTGAGGTGTGCTGCGGCAGACTTGTCCAGTGTGGGTGACAACGCCCCCGCTGAAGGCCACAATCTGCTTGTGATCTTTGAACATGCATGGGTCGCATACAGATCGCAGGACATGCGATGCCCATGCTTGGCCCCCTTTGGAACACGATGTTTCATGACCACGAACTTCTCACAAACCGCAGCTTACATCTGGTCCCTGGCAGATCTGCTCAGAGGTGATTTCAAGCAATCCCAGTACGGACGCATCATCCTCCCGTTCACCATCCTACGCCGCTTGGAATGTGTGCTGGAGGCGAACAAACCGAAGGTGCTCGCCCAGGTCGAAAAACTGAAGGCGATGACGGCGTTCGAAGAGGAAGCCCGTGAAAAATTCCTACTCAAGGCCGCCAAGCAGTCTTTCTACAACACGTCCCCGATGGATCTGTCCAAGCTCGGTAGTGCGGACATCAAAACGAACCTGCTGACCTACATCGAATGCTTCTCCAAAGACGCCCGCGAGATCTTCGAGCACTTCAAATTCGCTGAATTCATCGCCCAGCTTCAGGATGCCACACTTCGTACGGGAACGGATGGTGGCTGCTGACGATGGCGACCGAGTTTGTGATCTTTACCGATGAGTCCGTCAAAGACGGGGCCTACTTCTCGAATTTCTACGGGGGCGTGTTGGTCCGGTCTCGGGATCTGTTGCGTGTGACCGCCCAGCTTTCAGAATGCAAGGCGGAACAGAACCTGCACGGTGAATTGAAGTGGACGAAGGTGACCGAGAACTACCTGGACAAGTACAAGACAGTGATGGACGCTTTCTTCGATCTGGTGGCCGCTGACTTGGCCAAGGTCAGAATCATGTTCACCAATAACACCTACGTTCCACAGGGCCTGACATCGGAACAGCGGCAGTCGGAATATCACCGACTGTACTACCAATTCATCAAGCACGGGTTTGGGCTCGTGTTCTCAAATGAGGAGCACGATGAGCCGAAGCGTGTGCGGTTGAATATGGATCAAATGCCCACCAGTCGGGAAGAAACCGCGAAGTTCAAATCCTTCATCGAGGCGCTTTCACGTAATCCTGAGATGCGCCGTGCGAATGTCGATTTTGATAAGCGACAGATCGCGGAGGTCGATTCCAAGGACCACGATCTGTTGCAATGCCTGGACGTTGTGCTGGGGGCAATGACGTTCCGTCTGAATAATCAGCACCAGGTAAAGCCCGCAGGGCAAAGCAGGCGAGGCAAACGCACGGTCGCCAAAGAGAAGCTTTACAAGCATATCTCTGCGCGGGTACGGGTGATCTACCCGCACTTCAACATCGGTGAGTCGACCGGAACCCAGGGGGATCTGGTGAACCGCTGGCGACACCCCTATCGACACTGGAAGCTGGTGCCGCGAAACCACGACCGTGACATGACACGCACCAAGCCATGAGCCGCGTCGGTACACGAAAAAACCCCGTGCTCACTATGTCTTGCGACGTGCCCCAAGTGGAACTTGAGCCTTCGAGAGCGACAGGGTCTTTACAAATGATCGGTTAGAACCAACGGAAAGTCAAGCGAGACCTGAGATTAAGGCTCCAAGAAGCCCGCCGCCGGAAGGGAATGGCAACAAATTACGCGAGAAACCAACATGAACTCTGACTCCAAGGAAGCCGCCTTCCAGCAAGACATTATCGACCAAATGGTTGCTGGCGGTTGGAAGCTCGGCGATCCGTCGAAGTACGACCGCAACCTACCCAGGAAAGAAAGAGACCTACGTCCTGGATTTCTTCAACGAACCTGAGGACGTACTGGCGGCGTTTCAGGAGTATTACGAAGCGGCCACGCTGCTCGATGTCTCCGACCCCAACAAAATCTGGGAACTGTTCGACAAGCTGCGTTCAGCCAGCATCTTCCTGTGGACGGAGGTGAACCAGTTCAGCGAGGTCTTCTACACGAAGAGCAAAAGCAACGCCGCACTCAGCAACGTTTGTCGACCGGCACGTGATCGCTGGCAAACAAGGTACAAGGAAGCCAGAGAGAAATTCGAGAGCAACCGAAAGCTGTATCAGCACGCCAAAAAGCTGGGCGACGCGACGTTCATCGCCAACTCGGAAGGCGATATGAATGAGGCCAAGAAGGAGATGGACGCACTCGGCGTTTTTAAATCCGACTTGATCTCGTTCAGCCGATACTACGAGTTCATGTCGCAGATCGTCGACTACGACAGCACGGACCTGGAGAAGCTGAACCTAAATGCCCTTCATCTTGCGCCGTTGCTTCGCGAGGAAGCTCCCAAGGAGGATCCGATTGACCTGTCATCCATTGATCTGACGCACTACCGCCTTTCGAAGATCAAACAGCAGGACCTGCTACTCGTCAAAGAAGGGGCCGAGGGCCTGAGCGTCGGCGCGGATATCGGGACCGGCAAACCCAAATCAAAGCAGGAGATATTCCTGTCCCAGTTGATCGCACGCTTGAACGAGCTGTTCATCACTGACGGACCAGGACCTGATCAACTACGCGTACACCATCCGCGACTAGGTCCGAGAGAACGAGCGGGTGATGAATCAGATCGAGAACAACTCGCCCGAACAAGCTCTGCTGGGTGACTTCGCCGAAGCCCTCGACGACGCCGTGATGAACAGCGGCGAGGTGCACCAAAACCAAATGACTCAGTACCTCAACAACCCCGAACTCGCCGCCAAGTTCCAGCGAGTGATTTTTGACTTGCTGCTGGCGAAGGGTGCTTGAGCAAGGTTTCGCCCATCCACGAGACCGGTGCAAAAGCGGTCGCCGAAACGGTACCTTGAAAACACCACAAAACTCATTTCCGACGGTGCGGGGCAGGGCGGCTAACTCGGGACACGAAAAAAGCCGACTGAAGAGAAACCCGTGTATCACTGGGTCCGTCTTCAATCGGCTCTTGCTGACTGATCGTCAAGCTACCCCGCTAGGAAACGAACAACCGTCTGAAACGCAGGGAAATCGAGGGTGTTCGCAATCGGCGGTGTCACGGGCGGTGTCATTGGTGCAGGACGCGGCCGAATTGCTGCAGTTGTTCCGTGATCTTGAACCTCGCCAGCAAGCGGAACTGCTGAGCATTGCCAAGGGCATGACAGCCAGCCGCCAAAGTGTCCACCAATGCTGAGACAACATCGGGCAACTTCACCGGGGTATCATCGCGGCCAACATGCCAGCGCATCGAAGGGGGTAGGCGACCCGGTGGCCCGTCCCCAACCCTCGGCGATCCCCCTTATTATGTCCATCCCAAAGTATTTCATCCCTCGCAGGGCCAATTGGCGCAACTGAATCGCCAAAACGTTCGCGAGCAGCCTCCTCCTTCGAGCCACCGCGTGATGTGTGAGTTGCCGGAATGCATCCCCATTTCAGAAGACGGATACTTCGGACCGCATCCAATCGCCCAACAGCTTCACCAACCGAGCTCAATCGATGCCGTTTACACTTCGGGCAATAGAGAACTCAAGATAGCTGCATCTCAGCCAACCTTTGCCGAAGCAATCATCCCTGCTGTTCGATGCTTGAAAGAGAACCCTGATGTCGCCGATGTTCAGTTCCAGGCATCCAACCCCGGCAATGAGCTTGGCGAGTACACGTTGATTCTTGGCGTCCTGGAGCGGTCAGAGGATGCAACACAGCACCCGTACAGCCTGTTCGTCGATCCATCGGCATTGTCCAACGTCACGCGATCGAAGCCAATCACCGAGCCAGCAAGCGAGCCACCATCGCCGTTCTGCAAGGCGTCTCAACCAACCTCCGAAAACGAGCCAAAGCCTGATGGATGCGGATGCTGGTGGTGGATCGTTGCGTTATTCATTCTATGGGTTCTCGCAATCGTCAACTGCGAAGGTGGCAACTCTGGCGTTCCCGACATCACTCCATTTGATTCGCTCCCGTTCTAATGTCTGGCCGTGTCGTTGCCTCCTGTCTGCCGAGACACAGCCAGTGTCAACGATCAACCCCGTCGAGTAAATTTGCTTCCGCTACAGGATGAGCCGCAGCCACTTTGACCGCAGCCATCGTCCATCCTTCCACTGATCGCAGAAAGAAAATTGGCACATTCTGAATACGAAGGCAAACGAGTCTGGATTCTCGGCGCCGGTTTTAGCCGTCATCTTGGTGCCCCGCTGTTCCACGAACTTTTCTCCGGTGAAATGGGGCTGATCGTAAAAACCGCGTTTTCAGAAGCTGACGGTTTTGATCGGTTGCACGATCTTTTCGCTCGGGTCGGAATAGTGTATCGGAGCGGTGCCGGGAAAGTGCAGTTGGAAGAAGAACCATCGCCAATCGCGTGGAGCAACCCGGAGCAGTTCCTCGAGGTCATCAGCGGATGGGCGACAAATCCTGGCTTGGTGTACGAAGGCTACCATCAAGGAGAATCGACCGATTATTGGGAGACTATTCTCGTAGCTGCCCTCCGTCGACTCGCAGCAGAGGTTTCTTGCTGCTATGCGGACCCGAGTGTCTTTATGGGGGAGCGAGCTCTCGCTTACAAGCAATGGGCGAGCGGATTGAAGGCTGGTCAGGATGTGATTATCACATTCAACTACGACACCATCGTAGAATCGTTGGGCATCGTCGGGTTGCAACAGGTCTTTAATGATCCGTCCGACACTGAGGTCCGAATGTTCAACGGCAGGGTGCCACTACTGAAAATGCACGGAAGCGTCGACTGGAAACGTACCGAAAGCGGCAACGTAAAGTGTTCGCTTGAGGATACGATGAAAGAGTGTCGGAAGATCACCGAGTTCGCCATGGCCATTCCGGGAACCGGAAAACTAAGCTTCAATCGAGAGAACCAGTGGCTGTGGAATTGCGCTGAGCAATTCGTCCAGGGTGCAGAGACAATTAATTTTGTTGGGTATCGAATCCCGGAGACGGACGGACTGGCCCTCAACTCAATTTGCAAGTCAATTCGCCGACGTTGCGCAGCTTCAAAACGTGACTCCTACCCACGGATCAACATCGTGCTTGGTCCGATGCCGACACCGGAGCGAGGCAGAGCAGAGGGCCTGATGCGTTTGCTTCTCGGAGAGCCAGCATCAGCCAATCCCAGATCAAGAAAGGTTCATGTTCACGACATGTGGGCTCAAGACTACTTCCAAAAAAGCGGAACGCTTAGTTAGCTCACCGACAGGAGCAGCAAACAGTATTGCCCCTCACCGACATCCAATCACACTCACCGTGACAGACAAACAGACCCCCACACGGACAAACCTAGAACCAAGCTGTAGGCAGCGAGGTGTTGGGCGCCTGCCTCACCGGCTTGGCCGGAGGCGTTGCCGCTATTCTCCAGGATCAAGAGTACCTGGGAGGGGGCGTGCTGCTCACTGGATCCGCTTAGAGCTTCGGCCTTCTGCTGAATGCACTTCTGAGAGCTTAGAAACCGGCTCCCCGATGAACGCGAACTGTCGAGTTCGAGACAAACTCGAACTACCCTGGTGAGACACTAGCCGTCAGTCCTTTCAGGAAATGCGCAAAACGAATGAAACCGTACAGGATCAAATTCAAGGGGGGAACATGCTTCAAAAGCGACTGGGCGGGTTTCGATAGATTCGACCCAATCAACGTCATTGTCGGAAGAAATAACGCTGGTAAATCGCGGCTCCTAGACTTTGTCAAAGAACTTTGCGGAAAAAAAAATGATTGCCAATCGTTTGACTATCAATTTTCCGCCATCCTGGATGAGGAGTTTTTGCGACTGGTGTTCCCCGACGACACTCGCGCCAGCGACTTAGGCCGTGCCGAGCTATGGGAGCCCCATGGAAAACCTTTTTTGTCTAAGCACATTCACTGGGTTGTCAAGAACTCGCTCGTGCAAATCACCCATTTGGATCCGGTCGATGACCATCTAGCTAAAAGATACGAAAGCCCGAGGCTTCTTCGCATCCAACGCAGATTGCCAATTGTCGAGAGTCCCTTTCAAGGATACATGTTCAGGCAATTGTATGCCGATCGAGACATCCAACCCGAAAAGGCTAGTACATCGACCGACCTCCAATCTAATGGCCATGGCGCAACCAACCTGGTCAACCGATACCTCAACAGCACGTCTTTGCCACGAGAACTTGTCCAGGACGACTTGCTAGATGCTCTCAATCTTATCTTTGGCGAAGACGGAGAGTTTACTGAAATTGAAACTCAACACGACGATGAGTCGGAAGCGGGTTTGTGGGAAATCTACTTGGCTGAAAAATCTAAGGGCCTGATTCCGTTAAGCCAGTCTGGCAGCGGACTCAAGACCATTATCTTGGTTTTGCTGAACATCCTAGTTATCCCACAACAAAGCAAGGAGCCTATCAGTAAGTACGTTTTCGCTTTTGAGGAACTCGAAAACAATCTCCATCCTGCTTTACAGAGGCGCTTGATGCGATACTTGGCAGAGTTCGCAAGAAGGACTGATGCCACGTTCTTTCTGACAACTCATTCAAACGTGACGCTCGATGTTTTCAGCCGTGATCCAAATTCGCAAATTGTGCACGTTTCACATGATGGAAATTCTGCCCGAACCCAAACTGTTGAGGCCCACTTCGATCGAGCAGGGATAGTTTCCGAACTAGGAGCCAAACCTTCGGACCTGCTGCAGGCCAATGGAGTTCTATGGCTTGAAGGGCCATCTGACCGGATCTACCTCAATCGATGGATCCAATTGTTCAGCAGTGGGGAACTTGTGGAGGGACTGGACTACCAGTGTGCGTTTTATGGGGGAAGTGTCCTTGCCCGAACGCAATTTGCGAGCCCAGAAGATTCAAACGAAGAGTTGGCAAACCTTCTCCGGATCAACCCAAACATCGCTGTTGTTTGTGATGGTGACCGAACGGCTGAGAAGAAGAAAGGGAGCAGGGTTAAACAACGCGTTCAACGCATCCGTTCCGAATTGGAGCAGATCCCCGGGTCAACACTTTGGATCACTGAAGGCAAAGAGATCGAGAGCTATCTAACGGTCGCTTCACTTGAAAACTTTTCTTCCATCGAAGCGAGTCGAGCACCGTTGAGGTATGAAAGAATCTTTCCCTCGACCAGCAAGACGGAAGCAGGCAAGTCTTACTTTGAGAAGGTGCTCAAACGCAGATCCGTCGACAAAATTGCGATTGCGATGCATGCTGCACCGCTAATGACCAAGGCCGATTTGTCCGAACGCTTCGAACTGGCAGTCCAGGTAGAAGCGATCGTGCGAGCCATCCGAGGATGGGGGCAGTAACTTTGCCAATCACTGCATTCCAAACACGGTAGCCGTGCTAAGCCCGTCGTAGGCACTAGCGGGCTTTTGCTTGGTCTCGCTCTTAGGAGCGGGTCCACCGGGCCAGAACATGTCGAACAATGCGGGCTTGCGTTTGCCGAGTTCGGGATGGTTGATCCCGGCAGCTTTGAGGAACGTCTCGAGATCGCGAATCTCCTGGTTCTGTTTCGCCTCTTGAACCTCGTCCGCCCAAAGCAGGCTGTTCGGGTGATAGTGGTCTTCCTGATACGCCTGCAGCGCCGTTCCAGGTGAAGCGCCGACAGAATCCAAGATCGACTGAGCCTGATCGGGATTCTCGCGAATCGAACGTCCGGTAGCGGCAATGGTTTGGTGCTGTCCTTCGGGAGCCTGGGCGGCGGTCTGCATCGAGCGTAAACCGCTTGTTGGCAAAACATTCGACAGGCTTTCCTGATCCCCGAGAGTCGCACCAAAGTGCAAGCGAGTTTCGTCCCAGCCCTGTCCCACTCTGTGGGCCATACTGTCTATACTCCCGCACGGGAAGCCACTCCAGTTGGCCGCTGGACAGCTTGAAACAGAAGACCGGGGCATCGTCGCACATCCTACCTGAGCGACATGCCCCGGCCTTTGCCCGCCAAATCAGGTAGGAATCATGGACTCAATCGACAAGAAGTCGCTGAGTGAACGCGACATTTGCACACAATTCATCACCCCCAGCATCACGGCTGCGGGTTGGGATCTGCACGCGCAAGTGCGTGAAGAGGTCACGTTCACCGATGGTCGCGTCATCGTGAAAGGGCGATCCACGGCGCGGGGACCGAAAAAACGTGCCGACTATGTCCTCTACTACAAACCGGGCATCCCGCTCGCCATCGTCGAAGCCAAGGACAACAAGCACACCGTCGGGGCTGGGATGCAGCAGGCACTGTCCTACTCCCACGAAGATTGCCTCGACGTTCCGTTCGCGATCAGCAGCAACGGGGACGGCTTCCTCATTCACGACCGAACGGGGACCTATCCGGAAACCGAATTCCAAATCCCTCTCGATCAGTTCCCAACGCCGGACGATCTTTGGCAACGCTACCTTCGATGGCGTGGCATCAGCGATCAAGCCGAGCAAATCGTCGATCAGGATTTCCACGACGATGGATCGGGCAAGTCCCCCAGGTACTACCAAGCCAAGGCAATCAACCGCAGCGTCGAAGCGATCGCGTCCGGAAAAGATCGTGTCTTGCTGGTCATGGCAACCGGTACCGGCAAAACCTACACCGCTTTCCAAATCATCTGGCGATTATGGAAGTCTGGGGCCAAGAAACGCATCCTGTTCCTCGCCGACCGGAACATTCTGGTCGACCAAACCAAAACAAACGATTTCAAGCCGTTCGGCGGCGCGATGACCAAAATCCGCAATCGGAAGGCGGACAAGTCATTCGAGATCTTCCTGTCGCTCTACCAGGCCATCACCGGTCCCGAGGAGAGCGACAAGGTTTACAAAGAATTCTCCCCTGACTTCTTTGATCTCATCGTGGTCGACGAATGCCATCGCGGCAGCGCCAAGGACGATTCCGCATGGCGGGAGGTGCTCGATTACTTCAGCAGCGCGACGCATCTGGGGATGACTGCCACGCCCAAGGAGACCCAGTACATCTCCAACATTCATTACTTCGGCGACCCCATCTACACCTACTCGCTGCGACAGGGGATCGATGACGGATTCCTCGCTCCCTACAAAGTCATCCGGGTCGACATCGACAAAGACCTCCAAGGCTGGCGCCCCACCAAAGGACAATTGGATAAGCACGGAAATCTCATCGAAGATCGAATCTACAATCAAAAGGACTTCGACAAATCTCTAGTTCTGGAGCCACGCACCCAGCTCGTCGCCCAGCGGATCACCGAGTTTCTTCAAGCGACCAACCCCTACGACAAAACCATCGTGTTCTGCGATGACATCGACCATGCCGAACGGATGCGTCAAGCCTTGGTCAACTGCAACCCGGAATTGGTCGGCGAAGACGACCGCTACGTCGTCCGAATTACAGGGGACAACAAAGAAGGCAAAGAGCAACTGGACTTCTTCATCGATCCCGAGTCCCGTTACCCCGTCATCGCGACGACATCGAAGCTGATGACAACGGGCGTGGATGCCAAGACCTGCAAACTCGTCGTTCTCGACCAACGGATTCAGTCGATGACCGAGTTCAAGCAGATCATCGGCCGGGGAACCCGGATCGACGAAGACTACGACAAACTCTTCTTTACGATCATGGACTTCAAAAAGGCCACCGAGCTGTTCGCCGATCCCGACTTCGATGGGGATCCGATCCCAGACGAAGACTACGATCCGCTGTCCGGTGGCAAGGGCACCGATGGCGATCCAGGCGAGGGCGACACCAATGGAGATGATCCGCCACCACCGCAGCCGGGAGTCAAGAAATACTATGTCCTGGATACCGAGGTGAGCGTTGTCGCCGAGCGAATCCAGTACTACGGCCCGGACGGCAAACTCATCACCGAATCCCTTCGCGACTACACCAAGAAAAAGGTCATGTCGCGATTCGCCTCCATGGACGAGTTCCTTCAGACCTGGAATGCTGCCGACAAGAAAGCCGCGATCATGTCCGAGTTCGAGGAACAGGGCGTCTTGTTTGAAGCACTCGCGGACGACATCGGCAAAGACCTCGACCCCTTCGACCTGTTGTGTCACGTCGTGTACGGACAACCGCCCCTGACACGGCGGGAGAGAGCCGAGAACGTCAAGAAGCGAGACTACTTCACCAAATACGGAACGCAGGCAAGGGCAGTGCTAGAAGCCTTGCTGGAAAAATACGCCAATCAGGGCATCCTCGCGATCGAGAGCATGGATGTGCTCAAGGTCGACCCGCTCGACGACATGGGAACGCCCGTCGAAATCATCAAGCTATTCGGCGGCAAAGATGCCTATCTCGCGGCGCTCAAAGATTTAGAAACCCAACTCTACGCAAGTGCTTCCTGAACAAGATGACCATTTATCGGTACACCCAAGATGACATTGTGGCTCTCCCGAAAACCAGCTTTGCCGAGGTCCAAATCTCCGAACGGGCTGACCTGCAGCGTCTGCTGCAAGATCGGATAGAAATTCTCAATCCGGACTCACTCGTAGCATCGCCGGACCTCCTAGTAATCTCAGAGGAGTTCAGCGAATGGGACGATAGTAAGCGACGAATCGACCTGCTTGCCATCGACCGAGAAGCGAACGTCGTTGTTGTAGAGCTTAAGCGATCCGAAGATGGCGGGCACATGGAACTGCAGTCGCTCCGCTACGCGGCCATGGTCAGTGTTATGACGTTCACGGATGCGGAAAAGACTTTTACGACCTACCTAGCGAAACGCGGAGATAATCGAGCGGCGAGAGACGTGATTCTCAATTTCCTCGGTTGGGATGAACCCTGCGAAGATGACTTCGGAAACAAAGTACGGATTGTTTTGGCGTCCGCCGAATTTTCAAAGGAGATAACGACGTCAGTCCTTTGGCTGCGATCGCAGGGACTCGACATTACCTGCGTACGGATCAAGCCTTACGGGACCAAGGATGAACTGTTCCTGGATGTTCAGACCATCATTCCACTTCCGGAAGCGGAAGCGTATCAGATCAAAATACGGCAAAAACAAGCAGCACAGGGCGTTAGCGCCGCCTCTGCTTGGAACGGGCAGGACTTCTATGTGTCGCTAGGCGAATACGACGACGCCAACTGGGATGATTGCCTGAAATACGGGTTTGTTACTGGCAGCGGAGGACGATGGTACACCCGGACTTTAGATCACCTATTCGTGGGCTCGCGGGTGTTCGTGCTGATTCCGAAGCGAGGGTACGTGGGCGTAGGCATCGTCACAGAAAAAAACCAAACCATCGATAACTTTATGGTGCAGGACGGAACTGAGACAAAGCGCCTACTCGACGCGCCGTTGTCCGCCAAGGACATGAGTCAAAACACTGGGGATCCTGACATGTGCTCCAACGTGGTTCGTGTTGAGTGGATCAAAACCGTGGCTCGGGAAGATGCGTTTTGGGAGCCAGGTTTGTTCGCCATCACGCACACGGCTTGCAAGCTAAAAGATCAAAATACGATCGACAGAGTGTGCCAAAACTTCGGCATCGACAGCACCACAGGGAAGTAGTCCAACATGTCCATTTCTACCACAATCAAATCCATCCAAGACATCATGCGCAAGGACGCGGGCACCTACGGGGACGCCCAGCGGATCGAGCAGATCGCGTGGATGTTCTTCCTGAAAATCCTCGATGATCGCGAGACCGAAGAGGAACTGCTTGAAGACGACTTCAAATCGCCGATCCCCAACAAGTATCGATGGCGGAACTGGGCAACCGACGATGAAGGCATGACGGGAGAAACATTGCTCGATTTCGTTGACAACGGGCTGCTTCCCGCACTGAAAGCCTTGACGGTCTCAGCAGCCAATCCACGGGCCGCTGTGATCCGATCCGCCTTCGACGACGCCAACCAATACATGAAGAACGGCACGTTGATGCGGCAGGTCATCAACAAGATCAACGAGATTGACTTCAACAACAGCAAAGACCGGCACCTATTTGGCGATGTCTACGAGCAAATCCTCAAAGACCTCCAGTCAGCAGGCAATGCGGGCGAATTCTACACCCCGCGAGCCGTTACCCAGTTCATGGTCCAGCAAACCGCCCCGCAGCTAGGCGAGCGAATTCTCGACCCCGCCTGCGGCACCGGCGGCTTCCTGACCGCCGTCATCGACTACATCCGTGAAGAAACCGGCCAAGTCAAAAAGCCCGCCCACGAAGAGACCCTGCAAGCCAGCATCCACGGCGTCGAGAAAAAGCACCTGCCGCACATCCTCTGCACCACCAACCTGCTCCTGCACGGCATCGACGTACCCTCGCAAATCCGCCATGACAACACGCTCAGCCGACCGCTACGAGACTACGGCCCGAAAGACCGCGTGGACGTGATCGTCACCAACCCACCGTTCGGCGGCATGGAAGAAGACGGCATCGAACTGAACTTCCCCAAAGCGTTTCAAACCCGCGAAACCGCCGACCTGTTCCTGGTGCTGATCACGCATCTGCTCAAAGACGGCGGACGCGGAGCCATCGTCCTACCCGACGGCACGCTGTTTGGCGAAGGCGTGAAAACGCGGATCAAGGAGCGGCTGCTCGACGAGTGCAATCTGCACACCATCGTCCGCCTGCCCAACGGAGTCTTCAATCCCTACACCGGCATCAAGACCAACCTGCTGTTCTTCACCAAAGGCACGCCCACCAAAGACATCTGGTTCTACGAGCATCCGTACCCGCCTGGCGCAAAGAGCTACAACAAAACCAAGCCCATCCGCATCGAAGAGTTTGACGCGGAGAAGAAGTGGTGGGGCAAGCCGGACACGCGGGGCGGATTCAAAGGCCGCAAAGCGAGCGAGCTAGCATGGAAAGTCTCCGCCGCCGACATTAAAGAGAACGGCTACAACCTCGACATCAAGAACCCGCACAGCGCCGACACCGGCCCCGGCGATCCCGACGAGCTGCTGGCCGAACTCGCTTCGATCCGCACCGCCAGCCGCCAGACGCTCGACCAGCTCAAGAGTGAACTCGCCACCGCGCTCAGTTCATCGGAAGTGAGATCGGTATGAGCGTCGCCACCGAGCCAGCCCCGGCCTGGGAGTCGCCGCAGTGGCAGGAAGCGGTCAGCCAGAATCCCGGCTTAGCGCCCTTCTTCGACAACCTTGAGTCGTTTGTGGAGTTACCGGAGGGAGTCGAAAAGCTGCGCGACTTGGTTTTGGATTTGGCGGTTCGCGGGAAAGTCGTTGCGCAAGATGAAAGTGATGAACCAGCATTCACACTATTTGACGCCATACAACGAACTCGTAAACAGCTCGAAGCTGACAAAGTCATTCGCAAAACCAAGCCCCTAGCTGAGATCACAGGTTCCGACATTCCATTCACCATTCCAGAATCTTGGCGATGGACTCACCTTCAAGAAGTCTTCTACTCGATCTCGCCGGGGAAGAAGAAACTAAAGACAAAGGACTACCTTGAGAAAGGCGAGTTTCCCATCGTCGATCAAGGCCAAAAATTCATCGCTGGATACACTGACCAAAAAGAGATGGTCACGACGATTCCGGGACCGGTCATCGTGTTCGGAGATCACACATGCGAGTTGAAGTTGATTGACTTCAACTTTGTCGCAGGTGCCGACGGAATCAAAATACTCAGGCCGATTGAGTTGTTTGAGCCGTACTTCTATTTGGTACTCGATAGTCTTGAGCTACGTGACCGAGGGTACGGACGACACTTCAAAATTCTCGTGGACAACTATTTTCCCCTTCCTCCCTTAGCCGAACAGCGTCGGATCGTGTCGAAGGTGGAGGGTCTGATGTCGTTGTGCGATACGTTGGAATCGCAGCGGCGGTCGCGAGAGAGTGTGCGAGAGCGAGCCAGCCGCAGCGTGCTGGGTCGCCTGACCTCGGCATCCGCGCCTTTGGCAGCGGGCACATCACGGGCAACATCGACAGGGGAAACGCTCAAAAGTAGCTGGCAGCGTCTGAGCGATCACTTCGAGGTCCTGCTCGACCAGCCCTCTGGCCCCGCCCACCTCCGCCAGTCCATCATTGACTTGTCGTCATTGGGGATGCTCACAGAGCAACGCGGTGATGAAGACTCTATGAACTCGGTCATGCGTGAGCGTAGAGTCAAACGGCAGGAACAATGGGAACGCGCCCAACTCTCAAAGTTTGAGGAAAAGGGTAAGAAGCCGAGAACCGATAGTTGGAAAAAAAAGTACGACACGCCCGAGCCGATTGACATAAGTGAACTGCCTGGACTTCCAACAAACTGGGCATACGAAAGACTTGGCTTGCTGGGGGCCGACCCCTTTAACACCGTGCAAACCGGTCCATTCGGAGCACAGCTTCACAAGACCGAATTCGTGAAGGAAGGTGTCCCAGTAATCGCCGTTGGGAACTTGACGGGACTTGGGTTTACCAGAAAGGGTCTGTATCACATCACGGAAGAAAAGGCAGTTCAACTAAGTCGGTATGACGTTCAATCAGGCGATCTATTGTTCGCAAGATCCGGCGCGACGCTCGGCAAGGTGTGTGTTGCGCCTGATTTCATTGACAACTGGCGAATGACAGGCCACATCCTACGTGCTCGCTTAGATACCAATGTCGTTCTTCCAGAACTGGTGGTCCTTTTTCTCTGGGGATCGGAGTTTGTGAAGGAACAGGTGACCGGCGGAATACGTGGAATGACTCGTCCCGGTTACAACACGAGCTTGCTTGAACGGATCGTATTGCCTCTTCCCCCGTTAGCCGAACAAAAGCGGATCGTGTCGAAGGTGTCGGTCCTTTTGTCGCAGCTCGACGAGTTGTCCGCGCGATTGCGTTCCCGCCAGTCCACCACCGACGCCCTCCTCACCGCCCTCATCCATCAAATCCTGTAGGGCAGCAAGTGACGACAAAGCGAAACAACCAAATCACAGGCAACGTCGGCATGTACTACGCCTGTTATCAACTTTCAAAACTCGGCCTCAATGTCCTGCCAACGTCAAGAAACGCTAAGGGAGCGGACATCATTGCCTATACCGACGATCATTCAACGTTCTCGACGATTCAAGTCAAAGCGATGACAAAGCTGACCAACATCTCACTTGGGAAATCGCTGGAGAACGTCGACTGCGACTGGTGGGTCGTTGTTGCGAACGTCTATCACGAACCGGACGCATACATACTCACACGAGCCCAAGTCATCGACACGGCAAAGCTCTACAACGAGACACACTGGGCACAGGGAAAGGCACTCGCCAAACCAGAAACACTCAACGCTTGGGACCGAATCCTCGGAAAGTAAATGCTCATGTCTCACGAGTACTACAAAACCAAATGCCTCGAGCATCTTGACCGAGTCATGGTCTCGCATGCATGCGCCTTTGCTTTGCCCAATGAGGATTTGTCAGCAAAGTTGCGGGGCACAAATGAGGAGAAGCGGCAGCAATTCGTCAACGACATCCATTTCGTTGCGCTCAAAACCAATTTCGAATTGTTCCTTGCGCGAAGCTTGCGACAGGTTTGGCTGGAACATTTCGATGACATCCGAATCAGTGACTCAGAGAAGGTTACTTTGGCTGAAGTCGCAAATCTGGCGTCAGTCGAGGATCTACGAAACTTCGTTGTGGATCAACTCGTCCCTCGACACGGATTACAGCGTCTCGGCAAAGCAATTCAAGAAGTTACCGGCGTGTCGCTGCCTTCGATCGCTGGCCGTCATTGGCCGCAAGTTGCAATCACATTTGGTATCCGGCATCTGATTGAGCACGGAAACGGAAGAACCGACTCGAGGTTCTTTGACCAACAGAGCGGCAACTGGAACGGCAGTAGTTTTTCACGACGCGAGATACCTTCGGTCGGGGAAAAGATCGAAATACTCTGCACCGACATCCAGGCGTCCGACAACGCCATGAGGGAGGTGGTCCCACAGCTTTCTGAAAGACTCTCCAATTGGACGCCCAGGTGACAGCGGCACCGAGAGACGTGTCGAAAGACAGCCTCTTTCCACAGGGGCGACAAGTTGTCCGAGCGATTGAACGCCTCGTGATTTCAGGGCTCGCATCGACGAACTGTTGACGCCCCGTAGCCGCCAGCAACAATACCCGACGCGGCTTGATCACCGCGTTTCCATCCGCCAATTGATCCCGGTGGATTTCGCCCGTCGTCGCGCCGGATCCATGCCCGGCACGGCGGCGGGCCTTCTTTTGCATGGGAAAACACAAATGAACGAAGCACGACTCATTGCCGCGCTCGATCGGTTGGAAAATCCGGCAGCATTCCAAGTCGTAGCTAAAGACCTCGACGAACTAATTGAGTTCTTCACTTCAATCACAAGCATCCTGCGAGCGGCAGCCTTCTTTGGCTCGGAGAATCAAAGGCGGTTCCCCTCACTGCCAAGGTTAAATCATCGGACTCGCGAGATTGTCCAAGCGATGGGCGGGCCAATTTCTACGGGCGTTCAGGAACTGTCGTACTTAGGCCCCTACGATCCGACCAAAGCTGACAGGATTCACATGCTTGCGAATGCAGCTCTAAAAGCAACTGAAAGCCTGGTTGAGCTATTTGACCGAGCACCACCAAGTAGCTTTATTGAGGCCGCTAGCAAGCCAACTAGTGAATCATCTGCGACGGTCGAAAGAGCTGGGGGTCCACCTGAGACAATCTCTCGCAATTCTGCCAGCGACGAGGCTCAAGGAATTTCTTCCTCAACTGCAGAGGAGGACTCAGCGATTGAACCAAATGACGAGTTCCCCAAGCCTGAAAGCCCTTTCGAAGAAACCGACCCCGATCAGAAGAAACTCAAAGCAAAGCGATTCTTGGAGTTTCATGCCTTCGAATTAAACAAAGTTCAAGGACTCAAGAGACCGGCGGTCGCCAAAGAACTGAGGCAAAAGCACATCGACGTAATGAAGATTTTGCATAGCGGTGAGTTCGTTGACGGAGCCTACCCATCTCCACCCACCATCACAAAATGGTGTGACGCCGAAAAATCGAGGCGTGAATCACAAAATCTTGCCGTCAATAAAAAGTGACGGTGGGAAAATCTTTGATACATGAACCCCCTGAATCAGATACTTTTTCGGTTGAACTAAGGAGGGTCGTGACCGTCACTTTTTTTTGAATACTGGATCGCGATTGACCAAGCGGTCTAGCGTTGTGTGAAAGTCAAACGAGCTCGTGCTCGTCCGTCAGCCACACACTCAACGTTCAAAATGGTCGATCCAGCAATACCACCAGCGGCGCTCAACGCTGACAATTCCGCCAGGTACATCGGTGTGCCTCGCAAAACCTTCGATCGTCTCGCCAAACTTGACAACACGATCAATGGAATACGCATTGGGGGACGTTTAGTTTTCCGAGTCGCGAGCCTTGACGCCTATCTCATGGATCGAGAACGGCAGATAGCCGCCACCGCCGGGCACTCGGAGGTGAGCCAGTGACTCGTTCGGAACTAGCAAGCCGATTGGAGATCGCGAGCACCACGCCCGACGAATTGGCCGATCGCGTCACCAATTCGGTAGTCGAGCAACTGCGGCATTTGATCCAGGAATCATCGAATCCAATTCTGGTCGATTCCGATGAGATGGCACGACTCGCCTCAATCTCACGCCCAACTCTAGACAGGCTCCGCTCGGCTCAGGTCGTCCCGTCAGTTTTGGTGGGTCGGCGCCGACTCTACCGGCCCGATGCGGTTGTCGCCGCTTTGGAAGCACAAGCTGCGGGAGGTGCTGACCATGTCTGATCAACGCTCAGAAGGCACCCGACGTCCTCGTCGCAAGCCAGACAACGCGCCGGAGGCACTACCCTTGTTCGATTTCGGTGCTAACGCTCAGGCCACCCGTGCTGAGGCACATGCTGCAGCATTGCCACGGCAAGCTGACCGCCTTGCCCGCGCGGCTGGAATCTTGCTCGACAGTGGCGCCATTGGATGCACGCGACACGAATTGGCGGATCGGATGGGGCTGCAGTTGCAGAGCGTCTGTAGCATTGCTTTAAAGCTACTGCGGGACGGAACGGCAACCGAGACAAAAACGCGGCGACGGACTCCATCTGGGGCAACTGCGGCCGTCATCGTGCACGTGGAGAACGTCTCGTGATTCACTGGCTTAGCTTCGACACGCCCCATGAATCAGCTATGTCATTCCATCGCATGGGGATCTTGGTGGTGCCCCTGTGCGTCGGCAAGAAAAGCCTGTCCCTCCGAAAAGGTGAACTGGCGAGACTGGAGCCACGCTCAATCGATCAAGGATGGATCGCCTCTCAGTGGCCAGGTAGGTCCAAGCGAAACGTTGGTGTTCGGCTGGGCCGCGTCTCTCACGGATTGATTGCGAGAGATTTTGACGAGTCGGGGGAGTATTTCGCATGGGCGGAGCGATTCCCCGATCTTGCTTCCCGACTGCCAACCGTTCGGACTCGACGCGGTTTTCATGTCTACCTGATTGACTCAGGCGGGTTCACTGGATCGGCGGACCTGCGGGCGCATGGATGCGATGGGGAAATCAAGGGCGATGGGACACATGTCGTCGCACCGGGATCGACTGTCGCGTTCAGCAGATCAGACGAGCCGATTCAGCCGTTTACCTACCGATGGACCAATGAACCGGATGGCGACGGATTTCCAGAAGCACCGCTTGTTGAATCGGGCCTCGTTCCGTCCTCGTTCAGAAGTGCAACACAGGATACCCAGGAGACTCAGGATACCAAGGACACTCAGGATACCAAGGACACTCAGGACACTCAGGACACTCAGGACACTCAAGGAAGTGGCGGGCAGGCCCATTTTAGATCGGCAATCGATTATCAGTCATTGATCGATCGCAACCGTATCAGTGGAAGAGGTCAGCGACGGAACGCGTTGAAGGCTTTGTGTATGTCAATCATCCGTCACTGCGGCGAACGCCCCGAAGGTGAGCTGAGAGACCAGATCTTCAAGGCTTGGTGGCAAGCAAATTCGGAGCATTGCGGTACCGGCGAAGAAACAAGCTGGCTCGAGTTTGACCAGATGCTTGATGAACTTCGGGGCGACGGGTTCCTGATGGTCGTCCATTCGATCCTCCCGAACATTGAAGTGCCGTTCTGGGCAGATCATCTGAGGCTTCGCCAGATAGGCCGGGAAGTCGCACGGATAGTCGTTGCGTGCGACTCAGTATCGAAGTGCCAACCATTCCATTTAAGCCCCAGAACCATCCAGAAGATGATTGGATGCGCAGACCATACAACGCCGTACCGAAACCTTCGGACTTTGGAACGCAAAGGGATTATCGAGGCAATCCAACGCGGTGAAGCAAAACCCGGAGGCAAAGCCACAACTTACCGACTGCTCGTCAATCTCGACGGCAGTATGAGACCACACAAACAACCCGCGTCACCAAACAATCCCGGTCCAACGAGAGGTGGATCGTAAAGCGGACACAGAGGCAATCCCGTCACACTTGTTTGTGACATCGCCGTGACGGACTACCCAAACCCCATTCAATCCCATGGACGGGCCAACCCTATCCGATGAGAAACCAAACCAATCATGAAAAGCCCAAACTTTGAAGATCTGTTCGAAGAACCAGAGCGCCCCCGCAACCGCGAACTCAAGGAAGCACGCAAGCAGTGCACACCCAAACCAGTAGCGGTCCTGTGTTCGTCCTGCAGCGAAACCGCAAAGGTTCCGCGCAGTACTCTGCTCAACAGAACTCGCATGCGTTGCCAGCTTTGCGGGGGTGCGATGAATCGAGACAACGAGGTGTAGATGCCGAACGCATGCAGCGGCATTGCTACAGCATGACAGTGGCAGATGCTTGGCATGTGCTTAGTAGCTGCTTAGCAGATCGCGAACCACCAACCAAAGCTGCTTAGCAGCTGCTGCTGATGGCCCTGCAGAACGTACTGCAGAAGCCACTGCAGTATGGGTGGCGGCGGGTGGTCTGGGACGTGCACTCGACCACCGCCAATCAGGTTGCGTCCTGAGCCATCAGGCGCCTTCCAGCCACGTATTTGTAGCGTGGGCTGAGTGTTACTGATTTGTGCTGATTGCTCGTGATCGAGCATCGGCGTTTGTTTGACCGGTTGTGAGTGACCGGTATTGTTCGTTTGCGATGCGGCTAGGTTCGCTACCGAAACCCCGTACCCATGCGGGTTGCCGTGTTGCCTTCATTGTTCATGGGGTTGACTGAAATGGGAGTCTGTTTGGATGGCGAGTTTGCGGAAAGAGTCTGACCGAGGACGTGTTGGTTGGAGGTTGCAGTTTCGCTGTGAGGGCAAGCGGCGCTCGCTGTGGTTGTCGGATCCATCGAAGCGTAGGGCGGAAACCGTGATGCGTCACGTAGATGAATTGGTCTTGGCGAAGTCATCCGGTGGAAAGGTTGAAGCCGCAACAAAGTTGTGGGTGGAAAGCCTGACTGGGAAGCTGTTCAAGTCGCTTGTTCGCTGTGGATTAGTTGAACCGAGATCTGACAGCGAGACGAATGAAGCTCAGAAAGAGTTGAGGGGGTATTGCGATGCATACATCAGGAGCCGAACCGACGTAGCGCAATCAACGCGGGACAACTACGGGCACGCGAGGCGTTTGCTTGTGGAACGGTTTGGCGAGAAGCATCCTATCGAAGCGATCACCGAAGGAGACGCGGAGCGTTGGCGGCGATGGTTGCTGTCACGGCCCGTTGCCTGGGATGAGGACAAGAAGCCAACCAAGACGATGGCAGTGGCCACTGTGAGCAAGCATGTGAAGCGTGCCAAGACGATGTTTGACGAAGCCGTGAAAGATCGTCTACTGGATTCAAACCCTTTCAAGAACTTGAAAACCGGCTCGGAAGCAAACCGCGACCGCGATCACTTCATCACCCGGGAAGCTGCAGCGGCGGTGCTGCGAGGATGCCCTGACGAGCAATGGCGGTTGATCTTTGCTTTGGCCCGGTTCGGAGGCTTGCGGCGGTGTGAGATCCTCGTGATGAACTGGGCGGACGTTCTTTTGGACGAAAACAAGTTGCGGATTGATTCGCCAAAGACAGGCGTTCGGCATTGCCCGATCTTCCCGGAATTGATGCCGATGCTTCGAGAGTCGTTCGAGGAGGCACCCGAGGGCACGGCACGGCTGGCCCACCGATACCGGCGAGCGGCCAACCTTGGAACGCAGATGAATCGAATCATCGAGCGGGCAGGCGTGCCGATTTGGGCAAAGACATTCCAGAACCTGCGTTCAACACGACGAACTGAATTGCAGGAGAAATTCCAGGATCACGTCATCAATTCCTGGATGGGCCACGGATCCGAGACAGCCGCCAAGCACTATTTGCAGGTGACCGCCGATCACTTCGCGGCAGGTTCAACCGACCTGACAGGTGACCCGATCGACACCGCGACATCTGGCGGTGTCACAGGCGGTGTCATCAGTGCCAATCTCCAGGCATCAGGAGCAATCAGGGCACAAAAAAACCCAGTGAAACAGGCTGTTGATTGCTCTGGATCACTGGGGATTGTGTCAGTAGCTACCCCGCTAGGACTCGAACCTAGAATGGCTGGACCAAAACCAGCTGTGTTGCCAATTACACCACGGGGTAGTGGGTGCGACTGAGCGGGAAGTTTAGCACGCGTTGCTTGGTTGCTAAAGAGGAGTCTGGCAGTTTCCAGCGGGTTCGTTCCAGAATTTTTTTCGGGTGCTCGAAGACACCGATTTTGCCGAATTTGCCCTGCGTTTCGCCCTCTGCTTTCCCGCCTCAGAAGGGGTGAACGACTCCAAAGGTGATCCCGTGTGCCAGCAAATCGTTGTAGGTTCCCTCTGGATCTGGACGACGACTGCCCTCGAAACCGCCAATCGAAAGGTCACTCAAATTCAACAACGGGTCGATCTGTTCCGCTGCTCGCATCACCCGACTGAGATACAGAAACTGGTATCCAATCGTGACATCCCAGTCATTCCAAAAGTGACGGGTCACGGAAAGCTGGATCTCGGGGGCGACCGCCAACTCGTCGAACTCACGGACCCCTGAATTGGTGGATCGAACCAGCAACCCGGTGTTGGATTGGCTGGTGATCACGCCGCCGCCCGCCTGCGGTTCGCTGCGGAGGGACGACCCTGAGGCGGCAACGCTGCTGTGCATCACCCCAATCCCCAATTGGACTTGTGTGTTGAACGACCAAACATCACCGGAAGTGGTCGACCGGATCCCCATCGTCGCGCCGTGAAAACGGTTTTCAACCGAGAGGTTATCCGTCTGTTCCAGCAGTGTCCCTGCGTCCACCCCGCCACCGTCGACCAAGTAGCGCCGTTCGTCATGAATCGCCAAGCGATCGTCCAGTTGCAGAAAGCGGTAGCCCACAAAGGATTCCATTTTCCGACCACGTTGGTTGATCAACAAGGCTCGCACCAACGCATCGGCGCCACCAAATTCAGTCGACGAATCGACTGAGATGTTGCCTCTGATTTCATTGTTGAAGTGGATGAGGTCTGCCGTTTCTCCGTTGTCCGTGCCGCCTGGCGTCACGTCGACATATGGCCGCGCCAAAATCGAATATTGAGAACCGTCCGCCGAGAAACGCTGGGTGATCTCTTCCGAGAAGAGCACTGATCCAGAGATCGCCAAGCCCGTGTCCCCCAGATAACGCCCGATCTCGATTCGACCGGCTGAACGTCCTTCGTCACCCAGCATGCCACCGTAAATCGTTTCGGTGCCAAGCTGGCCGATCTCGCCCGCCACATCGCGAGCGGTTCCGGCTCGGCCGGTCGTGACCAGGGACGGAGCATTTTGTCCATCGACCCAAAGGTGCATGTAGTCCGCGCGAATCCAAAGATCGTGCAGCGGATCCGACAACGCATGAGCCAACACGCGAACGCGCGCGTCAATCCGATCGTCGCATGCGCCCACACAGTTCCCACCGCATTCATCGCACGCTGGTGAGTGTCCGTGTGGCTGCCCCTGAAAAGCTCCCTCCATCAACACGCTCTCGTCGCCAAGGTAGGTTTCCCCCATCTCGCCGGCGTAGGTTTCGTCTTCCCCGATCCACTCCCCTTCGACCACGCTTCCATCGAGAAGTTGGCCATCGACCGTGCGTGGCACAAAGTCATTCATCCGGGCTTGCGCGGTTCGAGCGGGAATGGAAAGCGTTCCTGGCAATGGTTGCCCAACCCTGACCGGGGCAGGCTGGGCACCGTAGTAGTACTCGCCTTCTTCCAATTCGCTGGGAATCGGATTGCCGTCAGCATCGAGGATCTCAACACTGGTGATTTCCCCTGGCGTTTCAAATTGCGGCAGCCCATTCGTACCTGGAATCACCACTCGCCCGTCGGCGGGCAACTTCGCACGAGCCGATTGGCTGACACGAGACTGAACGTGCTGGACCTGTGACACCGGTTGGTTGGTGGCGTCCCCCTCAGAATCATTGAATGCAGCGTGATTGGGTTTGCCAATGTTGCGTTCGACAGGAATTCGCCGCGTGGAAGCCCCCGAAGAGGTCGTGCTTGGCTTGGTCGCAGCAACCGAAACCGGAGGCGTTTTGACACCGCCCTTGATTTCGGCTTCCGACTTCATCCCGAACCGGATGGGAAACGGAAAGAAGTTGGTCTTTGATTTCTCAGCGGTTGCCTGAGCCCAGCCGAAGGTCGGCAGGATCGCGAAATGGATTGCCAGGCATGCGCCCAGCAACGTGCGATTGAATCCAAAGCGGCATCGAGTCCTGGTGTCGTTCATGTGCTTTCCAGCCTTCCGAGGTTCCGTGGGGAACCGTGAATTGCGAGACGATTGCGTCGTGTCAGCGGCAATCGCCGGTGCGTCGGCTTTCGGGGTAGCAAACTTGAGCCGAAAAGATCAAGCCGGAAAGAATTTTGCCTGCCGGTGTTTCACGCAAGAAGGCACGTCGTGGCGCGACATGACAGGGAGCGGTGTCGACGGGTGAGGCCAACCAGCCCAACAGACGATTCAGCTGTGACTCAGTTCGAGGGGCGAAGGAGTTGGTCGCGAACTTCTTCGGGAGGCAACAGGTCGAGCACTTCTCGTTCGTCAGCGGAGGCTTCTTGATAAGCTTGTTGCAGCGTTTTCGATTCCGAATCCGGCCGACCGCGACGCCGCAAGGCTTCTTCGGCCCAGTCGCGGATGACCATCGAACGGAACCAAGCGTTCGTGGAAACCGTTCGCAGCAGCTCCAAGTCTTCTTGCGGCAGCATGATTTCGATTTGATGCAGTTCGCTCAGCGTCAACGGTGGTGATTCAGGGCCACGTTTCCCATCCTTGGGACCGTGACGACGGCCCGAGTTTCCCACAATCGAATGAGCGATGAAATGATACCAGATCGATTCATCGACACCCTGACCATCCCGTCCCCGGCCACCACTCTCACGCTCTCTCCAGCGGCGAAACCCTTCCATCATTCGCGTGGCGGCTGGCTCTTGATCCGCGATCCGTTGTTGAACGATTTGCCGCATCGTGAATGCGATCCGTTCGATCGTCTCGTCACTCAATCCTTTTGCTGTCACACGTCCGATGACGCTCATCGTTTCATGCACGCCTTCTTCGATCGCACGTTCACGCAGTTCACCGGTTTGGTTTTCGATGGCGGCCAACGTGTCACGACTGAGCTGTTCCTTCCAACGTGAATAAGCTCGGAGCGTGGTCAGCAACTGTTGCGAATCCTCTGCCTCGGCCACGCGTTTGGCTCGATCTCGTGTGATGGAGCGAGCTTGGGGAGAAAGGTTGTTGAACGTGTCCCAACGTCGATACGCCGTCGCGCGTTGCTCCTCATCCAGTTCCGCAACGGCCTCAAGCAATTCATCGGTGCCTCCGTATTGATCCACCAAGGACTCCAAGTCTTCGGTCGCGGATCGGCTGGCAAGCGCAAACCACAACGGTGATTCCGCGAGGTCTCGGACGAGCTCCAAGTCATCGGTGCTGAAATACGCCAGGTGATCGATCGCAATTGGCAAATCCGCGATTTGACTCTGATGCGAGACGGTCTGCCAGCGCCAACTGACGAGCGACGAAACGACCAAAGCCAGCACGCCAAACGCGAACAAACGACGTGTCCATTTCTTCAGCCGACGACGGGGCAGGGTGCCTGAACCGGAAACGCCATTGCCCGTGCCCGCCGCCTCGATCCCCATCGAGGCTCGCGTGAGATCACGAACGACCATTTCCAAGGTGGTTTGGACCGAGTGCTCATCCACCATCGGAGTCGGCAAGACATCCAGCATGTCCCAACCACGCTGCAAACCTTGCAAACGCAGACGCAGGGATTCCTCACTGATCAACCGATCCTCGAGTTCCGCACGCTCCTTTCCGGAAAGCTCGCCGTCCAGGTAAGCGACCAATTGCTCGTCGTCAAGATCCAGCGGAACATCGCGAAGCGTGAGCTGATCCGGATCATTGCCCCGTGCCGAACCGTTTCCCGACACCGAACCACCGGGCCCCAGTTTGGGAATTGCCATCGAGACGGTTCTGTCGCCGGCGGTTTGACCTGTTTCGTTGGCGGATGCCTTGCCGGACGCGCTGGCATCGACGTCAAGCTCCGCGTTGGTTGGGTTGTCGAGAGGACGTTTGGGATCATTCATGAAGGTTCCTCCTCGGCAAACTCACCGGCCCGCTGATCGGCGGCTGGCTCCATTTTCAACGACGGCAATGACATCGCCGGATCAACCGTTCCGCCCAACTGCCCCGATTCGATGTAGGGCGTGAGAGCTTCTTTCAAACTGACGCGAGCGCGGCTGAGCAACGACTTCACCGCCTTGGTGCTCAGGCTCATCGTTTCCGCGATTTCGACGTAACTCATGTTTTCAAACCGAGACAGGATCAACGCCATGCGCTGGCGTTCATTCAACGAAGCGACTGCCGCTCGAACGATCGTGGCTCGTTCGTCGCCTTCGACTTGGCGTGTCGGCATCAACCCGCTGCTGTCGACCGCCGTCACCGCCAAAAAAGGTGAGTCATCCGAATCGTCGGCGCCCCGCGGCGAATCCACTTCGCTGGTCTCATGCCGGCGTGCCGCGGTGCGTTTGGAATTGCGAGCGACATTGCCTGCGATTGTGAACAACCACGTCGAAAACTTGGCTCCCGGCGTGTAACTCTGGCGAGCCCGGTAGACCCGCATGAAGGTTTCCTGTGCCAAATCCTCCGCCAGGTCGCCTCGAGGTGCCAAGTGTTGCATCAACCGAACCAACCTTGCTTGGTAACGCCGAACCAGCTCTTCGAACGCGCCCGCATCATCCTCTTTCACGCGCAGCATCAACCGCACGTCAGGATCAGATTGCGTGTAACGCAGGACGGTGGACTGGGTCGGCGATGTCAGGGCACTGTGGGGAGAGGGGGGAAAAAGGGACGGAAAAAACGGGAACAGGAGAGAACACAGCAGAGCAGGGCGGCGTCAAAAGTTTCTGAGCGAGTCTCCAACGAACCAAACGCAACCGCAGAGCCAGCTTCGCCGGGACCTCCACCACCGAGGCCCCGCTTCGCCGCTCACCCACCGCCGGCCGCGGCGTGCTGCAAGATGCCATAAATTTCGATCACGTTGTCATCCGCATCAAACACCGGATTCCCACGTGTGAACAACTTTCGATACTTGCCTTGGTCATCACGATACCGGAACTTCAACTGGTACGAGGTCCCCTGAGTCAGACTACGTTCCACGGCAACCTGAAGTTTCTCTCGGTCGTCCGGGTGAATCGACGCGATGAAGTCGTTGTAATCCGGAGCCCCACGGCTGACATCTCGTCCGGTCACTCGGAACGCTTCTTCGGACCAACGAATCGCCTGGGACTGCAAAGCGAACGACCAACTACCTAACCCCGCCAAACGCTGAAGGTCTCGCAACCGCCGCCGAGAATACTCCAAATCACGTTCCGCGGTCTTGCGAGCCGAGATATCCCGCACGGTCGACAACAGCATTTCTTCGCCGCCCAGGTGAACCGTACGCGAACTGATCAAAACATCGATCACGCCTGGGATTTGCACCTGGCCGGTCTTGTCATCGCAATTGAGTTCTTCCAATTGAGTTTGCTTGTGCAGGAACTGCGTTTCGAAGTTGTCGATCTGCCCTTCCCGAGCGAGTTGCTCGATGAACGTTTCGCGTTTCTCTGGGCAAGCCCAGATTGTCAACGACGTCATCTTTTGGCCGACGACCTCTTCTTTGGCATAGCCCAGCAATTCCAAGCAGGCAGTGTTGGCTTCCAGCACCACGCCATCGGACCAGCGGATCAGCATCCCGGCGTCGGGCGAATGTGTGAACAAGGTCGAGTACTTCGCTTGGCTTTCACGCACTCGTTCACGACGATCGCGTTGCTTGCGAACTCGCGCTGCCGCTTCGCTGTCAGTTTGCCCGGCGGATTCATACAGGACCAACGCCAAATCCAAGTCGCCTTGGGCGGTGGCGGTTCGGGCGAATTCCAACTGGGTGCTACGCAGCGTGTCGATCGCGCGACGGTTGTCGGGCCAAATTTCGATGGCTTCGCGAAGCAGAGCGTCGACGGCCGCAAAACGCTCGTACCGATCCGCTCGCAAGCCTGACGGAACACTTTCCTGGCAAACTTCTTCGGGAGCTCCCAGTTCACCGATCTCGGCCAAACGCCGTTTTGCACGACGGACCAAACGATCGCTGGCCTCATGAGAGCGGTGACCTTCAATCGCCTCGATCAATTCTTCCACCGAAGTGAACCGGTCCAGAGGATCGGTCGCCATCGCCTTCAGCGCGATCTGAATCAATTCCAACTCGGTGTCACCGAGTTGTTCTGGAACGGGCTCGATTTGATTGTTTGCTGCAGCTCGAATGCAGGCCAACAGACTCTTGCCATGGTGCGGCGGGAAACCCGCCACCACTCGAAACAAGATCGCGCCCAACAAATAGATGTCCGTGGCATAGGTGATGCCAAACAGATCACCGGCTGCCAGTTCCGGAGCCATGTAGGCTGGCGTTCCCCCAATCGCGTGATGCGAATCCGTGCTGGGAACAGCCGCCGTCGGCGTCAACGAACTCTTGCTGAGGGCCAATCCCCAGTCCGCCACCAGGACTTCGCCGAAGCGTCCCAGCATCACATTCTCGGGTTTTAAATCGCGATGCACGAGGCCTCGCGAATGCGCGTAACGAATAGCATCGGCAACTCGCAGCAAAATATTGAGGTTTTTCTCCAAAGAAAGCGTGTCAATTTGCTGGTCCCAACTCGCACCATCCACCCGCTTCATCGAGTAGAAGAGCTGACCTTCGTCGTCAATGCAGAGATCATGCAGCGCGATCACGTTGGGATGGTCGAGCGCACCGATCACACGAGCCTCGGCCAAGAAGCGTCCACGTGAGGAAGCATCCGTTGCCAACTCACGCCGCAACACTTTGATTGCCACTTCGCGATCGATCGCTCGCTGGTGGGCTTGGTACACGATCCCCGTCCCACCGCTGCCCAGCGTTCCCACCAACCGATACTCGACATCCTTCATGGAGGCACAATCCGCCTTGGTCGGATCAGAACTCAACATGGCAACGCGACGCGGCGGCAAGAACCCTTCGCAGCTGGAGGTCGCGGCCGGAGGGTTGAGAGCGGATGGCGATGAGTCGCCCGCACCAATCAGCAGATTCCCGGTTCGCGATGGATCCGCATCGACGCCCTCACCATCGACCGAACCAGTGGCCTCGATCGTTCGAGCCAAGTCCGCTGCATCGACCTTGCCTTCGGTGGTGACACGAGGCGTCGCAATGTGCGGAACGTATGCCCAACTGGGATGCTGCAACACACCCGCGCTCGATCCTCCCTCGGCAATCGCGTCCAGCGACAATGTGAGCGTCTGCGAATCAGCAGGCATCTCGGCCAATCGCTTGGACAGAGCGGCATCGACTTCAATCGTTTCAATCAGGCTGGACATCAACACGTCCGAAGAGGGCGAACATCCGCGAATGAGTTGGCCACACATGCCGAAATTCGCGCACCTCATTTTAGACGGCGGGCCACTGGCAACGTAGGCCCAAGAGCAGTTTTCACCCCTGCATCGCCCAGAATTCCGGCCCGCTGGCCCGGACAAGTCTACCTGGCCGGATCGACCAACCGGGGGAGCAGAAACCCACGCCACGCCTGCCCACCCCCGTCTGTTGGTCCCCCCAAACCCAGCGAGGCCCAACCGTCGCCTGGGCTCTTCGCCCGACAAAGCTTCGTTTGTAGGTTGGGCTCTCAGCCCGACAACTGACTGCATCACACCGGAGCGGCAAGCGTCCGAAATGAAAAGAAGACTGCTTGTCGGGCTGAGATCCCAACCTACGGAATCGAGACGCCACCCCAAATCACAACACGACGGGCGCACAAAAAAACCGACGTGGCCGCGGATCGAATCCGCTGCACCACGCCGGCCAGGTGAATCTTGGGTTGCCGAGCAAGCTCGCTCAGCCGATTTGGATCAGCCCGCGACGCGAAGCTGAGGCCGATTGACGCCGCCCAGCAGACCGCGAATGCGTTCGAACTCTTCGGCGTCACTGAAATGAATCGTGATCTTGCCGCGACTGCGAGCCGAGGCTTTGATCTCAACCTTGGTGCCGAACACCATCCGCATCTCTTGCTGCATCGCTTCGATGTGCGGAGGAACAGGCTTGCGTTTTTGGCGTGAGACGTTGGTGACCTTGAGGCCCGTCTCGCAGTCCTCTTCTGCACGAAGCAGTTCCGCCACACCGGTCTCGGTTTTGCGAACGCTCCATCCTTCTTCCAAGATCTTCTTGGCCGTGACAACTTGCACTTCGACTTCACCGATCGGCAGCAATGCTCGAGCGTGCCCCGCGGTCAACTCGCCGCTGGTGACCATCTCAACAATGGGCTGAGGCAGTTCCAGCAAACGCATCAAGTTGGCAATCGTGCTCCGGTCAATGCTCAACCGGCGAGCCAAGTCGTCCTGCTTGCATTTGTGTTCGTCGATGTAGCGTTTGAACGACATCGCTTTTTCGATCGCGTTCAAGTCCTTGCGTTGCAAGTTCTCGATGATGGCCAACTCAGCGACCAAGCGGTCGTCGGCTTCACGAACTTCAGCGCGGATCGTTTTCAAACCCGCGTGAATGGTCGCACGCAAACGACGTTCGCCACTGATCAGCTGATAGCGACCGTCCACGATGCGAACCAGGATTGGCTGCAATTGCTGGTGGTTCTTGATCGATTCGGCCAGCGAAGCGATCTCGTCGGGATTGAATTCGCGACGCGGTTGGAACGGGTTGGCTTCGACGGAGTCGATCGGCAACTCGAGCGACTGGATGCCTGGTTGAGGAGCATCGTTGGTTTCGCCCGGTGGAACGATGTCGTCCATCGGTTCACCCAACAAAGCGGCCAAGCCTTTTCCGAGGCGGCGGTCTTTGCCAGCGGGTGCTTTGCCGGGGTTGGGTCGATTGGTTGTCGCGTTAGTCACGTTGCAGTACCTCCATGCACAGTTGGGTATAAGCGAACGCGCCGCGACTTCGCGGGGCGTACTGGAAAACGGTTTGGCCGTGGCTGGGGGCTTCGCACAGTGCGACATCCCGGGGCACGACACTTTCAAAAACAATGTCGCCAAAGAAGTCACGGACCTCTTCGTCGACTTCTCGAGTCAGTTCAAGTGATTCGTCGTACATCGTCAGCAGGATCCCGCCGAATGTCAGTCGACCATCGGTGGCGGTGATGACCTTCTTGATCGTTCCAATCAGTTGCGTGACGCCGACCATCGCGAAGTACTCGCACTGGATCGGAATCAACACTTCGGTGCTGGCGGTCAGCGCCGTTTCCGTCATGGCACCCGCACTGGGCGGGCAATCGATCAAGATGTATTCGTAGTCGCTCATCACGCTATCGAGATGCTTTCGAACCCGAGCGGTCGAACGATCGCCGGTTTCTGCAAGCACGTCCGCGTCATGGAAAGAGCGACTGCCGGGCAACAACCCCAAATGCAGCACATCGGTTTCGACGATCGAATCAGGAAGCGATTCGGTTCCCGTCAATCCGTGATGCGCGGCAGGCGAATGCCCCAAGGCAGACGTGGCGTTGCACTGCGGGTCGATGTCGACCAACAAGGTTTTCTTGCCAGACATGGCCAGGGCGGCGGACAGGTTGACCGAAGTGGTGGTCTTCCCGACGCCTCCTTTCTGGTTCACGATTGACAAGATCTTCGCCACGTTCACTGCGTCCGAATGAGATGAATCACATTGCCGGCAAGTCCGTTTGCCGACTGACCAAGGAACACCTTGGACAAGCGGGAAACTAGGTGAAACAAAGCTCGCGAAACAAGACTGGTTTCATAAGAAACCGGGCTTGACTTGCTCAGCGTGTTTCTGCCTGCACGAGTTTCGTGTGAAATTGGGCAGATGACAAAGCCCAAGGAAGCAGAAAGAAGACGTAACCGCATCTCGCTTCTTTGCCGGAAAGCCCAATCGCCCTTCGACCTCGCGCGGCGTTGCCCGGATGAAGCCTGCCTAGTAACCCGACGCGTGAGCGAGGGCCCCACAGGCTTGTTGCCATGACACGCGATCCCTCGCGATCACTCGCTAACGCTTCGGGTTAGGATTCAATCAACAAGCCGTGACGTGTCGGGTCACCAGGTAACGAAAGAAACCAGCTCAGTCGGGTTGCCGGATCCAATGGCGTTGGCGTTCCATCACACTGGGTGCTGCCGGCATCGCAGGCATCGCGACTTCCGGGATCTGGAACGAACGTGAACGAGTCGAGCCCTGCGACGGAAGCTGACGCTGCAGATCCACCGTCGGCGGCCTCAGGACTTGCTGCCGGGCATCGGGCCTCACCTGAGAACCCGGCACCGAGCTGGCCAATTGCGCCGGCGTCGACTCTTCGCGAACGTCGGGATTCGAAGCCAAATTCGCAGGAGCGGACGTGGGAGGACGCGCCGCGACCTGGCCAGAACCCAATGACACGGGGCCTGACGCGACCGAGCCCGATGACACGGAACCTTGCACCCGAACTTCCGCCTTGCCAATCGGAGGCAGGGGATTGGATGGCGATCCTGCCAGAGCGTTGTACCGCTGGTCAGGGAAGTGTGGGCTACTCAGCGGCACGGCCAAATCGTCATACGTCAGCGGCAAACGCGAGTCGCGACGGGAACGAGCGGCCTGCTCCGTGGGAATGACTCCGGGACCAGTCGAGGCAAAGTCGTCGGCTCGCGACGGAGCCGCATGACCCTGGCGGGGTGGATCAGGCGCCCGATGATTCGGCCAGCCCGTTGTCTGAGCCTGAGCCGAAAAGGTCGCTGCCTGCCCGGCCCCCGAGGTTCCCGAATCCCAAGGCGGAGTCAACGGATCAGATGTGGCGATCGCGAAGGGGGCCGACGTCGGTCCCGTTGCCAAGGCATTGGGGTCGGAAGATTCGGGATGCACCGCGTCGCGACGAAATGGAATCGCGGCGAGCAAGCCACCGACAACAATGATCGTGCCGAGCGTGAGATTTCGCATGAGAAGGACTCGAAGGCTGGGGGAAAAGAACAATCCAGCTTCGTCCATGAAGGGGCACCGTCGATCGCTTCATGCGGATGCCTATGGAGTTGATCGGCAGCGGAAGTCACCCTGCCCGCAAGAATTTCTTCGGCGACGAATGACCGCTGCAAACGAAAAGGTCACGAGCGAATAGATTCAACGATCGGAACAAACGGGCGTGGAAACCCTGTCGCCCGATGGTTGTGCGGTTTTCAGAGACCGCTTTTCGGTGGGCTTCCGCATGTTGCACCTCTCCTGAAACGAAGTTTGGGGAGAGCTCGCTCAGTGCTCGCTTTCCGCCCCCTTCCGCTGCGTGGGCGGGGTTCTCAAGACGCTGCTGGCACAGCACTTAAGAACGGCACGACCTCGGGAGGGCAATGCAAAGCCGCTCGACCTCCAAACGCTGCGGGGTGGAGTCACGCCGCTCGCTGAGTGGCCTCGGGGGTCACATCGCGGATCGCTCTCGCCAACGACCGCAACACCTCCCCGCGCCGGCGAACCGGGCGAGCTGCCCAGGCTCGGTTCAAAACAAGCTCCACGCCCAAATAGTGCACGTCGTGGAAATGCTTTCTCATCGCCTTGGTCAACGAATCATTCGTGCCGCGGCCCGGATGATTGCGGCGGACACGCAAATCGGGCATCGCGAAATACAGCTCGTCGGACAGGTCCAGGCACCAATCCAGCTCGTCGCGGCGGCTGGGATCGTACAGCAACCCGACATCACCCCGCTGCCACTGGCCGGATGCGGCTCGTGCGGCAAACGTGCGAACCGACAGATGCACGACGTAGGGAGACTGCAGCATCATCTCGCTGATTTGCCGCCGCACTGCCTCTCGATAAGGCGTGCGGATTTCCGCCAAAATCGCTTTGCGAACCTGAACGGACAACTTCCGGATCGACGGGCGAAAGAGATGACGGTGATGGACCGATCGCCCCACATCGACCAAGTCCGCCCGATACGGATTTGCTATCAAATCACACCCGGCGTGCTCGGCGATCATCCGCGAGGCAAAACCAGCGTCACGATCAATCAATGGAGGAGACAATCGGGACCGGTCCTCGTCACTGAGAACGGAAGCTGTGCCAGGAAATGCCGCCGGCCACCCCGAGTGAACCAGCAGCTCGCGCAGTGATTCTGGGATCCGGTCGCCACCGATGTCGCAGGTCACTAAGAGCGCCATCCTTGTTCTCCCGCAACTATTCCGCGGTCCAGTGGTGAGCCCGACCGATCAACTGCTCCAGATCCGCCCAGTAATTGGGATAGGTCTTCCCTGTGCAGGCAGGGTTCTCGATTTCGATGCCGCCCAACCGCAGTCCCGCCAACGAAAAGCTCATCGCCATTCGGTGATCATGGTAGGTGTCCAGCCGCACGGGGCTGGACTCACTGACCACAGGCTCGCTCAGCGGATGAATGGTCATCCCGTCCTCGTGTTCATGGATCGTCGCTCCCAACTTGCGAAGCTCGCAGGCCAAGTCGCCGATCCGATCCGTCTCTTTGAAACGATTGTGAGCCACACCGCGAACACGAGTTGGCGAGCTAGCAAACAGTGCGACCATCGCCAGCGTTTGCACGGTGTCGCTGATTGCGTTCATGTCCACGTCCACGCCGCAAAGCTTTCCGCCGGGCAATTCCGTCGCGATGACGCGGATGGAATCGTCACTTTCTTCGATCTGGCACCCCATCATTTCCAGGACATCCACGAAGGCCACGTCCCCTTGGGTCGCTGCTCGGCTGAGCCCCTTGACCGTGACGTCGCCGCCCGAAATCGCCGCGGCGGCCCAGAAATAGCTGGCTGCGGAAGCATCCGGTTCGATGTCCCAACCGATCGAGTCGTAGTCGCCACCGATCTGAACCAGCACATCTCCCTCGGCGGAAGCTGGCCACTGCAAGTCCACCTCCGCACCGAAAACCTGCATCGCGTCGGCAGTCATCTCCACGTAGGGACGGGAGACCAATTCGCCGACGACTCGGATCGTCACGGTTTGCCCAGACTGACGACTGGCCAGCGGAGCCGCCATCATCAAACCACTGAGATACTGGCTGCTGACACTGCCCCCCACCTTCAGCTCGTGACTCTCCCAACCAGCGGTCTGAATGTGAACCGGGGGGCATCCGCCTTCAGAGACCGCTTCGATGCGGCCGTCCACGACTGGCGAAAGCGCGTCGATCAAGTCACCGATGGGACGCTCATGCATCCGCGGGACGCCCGACAAGATGTAGTTGCCGCCGAGAGCCGAGAGGGCGGCAGTCAAGAATCGAATCGTGGTTCCGCTGTTGGCAATGAACAATTCATGCGGACCCTCGGACTCAGGAGACGCGGTGATGCCGTTGACCACGAGAGTTCGCCCCGCATCGAGCGATTCAATCTCCACACCGATTTTGCGAAGCGAGTCCGTCATCACGTGCGTGTCTTCGCTGACCAACGCACCGCTGAGCTGGCTGGTGCCATTGCCAAACGCGGCCATCAACAGGGCTCGGTTGGTCAGGCTCTTGCTACCGGGAGGTCGAATTGAACCGTGAACGGGGCCACCGGGAATGACTCGGACGGTGGCGATGGCGTTGGACGGCAATTCGGTGATCGAGTTCATGAACCGGCTAAAGAGGTTTGTTCAGGAGAGGACGAGGTCCGGGGTGGATGCTGCCCGGGAATCCAAAGGGATCCAACAATCATGACCGCCAAGGTGACCGTGTGGATCAACCAAGTCGGCTCGCTGGTGGTCACGGTGCGAGCAGTGACCACACTCATGATAACCAATAATGCCAAAAAGCGACGCTCCGCACGACGCGCGGCCGCGCCCACCGACAATTTACTGACCATCAACATGATCAAGGCAATCAACGGCAATCCGATGGCACTGGTGGCGGTCGCCAAAAAAATCAACTGAGGCATCACTGGCATCCTGCGTGAAGCGGAACAAAAAGAAGAGACCGGAAAAGAGCGTTCCTTGCTCGCCGGGAAAGCTCTTGTCACATTTTTGCCCCGGTTCGCGGAAGAGCGAACTTGAGCGGAACTTCCAATTTTCGGACGGAAAAATCCATCGAATCGAAATAATCGGCAAAACCTCCCTAAATTACCTCACCCGAACTCGGAGGAATTCCGATAGAGGATGGCGGAGGGCTTTGTGCCTGGACGTTTTCGCAAATCACTTGCCAATCGTCGAGTTCAAGCCCTGGGAAATGGGCCTGGAACACGATTGTTCCTGGCCGCCCGCCTTCCCACCTGTCACAATCTCCCCCCTTTCACTTCCCGATCCCACATGTCTGCTCGAAGAATCGCCTCCGCCGCTTTTTCGCTGATCTTGCTGGTCACCCTGGTGGTCCCATCGATCGGCTGCCGCCTGTGCGCCGATTGCGACTTGGACGCCTACCCAGCCTACGGCGGCGCCTGGGAGAGAACTCTCCGCGACACCGGTCGCGTCGGCAGCGTGCTCGATCCCGCCGGCGTCCGGGCCGCTGACCTGGAAGCCAGAACGGATCCCGAAGCAGCCGATCGCCACATTCGCGGCCGATCCCGGTACGACAACGAAAGCACGGCTGATTCGGGGGAAGATCGTCAAAAGAAGTCCGCCGACGAGCAACGCAAGCTTGACGACGAGACTCGTGACAACGACAAAACGCAGGAACAGCAGGATGCTGACCTTCAAGAACTGGAAAAACGTCTGGAGGGCCTGGATTTGCAAGACATCCGTTACGTCGAACCTCGCGAAAACCAATCGAGTTGGAACTAGCGACCCTCGACCGTCCCCCCCAAAGAGCCAACCGGCGTGAAATTCGACCCCCGCAAGCTTGTCGGCCCGTTGATGGCTCTGTTGCTGTTCGGCTTGGCCGTGCGGCTTCTGATCGGCGAAGCTCACAAAGTTTCCTGGGATGACTTTGTCGCTGGCCTGACCGGTGTCCCGACTGCCTACTTGGTGATTGCCACCTTTTTGGTGGCCCTGAATTACGGCCTGCTGATTTGCTACGACATCTTGGCACTTCGGTATGTCTGCCGAGCGCTGCCGTTGCGACGAGTCTCTCTGGTCGCATTTTTGGGGTATGCCCTGGGAAACAATCTCGGCACGCTGCTAGCGGCGGCCCCGATCCGGTACCGCTTCTATCACCGCTGGGGCCTCACCCATCGCCAAATCGTGGCCTTGATGAGCGTGCTGGCGCTGACATTCTGGTCGGGCGTCTGCGTGCTCGGCGGAGTCGTTCTGGTCCTGCACCCGATCGAACTGCCAGCCAGATTTGACCTGCCCTTTGGGGTCCGAACGCTCGGAGCCATCCTGCTTTCAATCGCTGTTTTCTACGCTGGAATCTGCCTGGTTTGGCGAAAACCTTGGCCGATTGGCAAACTTCACCTGCGACCGCCAAGCCTGGGACTGGCGACCGCTCAGGCCTCCGTTGCGATCGTCGACCTGACGATTTCCGCGACAGCCCTGTACCTGGTGATGCCCGGTGACGCGGTGGTGCCATTTCCCACGGTCCTGGCAGCGTACCTGGTGGGAATCACGGTCTCCCTGATCACCCAGGTTCCCGGCGGACTCGGCGTTTTGGAATTGATCCTGTGGACGCTGCTCAAAGACACGGTCGGAAAACCCGTGCTCGCCTCTGTTTTGATTTTCCGTGTGATCTACTACATTTTGCCACTTCTAGTCGGTATGGTCGTCTTGGTGGCTCACGAGATCTACAGTGGCGCCATGGAAGCTCGCCACGACGCGGAAACGTTCGATTCCAAGACCACCTGAACGACCACTTCCATGGATCAATCCATTTAACGGTTTGCTGCGTCGAACGTTGCGGTAAAATGGATGCGGATGGGGAGCTTGCCTGAGCATTCCCAATGCACGAGCGAGCCCTGTTCTTCGCACTACCCTGCTTTTGCCCACCTCAATCGCCCTCCCCTGCCCCCAACCACAAGGCCGAACGATGCCGCTGCTCTCAAAGCCTCTTTGGAAACACCTCTTTGGATTCGCGATCGCGGGCGGATTCCTTTTCGCCTTCGCCGGATGCGGTGAGCCAATGGCGTCGACTCATGCTGACGATTCACCGGCGGCGGAATCAACTGACACAAAATCAGTTGACACCCAAAAAACGTCCGCCACGGACACGTCGTCGACCAGCCAGAAAACCAGGCCTCTTCTCACCCACAACCGATATGAGCTGAAGATGGATTCGAGCCCGTTCAACAAGCTAAGCGAAGCCGAAGCCTACGTGATCTTGCACAAGGGCACCGAACCACCCGGGGATGGTGGCTACACACTGACCAAAGATCCCGGCACGTACATTTGCAAACGCTGCAACACGCCGCTGTACCACGCCAAAGACAAGTTCATCAGCCACTGTGGCTGGCCCAGCTTTGATGATGAAATTGAGGGTGCGGTCAAACGACATCGAGACGCCGATGGACGTCGGATCGAAATTGTCTGTGCCAATTGTGGCGGCCACCTGGGACACGTCTTCCACGGCGAACGCCTGACGGCCAAAAACGAACGTCACTGCGTGAACTCCATTTCGATGAAGTTCATTCCGGAAGGCAAGGAAATGCCCAAGCCGATCAAAGCGACCGACGTGAAGAAAGAAGACAAGGCGACCAAGCCCAAAGAGACGAAGCCGAAAGCGACCGACGCCAAGCCTTCCGCCGAGTGAGCATTGGCAGAGTGGAACATTTGCCCCAAATGTTTGCGTGCCCGGTTCATTGTCGTCGAGCAGCGTGACACGAACGATTGAAAGGGAACTCGGTCGCAAGAAGGCCTGGCGGATCAAGACTGCCCGGCGGAACAGATAACGACAACGGTTCGACTCTGACGACTGGTCTGTCAGGACTTGTTTTTAGGGTAGTGGACGAGGCCACGAGTCCTGAACTGGCGTCGAATCCAAGGACTCGTGGCCTCGTCCACTACGATCAACCCTCACTTTTAACTTTGACGGACCACTGGCAACTGTCACGGCTCCGCGGTTGTTCGAACGCCCGACACCCACAACCAGTCGCGGAGCGACGGAAGTTGTTTGCCCGCATCGCCGAACAATCCCCCGGTTCGTATCCCGTATCGATGAACTTCCAAGCCCGTCGAAATGGAAACCCGCCGGGTTAGCAAGGCTCACGCGGCATGCCCAACGCCGGCCCCGTCCGGGGCGTGCCAGATCATTTTCGCCATCTGTCTCGGGGCTTCCGCCCCGAGCTAAGCACGCCGGCCCCATCCGGGGCGAGAATCGTCTCCGAATGCTCCGGCAGTTCATGTCCCGGCATGGCCTCAGCCGCCCAGATTTTGAAATTTACAATTTACAATTTCACTTTTTCAATCCGCCCCTTCTCCTCGCCACCTGTCGCCGCTCCGCGGCTTGCCGCGCATGAGGCCGACGCCCAAAACCTCGGGATGAAATCCCGAGGCTAGTGGTCTGTCAGGACTTGTTTTTTGGGGTAGTGGACGAGGCCACGAGTCCTGAACTGGCGTCGAATCCAAGGACTCGTGGCCTCGTCCACTACGATCAACCCTCACTTTTAACTTTGACGGACCACTAGCAGGTCGTCGTTCGCTGGCGTTGCTTGGCAAATGCTGAGCAGCTCCGCCGAGATCGTGTTCGGGTGTTCTCAAACCACAAAGTCGCATTTGTGTCTTTAGTCGCAAGGGGCTGGTACAATTCATCTGCGGCACCAGCTTCCGTCCGATGAGCTGCGTGGAAGAAGAGGCGCGAGTCCAACACAGGCTGGAAGCCAATGCCACTTTGGGGAACATTCAAAATCAACTGAATGTTCCGACATTCTCCAATGCATGGTGAACTCTTCGATGAACGCATCCAATCAGAATGACGAAATGGAAACGCCGCCGGTTGTTGTGGTCGTGCTGGATCACAACGCTTGCCGTGTCGGCACCGCGGTTCCCTACGATGCGGCACTGACCCTCTGGGCAACCATGTCCGAGGACCCTGCGAATTGGAACGAAGTCGCAGAATATTGGGGAAGATATCGTAGTCCAACGGTTTGCGAATTCGTCGACGGACTCCCCATCCAAACATCGGATCCCCAGGAAGCGTTCGCCGCGATTGACGGTCACGAGAATTGGCTCGCGATCGACTTGATTCAGAAGCGAATCATAGTCGGCGACAGTGTGCAAAAGCTCGGGGCCCGCGCCACGCTAGCGCTCGAAACCGACCTGGAAGGGCAAAAGTGTTGCCCGCTTCCATTCGTTCTTCCGCCATGGTGGGAGTTGCATGAGTCCGCCTCGGCTTCGCTGGTTCTCGACCAACGCGAAAGTGAGATTTCGATCCCGCGAACCAATCGAAGCTTTCTATTTGGTACGCCGCTGATCGAGACCTTTGCCGAGCAAATCCTCAAGGCTGTATCCGCTGGCAGATATCCTCCGAAGAACCTCGAAGAGCAAGAAGCATGGAACGCGCGGCATGCATTGACAGTGGAGGTACACGCGAGTTGGTTGATGACACCTCGAGAAGAAGTGTCGGGGCGTTGTCCACGCTCCCTGATGCACGGCGCACACGATTGGAGCGATGCCGTGATTTGGGGACAACGCCAACGGTTCGAAAATGGCATGCCCATGATCGCGACTCCGGATGATGTGCTCGGTTACGACGACGCACCGATGGGGACGGAAGAGATGATCATGTACTTTGACCTTTGTCGCCATTTGCTCGACGCCGGTTGGGACTGGTGTGATCTTCAACACGAATTGTCTGGCGAGACGCAAACGGAGATGAAACAGAAAGACCAACTATCCGCGTTCTTGTCCGACGCTCGGGATTCATGGATGGATCAACCTTTTGAGGGCGGCTCTCCAACTCGCTTCATCATGGAATGCAGCCGCCGACGCGTCCCACGCGGGAGTGAAGTTCCCATCGTGGGAATGGACGACACAGAATGCGAACAACACATGCCCGATTGCGACTGTCCCATTTGCGACATGATGGCGTCGGGGTTGTTTGGTGTCGGCTTCACCTCGCTTGCGGGAGATAGCCTTGAGTCGGACAACGAGTTCGCCTTTTCCATGCACGAGACCATCGAAGATTGGCAACGGGAGCAGGACGAATTCCGCGAATTCAATGAAAAGATGGAACGAGAATTTGCGGAGCGAAAGGCGATGGCCGCGACAGGTGAAAATCAGGACGACGTGTTCGCTTCGGCTTGGTCCAGCCCCATGAGCGAGGAAGCTCTGCCCGGCGATGCGTCGGGGTTCTTGAAGTTGTCTTTCCGTCTTGCTGAGATCATCAGCGATCTTGAAAACGCTGATACAGCGAAGGAAATCATCCAGCAATTGAATCGTTCCTTTCGCGAGTACCGAGAATGCAAAGACGGAGAGCATGCAACAGCGAAACACACGCTGCGTGAAAGGCTGGACGAGGTCGCGGCGAGGCACCCTGAATTGGTTCCCAAGGTCGCCGATTTTCATGCCCAAATCGATGAGCAAGCACGAGCGAGAGCGTCGAACACAGACTGAAACGAGAGCACACGCCCCCCATTGCAGCCGTTCTTAAAAGGCCATTCCCCAGTCTGGTCGCCCCCTCTCGGATGGCGGCACACGTGCGGAGTCCTCGGGAATTCTGCTCGTCATCCAATTTATTGTGGCCCTCGACTCCTTCAAATTTCGCATCAGGTAAATAGAGCCACGGTTCGCACTTAAAACGCGAACCGTGACGCTTTCAAATCCCGAATGGTGAAACAACAAGGAATCCGGAATGAAGTCCGCAGTGCGATGGGGAACGTGGGGCAAACGATTGCTGGTGGTCCCGCCAATCGTTTTGGCCGTCGTTGCCTACGCTTGGCTGGTCAAGCACTCGCCTCCGCTCACCGTGCAACCGGAGGACGAGGTCTCCCGGATGCTGGAGACGATGGTTGTTCAGCGGATGGACGTTTGCCCAAAGGTCAGCGGGTATGGCACGGCCAAATACGCTCGTTCTTGGCGAGCGGTCACGCAGGTGGAGGGGCGAATCGACAAGATTCACCCCGAGCTGCGTCCTGGATCGATGATCCAGGAAGGCGAGGTGCTGTTGGAAATCGACGATTCCGACTACCGTTCGCAAGTTGAACAACTGGAGGCCACAATCGACCAGCAAAACGCTGAAATCGAGCAACTGGAACAGTCGATCGAGAACGAGGAAAAGAGCTTGGCTCTCGAGAAAGAGGTCCTGGCCGTTCTGCAGCGGGAGTTCGATCGCGAGGAAACGCTTTTGACTCGGCAAGCGGGATCGAGCGCTTCGATCGATTCGAAACGCCGTGAACTGCTCATGCAGCAGAAGGCCGTTCAGGATCTCGAGAACAGCATCGCTCTGATCGGACCTCAAATCAAAGCCTTGCAAGCTGCGCGACGTCAGTCAGAAGTCCAGAAAACGCAGGCTCAGCGGGACATTGAACGCGCCACCCTCACCGCACCATTTCAAATGCGTGTGGGTGAGGTTCAATTGGAAGTTGGGCAGTACGTCACCGTGGGGGAAAACCTGTTCGAGGGTTACAGCGGCGCTGAGATGGAAGTCGAAGCGCAGTTGCCGCTGAGTGAGATTCACCGATTGTTCGTGGCGGAGAGGGACGAAAGCGAGTTCGAAGAGCAGCTCACTCAGGAGGCGTTCCGGCGATTGTTTGCGTTTGAGGCTGTGGTCAATGTCGCGGGCAACGAGGTGACAGAATCGTACAAGGGCCGCTTCTTACGAGTCCGAGAGATCGTTGACACTCAGACCAAGATGGTGGGGTTTGTGGTCGGTGTTGAAAACGTTCCGCCATCCAGACAAGAGCGTCCTCAGCCGCCTCTGCTAGAAGGTGCGTTTTGCGACGTCGACGTGTTTGGCACGACGCTCTCTGAACAAGTCGTGATTCCACGTCGAGCGATCCGCAATGGCTCGGTGTACTTGCTGGACGACCAAAGTCGATTGACCTCGCAAGTAGTGCAGTTGGCGTTCACTCAAGACGACTATGCCGTGGTTGCCTCGGGATTGGAGGGGGGCGAACGACTGGTCATCGCGAATCCGTCGCCGGCGATCATGGGGATGTTGGTCGATCCCATTGAGGCGGAGGAGGCCACTCAGAAATTGATTGATTCCGTCGCCGCGGACGATACCGAGCGGCCTTCCGGTCACGCCCCTTCGCAGTTTTTACGCACTCCTTGAGACGCCCACTTCGCGGATTCGGAAACACTTTTGTGCTAGAGAAATTTGTCAATCACCGAACGTTGGCTAACGTGCTGATGATGTCCTTCATTGGGCTGGGGCTCTACGCGGTTCCTCGTCTTCAGAAGGAAACGTTTCCGAACTTCGACAGTTCCGAAGTGCAGATCGTGATGACCTATCGCGGAGCATCGGCGGAAGACGTCGAGCAGGGAATCTGCTTGCCGATCGAAGACGCGTTGGATGGCATCCAAAACATCGAAGAGGTCACCAGTTCTGCGCAAGAGGGGTTTGCATCGATCGTGGTGGAGATCGACGAGAGTGCTGATCTATCGACGGCGCTCAACGACATCGAAACGGAAGTCGAAGCGATCTCGGATCTTCCTGATGGTGCCGAGGATCTGTTCATCACCGAACTGAACCGGACGGATTCGGTGATGACCATTGCAGTCAGTGGTCCCATCGACCCGGACTCGTTGAAGGATTACTGCGAGGGGTTCAAGCAACAACTCAAACGATTGCCCGGTGTGTCTTTGGTTGAGATCCAGGGATTCTCCGATCGTCAGCTTCGCATTGAATTGGATGTCGAAGCGTTGCGTCGATTGGGTTTGTCAGCGGAGACGGTTGCCGCATCGGTCCGCAGCCAGAATCTGGATTTGCCAGTGGGCACGATCGAGTCAGAGCACGAAGACATCCTGCTGCGTTTGGTGGAACAAAAACAGACGCCGCAAGACATCGAAGAAATCGTCGTTCACGGCGTGACGGGGCGATCCGAAGTTCGGATTCGCGACATCGGACGTGTGGTCGACGGATTCGCCGACGCAGAACAAGAGGCTTGGATCAAAGGTCAACGGGCGGGCATCATCCAGGTCAACAAGACCCGGTCGCAAGACACCACTAAGATTGCCGCGGTGGTCCGTGAATTCGTTGAGAAGGAACAGCAACGTCAACCGCAGTTGGACATCACGATCACCAATGATGAGTCGGAACTGATCGTTCAGCGTTTGACATTGTTGGCCAAGAACGCTTGGCAGGGCATCGTGTTGGTGTTCTTAGTGATGTGGGTGTTCTTCAACCTGCGACTTTCGTTTTGGGTGGTGATGAGCCTGCCGGTCTCGTTCATGGGAGCGTTCTTTTTCCTGCCGCTGATCGGCCAAAGTCTGAACATGATGTCCTCGGTGGCAATCTTGATGGCGACCGGGATCTTGATGGACGACGGGATCGTGATCGCCGAGAACATCGCCCGGCATGTTTCTTTGGGCAAACATCCCATGCGGGCTGCGGTGGACGGTGTCCGAGAAGTTGCTGGCGGCGTGATCTCGTCCTTCTTGACGACTTGCTGCGTGCTCTGCCCGCTGTTTGTGCTGGAAGGGCACATCGGGAAAGTGCTCCGTGTGATTCCGATGGTTCTGTTGACGACGCTGGCGATCAGTTTGATCGAGGCGTTCTTGATTCTTCCCGCGCACCTGGGGCATTCCTTGAAGGCGAAGGATGCAAACGCTCCCCGTGGGCTGCGAGCGAAAATTGACGGTGGCGTCGATTGGGTCCGCGAGAATGTGTTTGGCAAGGTGATCGATTGGGCGATTCGTTGGCGGTACCTGTCGATTGGATTGTCGATTGCCACCTTCATCATGGCCTTTGCGATGGTTGCCGGAGGGCTGGTGAATTTCGTGCCCTTTCCCGATTTGGAAGGGGAAATGGTGGAAGCTCGCGTGTTGATGCCTCAGGGGACGCCGTTGAGCAGGACGGAAGAGATTGTCCGAAATATCAATGACGCGGTCGCACGAGCAAATGATCGGTTCCCAGGTCAGCCAACGGGCGACGAGTTGGTGCGGTCGGTGATGTCCAAATTCAATGAGAACAGCGACGCAGGTGAATCAGGGCCCCATGTTGCGACCGTGTCGATTCGGATGCTCGAACCCGATGTGCGAAGCACGTCCACGGCGGAATTCATTCGAGCGTTGCGCGAGGAGGTCGGCCAGGTTCCCAACGCGATTTCGGTCACGATTGCCGAAGCGGTCCGTGGACCGGCGGGGCGAGCAGTGGAGGTGCTGTTTAAAAGTGACGACTTGCAGGTGGCACAATCCGCCGCTCAAGAGACTCAACAATGGTTGTCCGAGTACACCGGGGTCTACAACTTCAACACCGACCTTCGACCTGGCAAGCAAGAAATTCGATTGCACCTGAAGCCCGATGCGGTCGCACTCGGTTTGAATGTGCAAGCAATGGCCAGTCAACTGAGCACTGCGTTTCAAGGAGCGAAGATCAGCGACATCCAGGCGGGGCTGGATCAATACGAAATCAATGTGCAGTTGGAACCCGAAAGCCGGAACACGCTGGAAGCCTTCCTGGATTTCCAATTCATCCTGGCAGGTGGAATCCAGGTGCCATTGCAATCAGTTGCCGATTTAGAAATGACGTATGGCTGGTCAAAGATTTCTCGCGTGGACGGTTGGCGAACCGTGACCTTGACGGCGGACACCGACACGGACCTGGTCAACACGACCAAGTTGATGAGTGGTTTTCAATCCGAGTTGATGCCCCAGTTGGTTGCCAAACACCAGGGGCTGAAGATTTCGCTGGGTGGCGAGGCGGAGCGGTCCAGTGAAACGGGATCGTCGATGGCGTCACTCTTTTTGTTGGGATTGTTTGGCGTCTACGCGATTTTGAGTTTCCAGTTTGAGAGTTGGCTTGAACCGCTGATTGTGATGGCGGCGATTCCCATGTCGCTGATCGGAATGGTGTTTGGGCACATGTGGATGGGGATGGATATCTCCATGCCCAGCTTGGTGGGATTCGTTTCGCTGGCCGGGATTGTGGTCAACGATTCCATTCTGCTGGTGCTGTTCTTGAAGAAGGAACGCTCCGAAGGCAAACCGAGTCATGACTCCGCTCGCAGTGCCAGTCGCCTTCGTTTCCGAGCGATCATGTTGACCAGCATCACCACGATGGTTGGGCTGTTGCCGCTGACGTTGGAAAAGAGCACGCAAGCCCAGGTGTTGATTCCGACAGCGGTTTCCATCGTGTTCGGATTGTTGAGTTCAACGATCCTGGTTCTGATTGTTATCCCCTGCATCTACGTTGTCGCTTGCGATTTGGGGTTGATCCGATCGGATGAGCACGAATCGAGTTCACCGGCCTAACAGCCTGTGGATTTAGTCAGCCGGAACGCGATAGTGTCCGGTTCGTCTCTGGAAACCGTGGCCTAGCACCCGTCGGCTTATCCTTCAATCTGGGAATCGTTTTATATCAACCGTCTGCTAATCGATCGCTCTCCATCCGATGACGTCCGCTAAGCTCGATGTTGTCCTTCTCATCCCCCACTCCTTCGTTTTAGAGAAATTCAACCATGCCATTCAACGCTTCACATAACACAGTGCCTCTGCTTTCGCTAATCAGCCTGGCAATGTTTTGCTTGGGATGCGGGCCGAGAGGGGAAACGATCCCTCAAGCGGTCGTTCAGGCAGTGGATCCCGACCACTTTCTCGAAGAAAGCTTGGTGGAGCCGATTCGGAAAGAGATGCGGACACTGAGTGATGGCAGTGAAGCAGAATGCTACGTCATCACGACCAAGGCCGTTCCGCCGGATCATCCGCTTGGCCCATGGGCACCCAAGCACGTGACCGACGGCGAAGACAAAGGGGGCATTTGGATCAAAGACGGCCATGTCTACAACGTTTCCGGTGAATTCGTCGCTCACTTGGATGAACTTTACGATGACCCGGAATGGAATTTGGTGCGGGAAGATGGAAGCATCAAAGTCACCGATACGGAAGAAGCATTCAATTTAGCCGCGCGACCGAACGTTGATCCTCGCTACGAGAATCACGCCGTCGAGTGTCCTCCGGATGTGGTTGAGTGGAAGAGTTACCACAACGTCTACGTGATTCCCGTGAACCCGGTTTATCGATCGGTTGCCACGGATTTCCACCGAGTTGGTGACGGGCATTCCCCGGTTGGAGTCGCGTTCAACGGTGTCAAGTACGATCCACCGGCACCGATTCACATGATCATCAAGGCTCACACCATCGCGCCGTTTGATCACTCCGGCGGGCATGTCAACCCACACGCCGGGTACCACTACCATGCTGCCACGGGGAAAACCAAAGAGATCGACCAAGCCGACGGGCATGCCGCGTTGATCGGATACGCACTGGATGGTTTCGGCATCTACGCTCACTTGGACACCGACGCCAAGCAGCCGGAAGGTTTGGACGAGTGCAGCGGGCACTACGATGACGTTCGCGGCTACCACTATCACGCCGGGGCAGCGGGTGACAACCAAATCATTGGTGCGTTTCGGGGGATCGCCGGTTCAGCCAAAGTTGTCAAACCAGAGTGAACGGCTGGGGCGATCAAGGATGCATGCTGATCCATGTTCAGTCGGCGACGCTTCTCGTCAAGCAAGAGGTCGTGCAGCTTTACTTCACGCTCCCTTTGGGAGCGTGATGATAGATGCGTGGCATTGCAACAACTTAGAAAAATGCACGACCTCGAAGTTGGGAGGGGGGTTCGGCATTGGATTTGACATACCACTAAGCAGGTACGCAGGTGTCATCGGGTATGTGAGCCGCTGGCGTTAGCCACGGTTTTCACGCACAACCGGGGCTAACGCCCAAACGGCTCACATGGTTGTACTTGATCACTCCTGCCGACCTGCTTAGCAGCTCAGATGGTTCTGCCTGATCAGTCCAGCCTCCCTGTTTAGAAGCTCGCTCCCATCCACGCACCCATCACGGTGCTGTTGGGAATGTTGCCGGTGCCGCCCGGGTGCACGATGTACTGGATCGCTGGTTGCAGGTAGAACGCTGGACAAACTTGGATGCGGTGCCCCAGTTCATAGACCCATTCGGCGTCAACGTCTTCGCCGATTGAATCGCCGTAGTCGTCACTGAGTTCGCCATAGGTGGCGAAGAAGACAGTGTGGTCCTCTTCACGGCCAGGAAGCAGTCCTTTCTGGTTGATCCCCGCACTGATTTGCAGGGGCGTCTTGGCGACTTGGTCCTCGTCGGAATGACTCGCAAACGCAAAGGCGACGCAGTCAGGCGTGATCTCCATTTCGCCATGAGCGTACAAACGCAGAAACTCATCGGTGGTGCCAACGCCATCGAAGTTGTCAAACTCAAAGAACGAGTGAACCGCTCCCAAAAACAGACGAGCGGGCCGCCCATTGATTTCTGGCGTCCAATCATACTGGGTGATCAACGAGACTCCGTCACTGCCACGAATGCTGAAGTCGAGCCCGTGCTGGGTGAAGTCCCACATGCCATCCCCGATTTGATACACACCGAACTGAATTTGGTGTTGGTCGTTGGGAGCGTACTTCACTCGCCCGCCCCAAACCGGATAGGGGAAGGACGTGATGATGTTCTCTAACAACATCGCTCGGATCGGACCGTTGATGGCGGTGCTGAGTGAATAGCGATACAAACCGTTGTTTGCAAAATCCGTGTCGGCGGACACTCGGCCGAATTTCAAAGCCACGTCGTCGCAGACGGTTTTCTCAATCCACAACTGGTACAGATAGCCGACTTGCCCACCATAGATACACATTGGGTCGTAGATCCCACCGACCGCGGAACTGACACTGTCGCCGTGACGCTCGACCATGGAGATCTTCATTGTGGTCCCGTCCCAACCCCACATCTGTTCCAGGTCGAGGTCGGCACCGGCATAGATCTGCCCGGTGTACGCTTGGTCGGTGCCGATGCCACCGTTGATGTTGGCCGCAAAGATGGAGTCGTAGTAAAGGAACGGCGTGATGCCCGTTTCTTCCAGTCGGGGACGTGTTCCGCACCAGTCACCGAGTAAGAATTGATCCCATTCGGGAGTCGCGTCCACCAGCAACGAGTCGCATGCGGTGTCGGAGTAGCAATGGAACTCAAGTTCTTGGCCGCTTGCTGCGGGAAGGCCAAAGGCGGCCACCGCTGCGATCAATGCCTTGATATTCATCGCCACAGAAGCTTTTTGAGAAAGATCGAGTGCCAGCGAAGGCGGTTCGGATTGCGAAATGACTCGGGTCTTAGGTCGAGATCGGTTGGGGCAAGTTGGACGGTGAAGGAATCTCGTTGGGGGCGAGACAAACTGGAGTCGAGAATGCTGGTTTGCTGCGAACTTCTACCTGACCCGCATCGCTTTCCAATGATTGCGTTCGCTTTGCGCCCCAACGCAGGACGCCACGTTTCATGGACGCGATGTTGCTTGAGTCAAAGTTGCATTGTCCGCCTGGTGGGACTCTGAGGACTCTTTCGCGGTTGGGCAAAGTCTGTCGATGATATTCGACCGTTCTTTCTCTCCGGGTTCTGTCAGACGTGTAAGAGTTCGGGATCGTTCGCTATCGGACAAAAATTGAAATCTCATCTGGGGCACAAGATGAAACGTTGTTTGACGAAGAAGACTGACCGCCGATCGAACGGTCAACCAGAGGGTGGCAATGGAATCCGTCCAACACGAACCAGCGTGATGCGAAAGCGTTTGATTCTTTCCGCGATCCTGGCGGGCTGTTCGATGCCTGGATCACTGTTGGCTCAAGCTCCCGTTGGAGGCAACATCGTTGCGGGGGCGGGCACCATCGACAACAGCGTCAGCAATCTGACCAACATCACCACCTCGACCGACCGAGCGGTGATCAACTGGGAGGACTTCTCCGTCGGCAGTGGACACACGGTCAATTTCGATCAACTCAGTTCCAATTCCGCGGTCTTGAACCGTGTGATCGGTTCGGCACCTCAGTCGTTGATCAATGGAGCCATCACGTCGAACGGCAACGTGTTTGTTTCCAACGCCAGCGGTGTTGTCATTGGCAGCACCGGTGTCATCAACACCAACGGGTTCACCGCCACAACGTTGGACATCACCAACGATCGATTCATGAGTGGCGATCTGTCATTCAGCGGCAATTCGGATGCGGCGATCGTCAACAACGGTTTGATCTCCACCGGCGATGGCGGTGCCAATTTGATTGCGTCGCAAGTTTTCAACAATGGCACCATTGAGTCGTCCGGCACGATCAATCTGGCCACCGGCGGACAACTGAAGATGCCGGGAGGCAGCTACATCCAAGCCGACTTGGAAACGATCAGCAACGGCATCTCCAATGGTTCTTCGCTGATTCAAAACAGCGGTACGATTCGTGCGATCGGTGGTTTGAATGTCGGCGGCGAAGTGTACTTGGTCAATCCAAACGGCAACATCGTCAACGAAGCCACGATCATTGCGGCACTTTCCAGTCCAGACGGAACGCAATCCGGTGGGACCGTGGAGATGGTCGCGTCGGCCGACGCGGCGCTGACCAACGCGTCGATCGATGTCAGCGGAAGTGTGGGCGGCCGCGTCGTTGTCACGGGCGATCGAGTCGAAGTGACCTCGTCCAACGTCAATGCTTCCGGTGAGTTGGGCGGTGGCGATGTTCGAATCGGAGGCGGTTGGAAAGGAACCGATGCCACGGTTGCCAATGCGTCGACAACCAAGATCTCGGCCGACAGTCAAATCAGTGTCGACGCCACGGTCAATGGTGACGCGGGTTCCGTCGTTGTCTGGGCTGACACGGCAACGGACTTCGCTGGGCAAATCAACGCCCGAGCACTGGGGGATGGCGACGGCGGCCAGGCAGAAGTTTCTGGCAAGCAAGAGTTGGTGTTCACCGGCAACGCAGACCTGCGAGCGAGCCATCTCGACAAAGAACATGGCACCCTGCTGCTTGATCCAGCCTCATTCACGGTGGATTCTAGTAACCAAGACGCGATTCGTGCTCAATGGGGATCGGGAAACTTAGTGATCGAAGCCGCAGACACGATCGACATCGAAGTGGACGTCTTCCCCACCTTGTCATCGGGTGGTGATGAAAGCGGTTACAACGATGGCTCAAAAACGCAATTGACGCTACGTGAAGAAAGCGGTGGAAACGGAGCAGTTGACATCACGATCGCGGCAAACATCCGTGACAGTCGGCAAAACTCAGCCGCCGTTGAAATCAACGCGGGCACGGGCAGCGTCACCGTAACCGAAGACGGCTCGCTCAGTTCAAATCTTGGTGGCTACGAAGATGTCACCGTATCCGCAAATTCGTTCGATGCGGCGGGCAGCGTTTCGATCGACACTCTGATCGCGACCGGAAACGAAAGCGTCGGGATCGGTGACGCCGCCACAGGAACACTGAACCTCAGCGACGAAACGATGACGAACATACGGTCCGTTGAAATCCAAGGCAGTGACTTCGATGTGGACATGGGCGGCCCTGCGAGTTCCTACTCGACGCTGAAGTTGGTCGGTGAGACGGTCAATATCGATCGCTTCGAGGGATACACATTGAACATTGAGTCCAATGATCTGACCATCACAGGGCCTGTGATCGGAGGCGGGAATTTCCAATTCATCGGCCAAGCCAACCAGTCGATTGGGCTGGGAAGCGGCAGCGGCGACTTGCAGTTCTCCAAGGCGATTCTGGCGGGGATCACTGGGTTCAACACGTTCGAGATGGGGCACAACACCGCTTCGGGAAGTGATATCTCCATCGTGGATGCCGGGCTGAATTTCAACAATGTGATCCTGCGAGGTTCGGCGATCGAAATTGACCGCCTGTCTATCGGAAACAATCTCAGTTTGTTCACGGACGCGTTGAACGTGCTCAATGCAGTCACCCAGGTGGCAGACACAGGAGCGTTGTCGATCCAGTCGATGACGAGCAGTCGTACCGTCGGACTTGGTGATTCGACCGTCGGTTTGTTGAACATCACAGCAGACGAGTTCGATCATCTTGGTCTCTACAGTTCGCTGGACGTCACCGTTGGCAGTGGTGATGTGATGGTGGACATGGATTTCACTGAGAACTACAGCAGCCGAATAAGAATTGATAACGGCAGCGGGTTGATTCATCTGGGCAATGTCAGCCTCGACAGCAACTTGTTTCAACTCATCAGCAACGACCTGCAGGTTTCGAACTCCGTCACAGGCGATGTCGACAAGACGGCTTTGGACTTGAACGCTGGCGTATCCCGGATGGCCGTCGGTTCCGCAGCGTCGGGTGATTGGACACTGGACAACACCGAATTTGGTCGACTGAGCAGCTTCAAACAACTGACCCTACACAACACTCAGGTCAACGGAATGCTTGATGTCGCAGGCGTTGAATTGGGCAACGAATTGGACTTCAGTTCCATCACACCTGGCTCAGTTAGCCTCTTGAGTGATTCGATGGTATTGAGCGACGTGTCGGTTCCGGATGCGTTGAATCTGTCCGTCTACAGTGGTCTCGCATTCGATGGTGGCGTGAAGACGGATGATCCGACGAGTTCCCTGACCATCACCGCGGGCCGAGCTTCCGATGGCACAAGCGGTTCCACCACAGTTGGGATCGGAGATGGCACAACGGGCGCGGTGCACTTGGACAACGACGAGATCAATCGAATCAATCAGTTTGAGACGGTTCATGTCGGTCACGTCTATGCAAGTTCACCCGGCACCACGCAAGTGAATGCGACGTTCGACAAGAACCTGACGCTCAGCGGCGGAGGCCAGACGACCATCGACTCACTGACCATGACCGACGGCAGTGATCTGGATGTCTCCACGCATTACAAGTGGGGTGGCACTGGCAATCCAGGCACGGACAAGATCGTTGTGGGGAATATCACCTCGGACGGCGACATCAAAATCGACAGCAGTCGCGTCGAGGTGAATGGGGACGCTCACACGGTCAGCGGCGACGTGTTGGTCGAGGCAACGTTGACAACCATCGGTGATGGTTCTCAAACGGGTCACGTCAGCATTGGCAGTGCCAACGGAACGACAACGGTAGAAACCGAGGACTTGGACATCAATGCCAGCGGCACCGCAGGCGCCCAGATCGGGTACGCGTTCACCGGCACGGAATTGGAGAACGCGACGGGTGACATTGTTGTCGAAACCACGGGCGACGTGAACTTAACCGGGCAAGGTTCGCACTTCGCATCGATTGGGCATGGAGACTCGCTCGGTGGCGATGACACAGGCAAGACCGTTTCGGGCAACGTGACGCTCCACGGTGGCAAGAATGTGAATATCCAAACAGGGCACATCGGTCACCTCGTCGATGCCACTGGAACCTACGGTTCGGGGAGCACGTCGGTGTTCGCCGGCATGCAAGACTTCAATGAGGACAACGAAAACCGTGCGGGCGGTGATTACTATCAACCCTACACGCTGGAAGTCGATAGTCAGTCTGTGCTGGTCAGTGATGCGTATGCCGACGGAGGCAAACTCAGCCTGTTTGCTCCCTCACTCTCGTCCTACGACATTGATCCCTCTGCGTTGCTAAATGGCGGTCATGCAAGCGGCGATCCGCCAACCAATTTCGCTGGTCCCAGTGATCCCGCCAACGACTTCTATGGCGAATACATCGGCGATGCCTCTCACAACTGGTCGCTGTTTTCATCGCCCATTGGTTTGGACCTTCAGATTATCGATGCCACGTCGGTTTACGGGGATGTGATCAATTCACCTGCCACGCTCGACCTGCTCACGGACGCATCGGTCTTGTTTGGTTCACCGACGGTGACCGACCTTGGCTTGCAGGTCGACTACGAAAGCATCGATCACGAAACCGACGCGGGATCGTATGTGCTTCAAATCGACAGCGAAAATCTGAAGGGCGGGTACTACATTCGCAAGCTGTATCGAAACGGAGAAACCTACGGAACCGGACCTGGCACACTGATCACGAACGATGGTCGGCACATCATCACGCCTGCTGATCTGTCCATCGTGATCAACAACCAATCCAAGACCTACGGTGACCTGTTCAGCTGGGAAGGCACGGAATTCGACGCGACCGGGTTGGTGAACGGTCAAACAATCGAAGCCTTGGTGCTGGCCTCGGGTGGGGCTGCCGAAACAGCAAGCGTGCTCGGCGGTCCCTACTCCATCACGGGCAGCACCCCAACCGGAACCGGGTTCAAGGCATCCAACTACGGCATCTCGTATACACTTGGCACGTTGACCGTGAACCCTGCTCCATTGGATGTGATCTTGCTTCCGGCGTCCAAGTTGTTTGGAACGGAGGGTGTCTCTGAAACCACTCAGTTCACGACCAGCGGCCTGAAGGGGTTGGACGCGATCGAACACATCGTGGTTGTCAGTGCCGGCATACCCTCGTCGGCGACGCCCGGGGCGTATGCGTTGAACCACGACGTTCCGTTTGGGGTTCACTTTGATGCGTCGAATTACACGATCAGCTTCACCGATGCGATTCTGACTGTGTTTTCCCCTGATGGCGAAAACAGCCATGACGTCTGGACCAGACACAATTTGGTTTCCTCCTCACTGCCAATGAGTCTCAATGGCAGTGGCGGCGGCATGACCAGCAGTCGCACCGGTCGGTCAGCGGTCGAGATCACCACACCAGGGCAAGAGGGTGACATCAGTGGCACGGGTGCGGGGCAACCGGATTTGGATGACACGGTGATGCCGCTCGAGCAACCAAGCGATCAAAACGCGACTGAATCGAGTGTGTCATCCGTGCGAAGCAGTGATTCGCCGGGGAACACGACCATTTGAGAGTGTCAAATGATAGGCTGCACCGATTGTCCGGCTTGTTCGGCCTGTGCCTGTTGCGGGCACGGATGTACACGACGTCACGGCGTTGGTAAATCTTGCCGAATTTGATCGCTAGGGCAATCAAAAGCGTTTGTGAAGTCTTCGTTGCGAAGCTTTGCCAACACTAAAAGCTAGTCTGTCGTGACGTACTTCCTGTCGGTTTGGTGCCACAGGAATTCTCCGGCAGCAGCTTGGGCATGGACGAACTTGGGGCAAGTCGGGATGGCGTTACGACGTTTTGGGGTATTGGCTGGCTGGACCTGCGCCGCGAGCCTGCTGTTTGGCAGTTCCGCATTTGGACAGAACTTTGAACGCTATCGTCCGAAGGTGTTCCAACCTTGGGAAGTCGGCAAGTTCGATCTCGACCTGCAGACCGAGACCGATGCGGAGACGCCCAGCAGCGACGTGGTGTTGGTCGACGCATTGGAAGCCGTCATCCTGCTGCCCAGCCGCGACGAGGTCGATCCTCACGAAGCGTTTGCGGAGTTCGATGGCGTGCATTCACACATCCATCACTCAGGCTCGCTGGCCAATTCATCTCGCGTTCAATCGATCATTGATCGCCATCTCGGGCTCCCGATCACGCTCCGCAATCTGAACCAGTTGTCGCGTGAGATCATCGAAGTCTACGAACGATGTGGGCAACCGATCGTCGATGTGCAGATCCCCGAACAAAAGATCACGGGCGGAACCGTCCAAATCGTGATCGTCGAATCACGAATCGGTGCGATCAAGATCCAAGGTGGATGCTGGGTCGATCCCTGCTTGCTTCGCCAAGGCATCACGCGTTCTCGCGTTGGTGGCCGAATCCACGAATCGTGTGTCGCCGAAGATCTTTACTGGCTCAACCGCAGCCCGTTCCGATCCGTTGGACTGGACGTCGCACCAGGTTCACTCGATGGCACATCGGACCTCACGTTTGAGGTCGAGGACGTGTTCCCCATGCGAGCCTACGTGGGATACGAAGACACCGGCGTGGAAGCATTGCGGCTGGAGCGGTTGTATACCGGCCTGTTGATCGGCAACCCGTTTGGCTACGACGGGTTGCTCGGTTACCAATACACCGCCGACTCAGAGTTCAATCGTTTGCATGCTCACGCCGTCAGCTACACCGTCGACCCCAGTCGCGAACGCGGCTATCAAGTCTTTGGCAGTTGGGCATCCGCCGAACCCGCCCTGCCAGCTCCAATGAACCAGGATGGTGAAGCTTGGCAGGTTGGTTCACGTGCATTTCATTACACCACCCGGACCGCACGCGCCGAGCGAGCTTGGTTCGTCGGGTCCGATTTTAAGTCATCGAACACGTCGGTTGAGTTCGGTGCCTTGAACACCTCCAACACGGCGGCTGATTTGTTGCAGCTCTGCCTCGGATTCAACGCTTTGGTCCGCGAGGAAAACGGCGACTACGCACGGTTGAACACGATCCTCAACTATGGACCGGACGGCGGTTTCACCTCACAGAACAACGCCGCTGCGTTCAACAGCCTCCGTCAAGACACGGCGCCTGGTTACGCCTACTGGCGAACGTCGCTGGACATGCGTCGGCAACTTGGTCGCGATTACGAGGGAACCTTCCGAGGCACGGGGCAAATCTCGAGTGACCGGCTGCTGTTCAGTGAAACGCTCGGCTTCGGCGGATACGATTCCATTCGCGGTTACGACCAACGTGTGGCCAGTGGCGACAATGGTTGGCTGACCAGTTTTGAATTGGGGCCAAATGCCTGGACGTTTGGCAGCGGTGATTGCGAAAGCAATGTGAAAGCGTACACGTTCGCCGACCTTGGCCAAGCCTTCATCCTGGATAGCATTCCTGGGGAAGCCAAGGACCAGTTCCTTTCAAGTGTCGGAGTCGGCTGCCGCGTCGCAGTTGGTCAGAAAGGATCGCTTCGATTGGACTACGGGCACGGCTTCAACGACGTGCTTGGTGCCGATGCCGGTGACCGTATCCACGTCGGCTTCGTTTCGTTCTTTGGCCCCACTCCAAACTGACGAATCCCAAAGGTTCGAGATCGAAGCAGGTCGGCAGGAATGATCGGGCATCATCATGTGAGCCGCTTGGGCGTTAGCCCCGGTTGACCATGTGAGCCGTTTTGGCGCTTGCCTGGACTGCCAAATGTTTGCTGTTGGCGTTCTGATTGCGAATGCAATTATCCTTGTGGCTTCTGTCTTTCTTCATCCCGGTAGGGATGTCAGATGGTAGCTGGGGGGCGCTGCGTAGCAGCACACCCCCGGAAACCGTGTCTCCCAAAATACTGTCCCTCCCGCCGTGGCCATCGGCCACGGCGGGAGGGACAGTGACGACGTGGTTTTATGTCCGTCGGTGGCGCAGTCGCTTACCGACGGCTACACTCTGAAATCCCTACCGGGACGAAAACGTGCGCAACCACAGTGCGTCGCAGCAGCAAAGATTTAGCATTCCAGCGTTCGCCTCGGTTGACCATGTGAGCCGATTTGGCGTTCGCCACGGTTGCACGCGGAAAGCGTGCCGTTTGCCGACACAGTTCGAATGCCGAAAGACTCCTGCCGACCTGCTTCACAACCAGGAAGCAATTTCCCGAGCCATCCCTGCCTGCTCGGCATTCAAGCTTTCATCCCGACCCACTCGAATGTTTTTCGGTCACCCGCTAGATTTTGGGGCAGCGCCCAACAAATCTATCTGCCCCGCCGCTGGGGCGACCAAGACCGAGTGAACAATGATATTCAAATTCTTGCCAGCTTCTCCGTTGTGCATCGGTCTGTTGTTGGTTTTTGCAGCGGGGTGTTCCAAGGCAAAGCCGGCGGAAGACGCCTCCGCCCGTCCCACTCAGAAGGTATCCGTTGCGGTTGCCGTGCAGAATGACGTCACCGACTATGTCGAATTGGTCGGACGTCTCGCAGCGGACGAAAAGGTGGTGATCCAGTCACGTGTGTCTGGATTCCTTTTGAAGACACATTTCACCGATGGACAACGAGTCAAGGCAGGGGATCTGCTGTTCACGATCGAGCCTGACGAATACCAAGCGATTTACGAACAGGCCCAAGCACAGATTTCGGTGGCCGAAACGCAGTTGGAATTGGCTCGAAAGAAGTTTGCTCGGTCTCAGAAGTTGCTGACCAACGATGCGATTTCTCGCGAAGAATTCGATGAGGACCAAGCGGCGGTGGCGGAAGCTGCCGCCAGTGTGATCGCCAAGCAAGCGGATTCAGCTCGCGTCAAGCTGGATGTGGATTACACCAAAATCATTTCGCCCATCTCCGGGCGAGTCGATCGGGCACTGTTGGACGACGGCAACTTCGTTACCGGTGGACTGGTGGGTGGCACGGTGTTGACGACCGTTTTGAAGGATCGGCCCATCAAGGCGATTGCGAACATCAATGAGGGTGTGCGGTTAACGTTCATGCGTCGGCGACGCGAACTGGGTGGAGAAGAGTTCCAAGAAGCCGACAAGCTTCAGGAACTGAACATCCCGTGCTTTCTGCAGCTCCAAGATGAAACCGATTTCCCGCATGAAGGCAAATTGGAATACGCGGAAAGCCAAGTCAATGAGCAAACGGGCACCTCGCAGATTCGTGCGGTGTTTGATAATGCCAGTGGTTTGCTGACGACAGGGATGTTCGTGAGGTTGAAGGTGCCTGTTTCCGACGCCCATCCTGCGGTCCTCGTGCCGGACACTGCGATCGGGACCGATCAGGCGACCAAATTTGTCTACGTCGTGGATGATCAGAACGAAGTGCAGCATCGCACCGTGGAAGTCGGTGACCGCAAGGGCAAGCTGCGAGTGATTCTGTCTGGTGTCAAACCCAGCGAATCGGTGGTGGTCGCGGGCATCCAGTTGATTCAGCCAGGCATGAAGGTGGATCCGGTTTCGCAAACTCCCTGACCGCGAAGCTGCCTTCCTCTTTATGTTGCCCCCCCGTGTCGCCTTGAATCGCATTTCTTCTTAGTGGGCTCCGGCCTGTCCAACCACCATGTCTCAATTCTTTATCAAACGACCGATCTTCGCCTGTGTGATTTCAGTGCTGATCGTGTTGGCGGGCGGCATTTTTGTCTGGACGCTGCCGATCGCTCAGTACCCTGAAATCGCACCACCCTCGGTGTTGGTCACCGCCAAGTACCCCGGTGCCAGCAGCGAAGTGGTCGCCGAGACCGTCGCCGCGCCGATCGAACAACAGGTCACTGGCGTGGAGAACATGTTGTACATGTCCAGCCAGTCGACCAATGATGGTGGGTACTCTCTGACGGTGACCTTTGCCGTCGGAACCGACTTGGACATGGCACAAGTCTTGGTGCAAAATCGAGTCAACCTGGCCACACCGGTGTTGCCGGCGGAGGTAAAGAGCACGGGCGTGTCGGTGGTCAAGGCATCCTCCAGTTCGTTGCTGGCGGTGAACTTCTTTTCGCCAGACCAATCGCGTGACCAGTTGTACCTGAGCAACTACGCGACGATTCGAGTGAAGGATGAACTGGCTCGTATCAATGGCGTGGGCGACATCACCATCATTGGTGAGCGTGATTACAGCATGCGGGTTTGGTTGGATCCCAATCGCATGGCGACGCTCCAGTTGACTGCTTCGGACGTGATTGGGGCACTGCAGGAACAGAACATTCAAGTTGCGGCCGGTGCGCTCGGTCGACCGCCCGTCCCAAGCGGCCAAGACTTTCAGTACACACTGAAGACGCTCGGCCGTTTGTCCACGGTGGATGAGTTTTCCGAGATTGTGGTCAAGACGGGAAGCAATGGGCAGATCGTGAAGTTGGCCGATATTGTGACCGATCGGCGGACAGACGAGAGCGGTGCCTCGTTTGGCGGCATCGAGTTTGGTGCCAGTTTTTCAGACACGAAATGCAAACTCGACGGTGTCGCTGCTTCGGGGTTGATGGTCTTTCAATTGCCTGGTTCGAACGCACTGGACACCGCCAATCGAGTTCGTGACAAGATGGAAGAACTCAGCCAGAATTTCCCTCAGGGCGTGGAATATTCGGTGAGTTACGACACGACCCCGTTCATCAGCGAATCCATCGGTGAGGTGTTCAAGTCGCTGCGGGACGCGATCATCTTGGTCGCAATCGTCGTGTTGGTCTTCTTGCAGTCCTGGCGGGCAGCCATCATCCCGTTGATCGCGGTTCCCGTTGCCATCATCGGTACCTTCGCGGTGATGGCCGGGATTGGATTCAGTCTGAACAATCTGTCCCTGTTCGGTTTGGTGCTTGCCATTGGGATTGTCGTCGACGATGCGATCGTTGTGGTCGAAGCCATTGAACACAAACTCGAAAGCGGCATGTCGCCGGTGGAAGCATCTGAGAAAGCGATGCAGGAAGTGACCACACCGATCATTGCCATTTCGCTGGTTTTGATGTGCGTCTTCATTCCTTGTTTGTTCATCTCGGGGCTGACCGGACAATTTTTCAAGCAGTTCGCCGCGACCATTGCGGTGTCGACGTTCTTCAGCGCGTTGAATTCGCTCACCCTCAGTCCCGCACTGAGTGCCCTGTTGTTGCGTCCGAAGTCCGAACAGCACGACTGGTTGTCGCGGATTTTGAACTTCCTGTTTGGTTGGTTCTTCAACCTCTTCAACCGTTTCTTCGGAGCTGTCTCAGGGATCTACGCCAGCATCGCTGGTTGGCTGATTCGGTTCGCGTTGATCGTCCTTTTGGTCTATTGCGGTTTGTTGTGGGGAACCTACGAGGCCATGACGACTGTGCCCACCGGTTTTGTGCCCGCACAAGACAAGGGGTATTTGTTAGTCGACATTCAGTTGCCCGACTCGGCGTCGTTGGAACGATCGGAGAAAGTGGTCGCGAAACTGAGTCAAGCGTTGTTGGGTAAACGCAGTGGCGACAGCAACTATTTGGCAGGGACGGTGGAGGCCGAACGGTCCTCGGACCCTGGATCGCAACACCATGGCGAACATGACCCGGACAACGGTTTGAAGGGTGTGGATCACACGCTCGAGATTGTGGGGCAGTCGTTCATTCAGAACGCGGTTGGATCTAACTTTGCGTCGGTGTTTGTGATTTTGGAGCCGTTCCATGACCGCGAAGAAGCGGACCTTTATTCGGAGCGAATCGCGACCAGGGTGCGACAGGCGGCGAGCAAGGAGATTCTGGATGCGAAAGTGTCGGTGTTTGGTCCTCCGCCCGTGGACGGTTTGGGCAGTGGCGGTGGTTTCAAGATCATCGTTCGCGACGTCGGTCAAATTGGCCTGGCTGAACTGGAAAAGACAGCCGGTCAGCTCAGCAAGGCCGGCACATCCAAGCCAGAGATCATGGGAATGCAAAGCGGCTTTCGAGCCAACACGCCGCAGTTGTTTGTCGATGTGGATCGTGAAAAGTGCAAGACAATGAACGTTTCGCTCAATGAGGTCTTCTCGACCCTGCAAACGTTCCTGGGTGGCTACTACGTCAACGACTTCAACGCATTCGGCCGAACCTGGCAGGTCAACCTGCAAGCGGATCCGATGTTTCGTCTGTCGCCGGATCAGGTCACCCAACTGTACGTTCGTAGCAACACGAACGAAATGATTCCTCTGGGAAGTGTGGCGGTTGTTCGAGACACGACCGGTCCCGCCGCAGTGCAACGCTACAACGGATTCACCGCCGCTTCGATCAACGGCTTGGCGATGCCGGGCGTCAGTTCCGGAGAAACGATTCGTGCGGTGGAGGACGCCGTGGCCGAGACATTGCCCTTTGGATTCGACACGGAATGGACGGAGTTGACCTACTTGCAAATCGCAGCGGGAAACACCGCCTTGATTGTCTTTGCATTGGCAGTTGTGTTGGTTTTCTTGGTGCTTGCGGCCCAGTACGAGAGTTTGAAACTCCCGCTCGCCGTGGTTTTGGTGGTCCCCATGTGCTTGTTGTGCTCCGTCATCGGGGTCGCGCTCGCCGGGATGGATATCAATATCTTTGTGCAAATTGGATTCGTCGTGTTGGTCGGACTGGCCAGTAAGAACGCGATCCTGATTGTTGAATTTGCCAAAGAGCAACAAGAACAGGGGCTCAGTAAATTTGACGCCACGATTCAGGCGTGTCGTCTTCGCCTGCGTCCCATCATCATGACTTCGCTGGCATTCATCCTGGGTGTGGTCCCCTTGGTGTTGGGAACTGGCGCCGGGGCCGAGATGCGATCCACGCTTGGGGTGGCTGTCTTTTCAGGCATGCTGGGCGTGACGTTTTTCGGCATCTTCTTGACACCTGTTTTCTACTACGTCCTCGCCAATCGGACGCCTCCGTCCTGATCGCAACCGTGCTTGGGTGAGCTACGTGATCGTACTGGCACGTTTTTTCGTTATCGCAGGAGCCAACGAGTGATCCATCGCGCAGCTATCAAGGTCCAATCGTTGTCGCGGTCGTACCTGGACTCGTTTTCGTTCACCGGATTGGTGTTCGCAACGCTATTTTTCTGCGGATCGATCACGCCGTCGTTGTTGCCTCGACCCTACGTTGTCCAGGGAATCCTGTCTGGGTTTTCGCTTGCCATCGGTTACGTCGTGGGTGTGCTTGCGACGTGGGGCTGGTCGTTCCTGGAATTGCCCCAGCCTGGAAGTACGCTGGCACGTCGTTCCAAACAGATCTGCGTGACGCTGGTGTCGATCGTCTTCGCACTTTCGATTTGGTATGCAACTGAATGGCAGAACTCGATTCGTATGTTGATGGAGATGCCGCCGCTCCAGTCAACGGCTCCGATTCACTTCTTTTTGATCGCGCTTTTGGTCGCATTCATTTTGGTTTCGATTGCTCGTTGGATGATTCGTTTCGGGGCCTCCCTTTCCAATCTGCTGCAGAAATATTTGCCTCGCCGAATTGCCATTTCAATCAGCACGGTGTGCGTGTTGTTGCTCGGACTGATGGTCGGCAATGGCGTGATTGCACGAGGGTTGCTGAACGCTGCGGATCGTTTCTTTTTGCAAGCCGATTTGTTGATTGATGACGGCATCGAACAACCCACATTGGACCTCGCCTGCGGTAGCGAGCAGTCGCTGGTCGATTGGGAAGCAATCGGCCGTCGAGGAAAGGACTTCATCGGGGGCGGCCCCAGGGCGGAAGAGATTGAAAGGCTGAGTGGGCGACCTTCGAAGCGTCCGATTCGGGTCTATGTCGGGATGCGAACGGACGAAGACGAGCAAGCCAGAGCAACGCTCGCTTTGGAAGAGCTGAAACGCGAGGGCGCGTTTGATCGCAAGATTCTGGTTGTCGCAACGCCCACCGGCACCGGTTGGCTCGATGAAAGTGCGGTCGACACAGTCGAGTATTTGCATCGTGGCGATACAGCGATTGTCAGCATGCAGTACTCGTATTTGCCCAGCTGGATCACCATTTTGGTGGACCCGTCTCGGTCCAAACGATCCGCCTCCGCGTTGTTCGATCAAGTCTACGCGTACTGGACCACTTTGCCGAAAGAAGAGCGGCCTCGGTTGTACTTGTTCGGATTGAGTTTGGGTTCCTATGGATGCGAAGATGCAGCGGACTTGATGGAGACCTTTCAGGATCCGATCCAAGGTGCAGTCTGGAGCGGGCCTCCGTTTCCCAGTCGGCAATGGGCGTCCATTGTCAGCTCTCGCAATGCGGGAACGCCCATTTGGTTGCCAACTTTTCGCGACGAATCGATGGTCCGGTTCACGTCGCAACAGAACTCGCTCGAAACACAGAAACGCTGGGGGCCGATTCGAAATGTGTACATCCAGCATGCGAGTGATCCGATGGTTTGGTTTTCACCCTCATTGGCCTGGCACCAACCGCAATGGCTTTCCGAACCACGTGGACCGGATGTCTCTCCTGGTTTGCGCTGGTATCCCATCGTGACGTTTCTGCAGATCGCTTTTGATTTGCCGATGGCGACCAGTGTTCCACTTGGCTACGGGCACAACTATTCGCCGTCGAGCTACATCGACGCTTGGGTTGCCGTGACCCAACCGGAGGGCTGGTCGAAGTCTGATTTGGACAAGCTTCGCGAACGCTTTGCCACACCAACTGAAGACGTCCAGCCGCCCATCCCAGACTTTGACCCGAGTTCGATTCCTTCCGAGTTGGATTCGGAACCCACCGAACCCATGTATCGACTTCAAATCACCGCCGAGGGGGAGCTTTACCGCAACGGCGAACTCATCTCGCGGTCGGCTGTGATAGACGATCTGCGTGGTTTTCCAGATGTTTCTGAAGTTCATGTCGTGGTCGACGGAGATCCGACCGTCACGGTGAAAACTGTTGTTGGGCTGCAGAAGAACTTGGGCAAAGAAGTCCCAAACCACGGTCCATTCACGTACTCCGTTACTCGTGATTCAGACGAACTGTCGTCTGGTGGTGATGCCTCGATCATACGGTCGGAAGAAAATCGAAAGGAATGATCGGGGACAACCACGCGAGCCGTTTTGGGTTGGCGGGTTGTGTGCGGTAACCGTGGCGAACGCCGTGCGGCTGACATGTGTTGGATGCATTTGGGGAGAAGGGACGCTGGCGACGAGAAGACGTTTGAGCTATCGCCCCGGACGGGGCCGACGTTCTTAGCTCGGGGCGGAAGCCCCGAGATTGATTGCGAGAAACGGCAGGTCGCCCCGGATGGGGCCGTCGTGGGGATGGGATGCGGTTTCCCGCTGACGATTTGGCGGTCCGATTTGGGGTGCTGGTTGTGTGCGGTAACCGTGGTGAACGCTGTGCGGTTTACATGTGCTGATCGCGTGTTGGGCGAAGAGGCGAAGACGACGGGAAGACGTTGAGGTATCGCCCCGGACGGGGCCGACGTCCTTAGCTCGGGGCGGAAGCCCCGAGATTGATTGCGAGAAACGGCAGGTCGCCCCGGATGGGGCCGTCGTGGGGATGGGATGTGGTTTCCCGCTGACGGGTTGGCGGTCCGATTTGGGGTGCTGGTTGTGTGCGGCAACCGTAGCGAACGCCATGCGGCTCACATGTGCTGGATGCATGTTGGGCGAAGGGGCGAAGACGACGAGAAGACGTTTGAGTTATCGCCCCGGACGGGGCCGACGTTCTTAGCTTGGGGCGGAAGCGTTGAGACTTCCAACGAAAACCGTTCAAATCCCGAAAGACTCCTGCCGACCTGCTACGGTTTCAACGTCGAGTCGCGATGCAAACAACAGATGCACCTAGGAAAGGAAAAATCAATTGGATCTCAAGCAGATCGTCGAGAAAACGGACACCAAGGCGGGACTCGTCTTTGACCTGACCATGCAGGCCTTGATCGTCGTCTCGTTGGTTGACTTCTCGATTGAAACCCTACCCGGACTTTCGGACACGACGCGTGAGATACTGTGGTTTGTCGAACTTGGAACGGTGATCGTTTTTACTGCCGAGTATCTCATTCGATTGTTCGTGGCCGATCGGAGGATCGAATTCGCGACAAGCATCTTCGGAGTCATCGATCTGCTTGCGATTCTTCCATTTTATCTGTCGCTTGGGTTCGACCTGCGTTCGATGCGAGCGTTTCGGTTGTTGCGTCTGTTTCGAATTCTGAAACTGGCGAGATACAACGCGGCTGTGCGAAGGTTTCACCGAGCCTTGTTGATCGCTTGGGAAGAATTGGTTCTCTTCGGCGTGGTTGCCGTGATCGTGCTCTACCTCGCGGCGGTTGGCATCTACCATTTCGAGAACGAAGCTCAACCCGATGCTTTTGCCTCGGTGTTTCATTCGCTTTGGTGGGCGGTGGCGACGCTGACAACGGTTGGATACGGCGACGTCTACCCGTTGACCGTGGGTGGCCGCATCTTCACGTTTGTCGTGTTGATCGTCGGATTGGGCGTTGTGTCGATTCCCGCCGGATTGATCGCGTCAGCGCTTTCCAAGGCAAGAGAATCAGAGTGAGAGTGCCTTGAATATCAACTCAGTCGGCAAGTGTTCTTGCTCGATCCGAAGGTTGGTTTCGCACACGTGGTGATAGCACCGCAGTTCGCTCTCACAAAGATTCTCGACTGCATGAGCCTCGCTCGCGTTGCCTTTGGTCGCTAGATCGGCAAATTGCTCCACGATGGATCGGTCCATCAAACGGCTTTCCACGTGCGGAAGAATCACTCGGAGTCGATCGAGAATGCGAAACCCGTCGGCATCCAGATCGCCCCAGTAAATGACTTTGCACTTCGAAAGCCAGGAGATCTCAGACAGTTGCGTCACCCCGTTTCCCAGTCCGCCCAACGCAAGCGTTCGACGCATCAAGGGCAGCGACAACAGACTCACTTTATTCTCGACAATGATGACTCGCTGGTCCCTTGCCGGCAGCTTGTCAATGGATTCAGCGGGCAATGAAAGTTCGTCAAATGGTAGCCCCAGATCGTGTTGCAACGCTTCGTCGAGGACTCGAAGCAAGTAGTGCGGACGGGCGTAGCGCAGCCCGTATCGAGGTTCAAATTGGTCGTGGCCAAACCGGAAATCAATCGCGTCGGGCGGCAACAGCAGATCCAGCCAGATTGCCAGCCGACGACGATGTTGCTCGATCAGCTTGGTGGAAACGGCAACCGGCAACTCACGAGCGAAACAATCTGGACGCGGATGCAAAAGCATGTGATCGAGAATGCTGAGCAAATCAGGAAGCACGTCGGACAACTCCAAAATCAACTTCCAATTCGTCCCCGCTCGCAACCAGTCTTCGAGCCTCGGTTGACGATCACGAAGCGTGGCAACGGCCAACTGAAGCGACTTCCAGTCACCCACCCGGTCACTCAGTTCAACCAGGTCATCCATCGTGTCCACGAAAACTGCATCGGGAAAGTCATTCTGCCCATGCGTGCGACTTCGACGGGATTTCCATTCGATTCGGTACCCTGATCCGATCGTTCGTTTGCTGTGCTCACGCAGGGACTCGACTTCCGCGATCGCTTTTGACAAATCCTGCGAGGGTGTCAGGTTGGCGGGGATTCGGTGTGGGAAGAACGCCTCCAGCTCATGGTTCAACCAAGCCTTGATTGCCTTCCCAAACAGTCGCTTTGCTTTGTCTCGAATCTGTTTGGCAGTGATCATGCTTCCTGATCCGCGGCTCGATACTGCTCGGTCGTCAGGCTGATCAATTGGCTGCGGTGCGTGTCGGGATCTTTGATGATGTGACCATACGTGCCAACATAGCTCTCCGTGATCCGTGCCTTGGCGTCCAGTGGCGCGACGATGGCCAACTGCAATCCAAAACGTTCAAACAAATCGAGTGCGTACTTGGCACGCGTGTCATCGCTGCGTGAAAACATCTCGTCCACCATGACAAATTGAAATCGTTCGCGGGATGGATCATCCGGTTGGAGATCATATTGATAGGCGATCGCAGCGACCAACACCAAGAACGCCAGTTTGCCTTTCTCGCCACCGGATTGCCCGGTGCCTCCGTCGTAATAGCTGCCTGGTTCACCCGATACCGTATCGTATTCGCGAGCCGCGAATTTGAACCAATTCCGAACATCGATCACCTTTTCTCGCCAACGAAGGTTCGCGTCGTCTCGAAGTCGGTCGACCAGCTGTTCGATCTTCTTGAACGTTGCTTCATTGGCGTCGTCGGTGCCACCTAGCGTTCCTTCCAGGCAACCCGCAAGCTCCCGTCGAAAATCACGGATCTCCGCGTCGGACGTGTCGCTTGGTTCCAGGCGCATGAACGAGCCTGGATTCCAATCGAGTTGACGCAGGGCTTCGTTGAGCGTTTCGACCTTGCTGCGAATTTCTTCTCGTTCGTCTTCGAGTGATCCATGTAGCAAGCCGATCTCTTGAAGCACTTTTTCCTTGAGTCGCTGTTTGAACCGCCGCTCGTGACGAGGCAGGTCGTCCTTGTTGATTCGCTCGGCAAGTTGTTTGAAGCTGGGCAATGCTTGAGGCGTGGGATCGAGTTCCGACTCGAAGACTGGGAATCGATTCAACAATTTGCTCATTGCCTTGGTCAGGTTGTCACGGACCGGAACGATTCGCTCTTCCAACTCGCTGACACGGACGTTCAGTTCATCCGCAATATCCCGCGGTAACATCCCAAGATTCTCCAATGTCAGTTTACGCTCGCCCAGTTGATGGACGACCCCGTCGAAGAACGCTTGGGTGGAAGCGAATCGATCGTTCGAGCGAGCCTCCTCGACTTTCGCATCAACTTGTTTCAAGATTCCTTCGCTTTTCCCGATCTCTGTCTGCAGATTGGAGCGTTCCCCCACAAATCGATCTCGTTCGGATTCCAGCCCCTGGATCTCCGCATTGAGAGCCGCCAGCTTTGCCTTGAGCTGTCGAACTTGATCGCTCGACTCCTCCAGCTTTTGCTTTTCGAGCCTCAATTGAGAGGCTTCAAAATCGTGCCGGTGATCGTCGATGGTGTCGAACTGCGTCACCGCCGATAACTCGTCCAACAGGCTCAGCCTTCGCGTCGCCTGGTCGCTCCTACGACGGAGTGACTCAGCCGATGAAACTCTGCGATCAAGCAACGCCTTTTGTTCTCCGATCGATCGTTCCAGTGCCTCTCGCTTGGTGCGATTGTCCCAGCCCAAAACGAAGTGCTTTCGGTCCCCAATCGCTGTGCGGTCATCTTTGGCGTGTTGCCGGCGGTTCTGTTTGACGTGTCGATGGACCGTCATCGCCCGACGACCCGCCATTTGAAAGTCTCGGATGGATTCGCACGCCAGGTGGTCGAACCGTGACAGAATCTCGCCGCGGACATACGGGACCAGTGGATGGTTGTCGCGGTAGAGCAACATGTCGGGCAGGCCCAGGTCGGTCGATGGTTGCGATGGAGTGGACTGGCGAGCCCCGACACGATCGTAGGTCAATCGCAGACCTCGACCGCGTGAATCCGTCAGACGCTGCAAATCGACAAATCCTGAAACCTTGGCATAGAGGTCGTCTGGGACCAACAATGTTCTCGCAAAGGAATGAAGCACCTGTTCAATCGACGCTTCCCAGCGGCCATGATCCGGGTTGACGGCGATCAACTCGGCCGCGAACGGAAGATCGGTTGGCGAGAGTCGAAAGGCAGCGCACAGTTCACTGCGAACTTCAATGAACGCGTCGGGCAGATTGCCCTTTCGTTGGCGAAGTGATTCCAGTTCGCTTTCGTCGGTGGCGAGTTCCTGACGCAGCACACCGATTTCATAGTTGAGTGATTCGAGCTGGTCGGTGGCGGTTTGTTTTTCGATCGCGATTCGTTGTTGCTGATCGCCAATTTGCCGGTGAACCTTTTCAAGTTGCTCGGGACTGGAAATGGTTTCGTCGATACCAACTTGCTTCAGTTTCGACTCATACAAAAGGCGTTTCTCTTTTTTGGACGCCGCATGCTGTTCTTCCTTTTCGATCAAAAAGGGGAGTTGCTGCAGTCTGGCCCCACCACTGTGGCGAATCTCGTGATCAACGGACGCGGCTTCACCACGTTTGGATTTCAACGAGTGATCCAGCAGACTGATCTGTTCATCAAGATGTTCCATTCGCAGTTTCCATTGCTGACACAGCGGACGCAAAAGTTCGCCGGTTTGGATGTCAAAGAACAACCCCGATGCAGCGAGTTCTTTGCGAGCCGATTGCAGCTTGGCGTTTGTCTCTTGGAACCGCTTGCCTGTTCTTAAGATCGGGACCAGCAACTCCGACTGCTGACGCACCTGCACGAGTGCACGATGAGCCTCACTCAACTGGGCAAAGTGTTCGAGCAGTTTGCTGACCTTATCGTTCCACGACTTCTTTTCCAGCATGTGATCGCGAATGAACTGATCCAGTCGCTGGACATCTTTCACCGCGACGGTCTGGTTGAAGATATCCATTGCCTTGGAACGAAATTTGACCAACCGTTTCATCCACCCGTGATACGTTTTGAAGTTCTCGGTGACTTCAAATCCCCGGTCGATCAACGTGCTCTTGATGTCACCGGTGGAGGTCAGATCGCCCAGGTCACCTGCGATGCTGCGAGGTTTCCGATCAAACGCGTAGAAGATTTTCCGATCGCCGCTCGACGTCAAATACATCACCTGGCAAACCGTGAACGACTTGCCCGAACGAGCGCTGGCGAACGTGGCCAACAGCGCCGTGTAGAATCCGGTCCCTTCCCGGAGGTACTGAATCCTGGGCTTCTCATCGCTGCCGGCGGTCCGGTCGTACGCACCGCGAATGTACGTTCGTTCGTCGCGTTCTTTCTTGGATGCCCCAGCGGCGACGTTGTAGTTTCGAACCCCGGGACGAACCAGCAACGTCAACATCGCATCGACCAGTGTTGACTTGCCCGCTCCGTTTTCACCGACCAGCAAACAGGAAGTCCCTTGAGGCGAGATCGAGTGGACTTGGCCGTCAAAAGTTCCCCAATTGAAGACTTCGAACGTCGCCAGACGGAACCCGGGCTTCAAACGTTCCGACACTTCATCGTCGTCAGCGAATAATTCGAGTGGTTGAGAGGGCTTCATATTGGTTGGCGATAAAATTCGAGAGACTGAGAAACGCATCACGCGACAGGATATCAGACGTCAAGGTTCCCCTCTGCGTCCCTGCGCCTCCCCGCCTCTGCGTCAACTTCCTACCAACCGTTTCCAACGCGATGGAAGCCGTTCTTCACTTTGTGTTCACCGAATTGGACCGCTCCACATGATCCAGCCTGATGGATTCGATGCAGAGGCGCGAGAGACGGGGAGGCGCAGAGGTACAGGACCAAGCATCAGATGTTTTCGCTGCCCTCTGCGTCCTTGCGTCTCCCCGTCTCTGCGTCAAGTTCTTCTTCCTGGACCGATCCCGCGTCTCTGCGTTCCAACTCCGCCTCCAAATCCGCTCGCAACCGTTCCAGTTTCTGCAGCGGCAATCTCGCTTTCAAGATCCGACGGACTTCCCAACTGGGTGGATCCTTTTCGAACTGGCGAACGAATTTCAGCTCTTCGAGTTTTCGAAGTTGACCGCCCAGATTCCGATTCGCTCGCACGTCGTCAGTCTCCGTTGGGGCGAGCGATTGCCAAACTTCGAGTAACGCCGCTTGAGTCACCACACAACGACCATCGCGATGAATTTCTTCTTCGAATTGACGCAGTTCTTCTCGCAGCAAGACGCATAACAACGACGCCTCGAACGTCAGTCGCACGCTGCGAAACAACTTTGGAATCGACGGGTACTCCGGCGGCAGGGACTCGGGATCGATCTGACGCAGGTAGGCCATCCCGTCTTCTTCGTTGACAATCAATTGCAACCCGATCCGAGCGAAGTAGTCCGTCAGCGGCGTGACGCCCGACAGAATCCGTTCCCACGTGTCGCCCGCGTCGTCATGGTAGACAATGCCTTGCAACAATCGAACTGCCGCGGGGGCCCAGGGAACCGGAGGCGGCATCGTGTCGGAGAACGTGTTGTCGGGCGTAGGATCCGTTTGCGAAGAAGGTTCTGTCATCGTGGTTTTCCCTTCCGGACGGGTTCGTTTTCGATTTGATGCGTCTTTGAGAAAGTGACCAGCGGAACACGAACGTGAACCGTGCTTGATTCGCCGCTCAAAGGATCCTCCGTCGTCACTGTCACCTGTTCGGTCGCTTCGGCATCGATGGCGTGACCGTCCTCGTGAGCAATCTGCATCCATCCGACCAACTCGATCACGCCGACCGTGGGTGGGCGATGTTCCAGCAACTGTGACAACGTGATGTTGGTTTGCAGATCCGTGACCCGGTGCACCAAGTCTCGCATGCGATCCCATTGCAAGCGTTTCAGCCCGGATAGCTTGCGAGCATGCCGTTTCGCTGTTTCCCAGTCAATCTCGTTGGTTTCCACGGCGATGTCGAAGACTTGCGGGGGAGTCCAAAACGGTCGGGTCAATGGCGAACTGATGCCCAACGTCGTGTCGACTCGCAATCCGATTTCGCTCGGCACGGGGATTCCGGTTTGACTCGTGGATTGTTTCATCTTCGCCGCCAACGTTCGAATCTCTTGCAAAACTTCGGCGGTTCGCTTGCGATGGCTGGTCGATTGACTGTCCAGCAAGCGTCTGAGTGTTTGCGACAATCGTCCTGTTTGACGAAGCACATTTTCGGCTTCTGCCAACAAGGAAGGAACCATTGCCCGAACGTGTTCAATGGCGCCGCGTTGATCGGTGATGGCTTCCAAACGTGTCACTTCGGCGATCGTCTCTCGTAGTTTGGCTTGAGCCTGCGGCGAAAAGAGGAAGGCGACAAAGGCATCGAAGCTGACACCTTCGTCTTGTTGTTTGACCAAGTCCTCCGCATCGAGTGCACCGGCCAAAATGTCACCGCGACCGCGCTCGGTATCCAGAGCCCCGCGGGTCACATCGCGAGCGATTTCTTCAAAGCGATCTTCGACCGCCCGGAAATCACCTTGCAGGGTCTTCAGCAGGTCAACAGCGGTGTGGAAACGTTCGCGAACCTGCGCGGGATGGTAGGTCTCGATCTCAGCGCCCCCGCGAATTGAATCGATCTGACGGTTCAAGTCGTCACGCTGTTCGATCAGGGTTTGCAATCGCTGTTCACGATCCGAGGAAGCGCCTTGGACCAAATCGGTCAGCGTGTCGATGACCAGCCGCAATCGAGATTCAGTGCCGACCATTCGCGTTTCGCGAGAGATCGACTGTTCAAGAAACCCAATCGCGTCTTCGGCATAGCGAGTCAGTTGGTAGTGCGGGCTGGACGATTCAGCTGGCAGAAAGCGTCTCAGCCACCCCGCATCCGACCATTCGCGAAGGTAGCGATCCGCGGAACCTGAGAAGGCGTCGTATCCGTCCTCCCGAAGTTGTTCTTGAAAGACGGTCAGTCGGTGTTGCAGTTCGTTGTGCGACAACGAGATCGCTGAATCTTGCCCGGTCAACTTCAACGAATGGCGGAGAAAGCAAACCACAAACGCCGCCTGATCGGCTCGCAGCAAACGAACCGTTGGCGAGGATTCCAAAAACGCGACCAATCTCTCAATTTCCATCGCGGCATTCTAATCTCACTGGCACACATTTGCTGCACGCCACGCCTTCCCGCCATCAGAATCCCGCGGTTCGCATCAATGTTGCACGGCCATCTTTGTCATGCCTCGACAGGCAAAAAACGCCCTGCAAAGCAGGTCGGCAGGAGTCTTTCGGCATTTGAAATGTCTTGGCAAGCGTGGTTGCTTCCATGTCCAACCGGGGCTAACGCCCAAACGGCTCACATGGTGATGCCCGATCATTCCTGCCGACCTGCTTAAGCGGAGCGCACCAGACGACGAAAACACGTTGCGTCCCAGGGCCGTTGTATCCAATCGGTCTGCTGACTTGCGAGATTCTGCCAGCACTTTCTCAAGCAAGTGTGACATCCAGAACTGGGCTCGAAGGGCAACGCAAAGATCGGCCCGGACCGTCACAACGAACGGCCCCGACCGATCCGGTTGATGCGATCAAGTGGGATCACCAGCTCCCGCCGGACGAGCCATAGCTGCGGACGCGATAGTATCCCCCACTGCTGCCGCCGGACGAACCGCCGGACGAACCGTAGCTGCGGGCGCGGTAGGCGCCACCAGAACTGCCGTGGCTTGCTCGCTGGACGGTGATTCGATGTCGAACTCGAGCGACGATGCGTCCCGAACTTCCACCGCTGCTGCCATAGCTTCGGGAAACGTAGCCTCCGCTACTTCCGCCTGAGCTTCCGTAGTTGACCGCATAGCCGCCACTGCTTCCGCCGGAGCTACCACCACTGCTCCCCCAACCCGCGTCGACGGAGTTACCACAGGCCGCCATTGCGATGGACAGCGTCATCGTCAGTGCAATCTTCATCATGTCAGTACTCTTCCATTCGTTGGATCATGAATCGCAAAATGCAAACACACAAACGATCAGCGAAACCATTTCGCCGATTGAGGCCGCTGTGCTGCAAAGCGTCGATGCGTCGGATCGCACATCGCGTACCACATTGGGGGCACCGTCCTGAATGAGGTCCTAGCAGGTACGCAGGAATGATTGGGTTTCACCTTGTGAGCCGTTTGGGCGTTAGCCCCGGTTTTGCGTGGGAACCGTGGCTAACGCCAAACGGCTCACATACCCGATGACACCTGCGTACCTGCTTTGCGTTCTTGGCATCGTGAGTGGATCACCATCAGCGGAACCATGCGGAATTCCCTGACGCTTCGGCCGGACCCCTGTTCGTGTGCAGCGACCGGAGGTTCGCCGAGCGAAGCGGGACGCTATGGATGCGAGAGACAACAGAGAAAATCATGAAAGCGATGATCCTCCGCCAAACCGCTCCGTTGAGTGTGCAACTACGCCCACTGTCGCTGGTCGAGATGGGCACGGCTGAGCCAGTCGCCAACGACCTGCTCATTCAAGTTTCCGCCCGCGGGGTCTGTCAGACGGAGCTCGACGAGCACTGCCTCAGCACCAATCGTTCGAGTCGAATTGGCGGAAAGGGCATCCACGTCGTGGTGCGGCCGCCAAGTTTCGATTGCATCCTGGTTCAGAATGAATAGGGACCGTACGGCGTGGGTTCGTATGGTTTCACCGAGTAGTGCGATTCCAAAAATGTGACCAGGTCGATCAGTTGCTGCACGGTCATCACCTCGTTGTAGTTTCGCATTTTGGATTCCCCTTCACTTGCGATGTCCGCTTGGTCAAATCCCTTGGCGAATCGGTGCGAAGGGTTGATGATCGACGTGACCAGGTCACCGTAGGTTTGAACGGCCATTTTCTCGCCGCCCAAGGCGACAACCTTTAGATCCGTGGAGTCTGAGTTCGACGACTGTTCCGTGTCATCGAAAGTCACGCCAGCCACGGTGTGGCACGCTTGGCAATTCAACTGCTCGAACGTGGATTTCCCTCGCGTGATGTCTCCTTCGGGCAGCGTGAATCCCTTTCCTGATTTCGGGTCGGGAGTGCATCCGATCAGCCCCAAAAGCAACACTCCAAAAAGAATATGAATCGTCTTCATCACGAAACTCCCATTTTGGTTGGCGCGAAATCAATGACGTGTTGCACTACACAACCCGTCCCCGTTGTCGTTTTGAGGCGGAAGGGATCGCCCACATTGACCAAGGCCACCGCGTATGATTTCCCTTCGATTCATGCGGGTGTGGCCGCTAGACGCACGAAGTCAACGGATGACACCATCCCCACCAACTGCTTCCCTTCCGTTGTGATCGGAATGTGATGCACTTGATGATCGAGCATCAAATTGGCGACTCGCTGCAATGGATCATCGGGCTTGGCGGTGACTGGCTTGGAGGACATTGCCGTGGTGACTTCGTTGTTACCCAACGTGTCGCGAATCAACTCGGTCAGCCAGAAACAATTTTCATAAACCGTCATCCGATCCTCCAGCGATTGCTCGGCGTCCTGCACCAATCGCAGCAAATCCGTGACAGTCAGGATGCCCACCAATTGGTCGTCATCGTTGACCACCGGCAATGCTGACACATGATTCTCGTTCAGTTGGTCGACGGCGTCTTGGATCGAGTCGGTTTCATGCAACTTCACGACGGGATGCTGCATCACGCTGCTGACCCGAAGAGCTGATGGGGTGGTCGATGCGGTGCCCATGTCTTTTCACTTGGTGAGAGGGGGAACTGGCAGTGCACGAGGTCGCAAGTCCTTCACCTCGAAGTGAGCAACCTCGTTCACGACGGCAGAGTCGTTGACGCTGAAGCAGGTCGCAGTGCGTTGGCGTCGGGCCTCGGGCTGGCTTGAGCCAAGCTTGTTTTCATCTCCGATGCACGGTCCGTGCCAATCGTTGCCGTATCCTTCGTCGCGGGGAACGTCCAAACAAGCATTGGTTCCTGCTTGGCTCGCCAGCCCAGGAATCTGGCGTCGCTTGGCACCATTGACCAATGCCCTCAATGAATGCTCGACGCCCAACGGCTCGGCATTGCAGTGGATCAGCACAATGATCATGCCGCCATCCATCCAGTTGTATCAGCGGCTAGGAAATGTGACCGCCCCTTCACTTTTACTTGAGCTCCGTTGTGTTGGACCGATTCCGCTTCCGCGAGTGAGCCACCCACGATCATGTAACGTGGGCGGGTTCGCACGCCTTGCGCGGATGCGGACAAGATGCCAAACGTCGTTGCACAACCGAAAACTAAGGCATGAGGGTATTTCTTCCTCGACTAGCCGGGACGAACGCCCAAACGGTTCACATCGTCGATGTCAGATCATTCCTGTCCACCTGCTCAGCCAGCTTGCACTTGTGTGTTCCGCGGGATGAAACCAGAAACGGAATGGTGTTTGCGGCGAGAGAATCACGGTGCAAGTTCGATCGAAACGAGTGCTCTGACTTGCCCATTGGACAGATTCGTCAAATCTGTTTCCTTCTCGCTGGCCAACAGCATGTTCCCCCTGCAAGACTTCATTCGCACGTGTCGGTCGCGCCTCTTTCGCCGCCAAGCTGCCGATTCGACCGGCTTGGATTTGTCAGGGGGACGCTTGCTAGCGGCCGCCTTGGTCACGCGTCGAGTGTTGATGCGATCGGGAATCGTCAACGACAAAGACGTCATGATTGGCGTGCTCTTGCCGCCTTCCGTTGCCGCCGTGTTGGCGAACGTTAGCATCGGCTTGGCTGGCAAGGTGGTGGTGAATTTGAATTACACATTCACCAACGAACGAATTCAAAAGTGTCTCGACGAGTGCGCAATCACACACGTCCTTACCAGCCGTCAATTTCTAAAACGGCGTCCCTATGAGGTGGAGCCCCAACTCGTTTGCATGGAAGACCTGATGCAACAGGCGACTTGGTGGGACAAGTCCCTCTCCGGCCTGATGGCCTATTGCTTGCCCAGCACTTTGCTCGATCGAGTACTTGGACTTCATTGCACGAGTGCCAACGATTTGATGGCGGTCTTGTTCACGTCCGGAACAACCGCTGATCCCAAGGGCGTGATGCTGTCACACGGCAACATGGCCGCCAGCATCGACGCGATTCGCCAAAGGTATCGCGTTCGGCCGGATGATGTCGTGCTAGGAATCCTGCCGATCTTCCACGCATTCGGGTTCTCCGCCACGCTGTGGTTGCCGTTCGGGTTGAACATGACGGCGGTCTATCACTTTGATCCGTTCGGAACAAAGGCCATTGCCAAACTGGCCAAGAAATATCTCGCCACGGTTTTGTTCGCGACGCCCACATTTTTAAAGGTGTACCAGCGACGATGTCCAGCAAATGCTTTCCCCGCCTTGGACTTGGCCATCGTCGGTGGTGAACGACTCGAGCCAAGCACTGCGAATTCGTTTGCTGAAAAATTCGGCGTCACCCCTGCTGAGGGCTACGGGACAACCGAACTGTCTCCATGGGCGTCGGTCAATGTGCCGGTGCATCGCTCATTCGCACCGTCGCAGTTGTTCGACCGGAAAGGAACCGTCGGCCGCCCGGTGGCTGGTGTGCAAATACGGATGGTTGATCCCGAAACGCGCGCTGAAGTGCCCGTTGGCGAACAGGGGCTGCTGCTGGTTCGCGGTGCCAACGTGATGCTTGGCTACTTGAACCTGCCCGATAAAACCGCCGAGGAAATGTTGGACGGATGGTACAACACCGGCGATTTCGCGAGCGTTGACGAGGATGGCTTTGTCACGATCCGAGGACGCCAGCATCGCTTCTCAAAAATCGGCGGCGAGATCGTGCCTCATGCAGCAGTCGAAGAAGCGATCGAAGAGCTGCTTCGAACAAACAACGCCAATGAGGAACGTCAGGTCGCCATCACGGCCATTCCCGATCTCAACAGGGGCGAACGTTTGGTCGTTGTTCACACCCCTTGGAGAAACACGTCGGCAGCCGACATCACTCGAAAACTTTCGGAAGCGAACGATCTTCCTGCTGTCTGGATTCCCAAGCCCGTTGACTTCATCGAAGTGGAGACGATCCCGCTGACCAGCCTGGGGAAACTCGACCTCGGCGAACTCAGACGAATCGCCGTGCAACGAGATGTTGACATGAACTCCATTCACATCCATGCACCGGAGAATTCTTGAGACGTGGTTCGGCAGGTCTGCGACTGAAATGCAGTTCGATCATCGAAGCAGAAGACATCCATCACCGAATCGCCGAGTTCATCCATGCGTTGACGCACCGGAAGCAAGCAGAAGACAAGATGCAATGGTTCTTTGGAACACGACTTGCTTTTCATTTCAACTGTCGTTGTTTAGGACTGGCGAAACAGAAAGGTCCAACTCGCTGTGAAGTTGACTTCTCATGGTCAGTCCGATCTTTGGAAATCAAACTCAAGGAACCCAAAAGATGTTGAAGTACTTGGTCCCCTGGAAACACCAAAGCGACTCCGAATTGATGGAAGCCGCACCGCAAAACGATTTGGCGCAGTTTCGTGCCAACTTTGACCGCATGCTCAACAAAATGTGGAGTGCTGATTTGGATGACACCTGGAACAACGGTTGGGGCTGCGAAGTCCAGGACACCGAAGACGAAATCGTCGTCCGTGCCGAAGCACCGGGATTTGAACCGGACGAAATCGACGTGAAGTTGTCTCCGGGACGCTTGGTCTTGCAAGCGGAGCACAAGACCGAGCAAGACGCTTCCCAAAATGGCAATGGGCACTTCAGCAGCTACGGCAAGTTCTACCGAGCAATGAGTGTGCCGTCAGGTATCGAAGCCGACAACATCGAGGCCATCTATAAGAATGGCATCGTGGAAGTCCACTTGCCCAAAGGCGAAGAAGCCAAGGCCAAACGCATTGCGGTGAAAGCCAAATAGCACCACCGGCAGTTCACATGATCGGTTGGATCTGTCCGCTCGGACGGATCCAACCGATCTTTTTTTGTGATGTCATGGCGACTTGAATAGATCCAAGAACCGATCCTCGTAGTCTTCGAAAACTTGCAATCGGTCCAACTCCGCTTTCAACTCAAACGCGCGGCTACGGTCAGCAGCGGCGATCTCAAACAGCGATTCAATGCGTTGTTCGTCTTCGTCGGCTAGTTGCGAAGCGACCTTCCAATCTTCGCCTGCCGGTTCCTCCGCTTCCTCGGGCTGAGGTTCCAGTTTCCGCCGCACCTGGGCCACAATCTGCCCCAATCGATGCTCCGTTTGTTCGGCGTGCTGTGCCAATTCGGCCAAGTCCATTTCAATCTGGGACATCTGCAAGAACACCCGCAGCACAGCCAGGGATGCCTTGGGATACAGCAACTGGACAAACAAGTGCGGCATCTCGCCCAGCAAGCAAACGCCCGGCATCCCCTTTTCGGCGGCCGCTGCCAACAACACGCCATTGAGCCCACCGATGTGCCCGTCATCGAGAATCTTCACGCCGAAGGGCTCGATCTCGTCGAGCAACGACTGCTCAGTCGCGGCCGCGAAAACGCGAGCGTCGGTGCCCGGTTGCATGTCGGTGGCCATTGCCGCGAATGTGAACAATCGCTCGACACCGTGGTCCCGAGCGAAGTCGATTAGTCGTTCGCAAAACGGCAACTTGCCCATTTGCGGTTGAAACTCGCCAATGAACACGATGACGTCACGTCCACCCGGCGGTGCCTTCCATGCAAACACTCGGCTGCGCGGTCGATGGGGGCGCTGCACCAAGCCATCCTGCACGATCGCGGAGTCCACATCAAACAGTTCGTCCGCTGACATCTCCGCGAATTGACTCATGCCCAACTTGGACATCAGGTAGTAACCGGCACTCAAGGCCACGTGCCCCATACCAGGCCAAACGGCAATCAACCAAGGGTGATCGAGTTTTCTTGTTTCAGTCATTGTTGAACCTCCGCGTCCCATCGCAGCAAGATCCGCGCCACCTCTTCGGCCCGTGAATTGCAATCTCGCAAGGTAGAAAAATGCGTTTCATGCACCTCAGGGAGCAATCAAACATGAGCCACACGATGATCTATCAAAACGTTCACGGCGTCGAAGCATTTGTCATCGAGATGGAAGCTCACGACGCCGGAAATCACGATCATTCACCCCGATTCGAAGCAGATCGGCAGGAGTCTTTCGACATTGGAACCGTTTTGAGTCGCCTTGTTGCTCCTCGTGGTCTGTCAGGACTTGTCGTTAGGGTAGTGGACGAGGTCACGAGTCCTGAACTGGCGTCGAATCCAAGGACTCGTGGCCTCGTCCACTACGATCAACCCTAACTTTTAACTTTGACGGACCACTAGGTACAACCAGGATGAACGCCCAAACGGGTCACATGGTTGTGCCAGATCACTTCTGCCGATCTGCTTCGCGGGCAAAACGATGCTGTCTTGGTCGAGTTCGTGGCAGATCACCGAACCCCTGTGCGAGTGAGCCCCAGACCGGCGGGGCTTCCGCACGAGAACAGGAAATTGGAATGGCAACGCTGATCTTGCTTTTCGTCGCGTTCATCATGTTGTCGGGGCTGATGGCCGCGGTGGACGCGGCGGTGCTGAGCGTGACCCAACCAGAAGTCGAAGAACTCATCCAGCTTCAACGTTACGGTTCCAAGCGACTGAGCCAAGTCAAGCGTCGAATACGTGATTCCGTTGTCGTGATTGTGATTGCGACCAATACGATCAACGTTCTCGGCCCCGTGCTTGTGAGCCATTGGGCATTCACGCTCTATGACTCGCAGGCGGCAGGGGAGGTGCAAGACAGTGAGTTTTCTCGCTATCCCATTTTCGGCGCAACGATCGACGAAGTCCAAGGCATTCTCTTGGCTCGCGATTTGTTTCGGGCGATCATCCGTGGTGACTCCCAAGAATCCGTGTTGTCGCTGGCGGTCGAACCGTTGGTGGTTGATCCCGAATATCGCAGTGACGATTTGTTGACCATGTTTCGCGATCAGCACGTGCATCTGGCCGTGGTGCAGTCCGCCGGCAGGACCTTGGGAATTGTCACATTGGAAGACGTGCTGGAACAACTCGTCGGTGCAATTGACGACGAAAAAGACGTTTCGGCCGGATGACCGCGACTTCGCTGCTTCACGGGACCGATCAGCACCGCTTCTCAATCTCGCCGCCCCGCCTGCACAGCGGCCCTCAGGTTCATATCGATTTCGCTATGACACGAACTGGGCGATTTGTTGTGCATTGAGCACTCCCGACTGTCTCGCCACTTCCACGCCATGTTTGAACAGAATCAACGTTGGGATTCCTGAGATGCCAAACTTCGATGCGGTTTGCGGGGCCTCTTCGGTATTGAGCTTCGCCAGAATGACTTGCGGGGAGAGCGTCGTCGCCGCCTCGGCGAAGGCAGGGGCCATCATGCGACATGGACCACACCACGACGCCCAGAAATCGACGAGGACTGGCACTTCGGTTCGGCCAACGAACTTGGCGAACGTCGCTTCGGAAAGCTCGACGGGGCGATTGGGCAGAAGCGGGGTTTTGCACTTCCCGCACACGGGTTTGTCGTGCCGTTTGGCTTCCGGCACTCGATTCAATGCCGCACACTGGGAGCAGACAATATTCAATGGAGGGGACCTTGTTCGGAAAGGGAGACGGATCTGGCAATCATGTTGGCAGGAGCCATCCGACAAAGCAACTTGAGTGCCGATTCGCCATCCGCCCCATCTCTTCGCTCGACACCTGTCGCCGCTCCGCGGCTTGTCGAGCGAGAGGGCGAGCCCAAGACCTCGGGTTGAAAACCCGAGGCTGACAACTGTCACCGCTCCGCGGTTGTTCGATCACCCCGACATCCACCACCAGTCGCCGAGCGACAGAAGCCGAAAGCCTTGGGTTTTCAACCCAAGGTCACACGCCCACGACACAAAGTCCCCCAAGTCGCGGAGCGACGACAGTTGTTTCCCCGCCCCGTCGCAGAACAATCCCCCACGTCGAATCCCCGTACAATGGGCGTGCAAGCCCGCCGAAATGGAAACCCGACGCGTCAGTTTTGAAGTTGCGTTTTTGCAGTCGGTTTTGTTGGCCAACGGCCATCCTCCTCGAAGCCAGGGGCATCGCCCCTGGAATCGAGAACGAAGGGAAATTGGTTGGCCAACGGCCAACATCAACCCACACGTTTTGGATTGAACTTGGCCGTTGGCCAAAATGGAAGTGTGTTTTCCTGGTCCACGGGCGTTGCCCGCTGGCTAATGGTCTGTCAGGACTTGTTTTTAGGGTAGTGGACGAGGCCACGAGTCCTTGGATTCGACGCCAGTTCAGGACTCGTGGCCTCGTCCACTACCCTAAAAACAAGTCCTGACAGACCACTAGCCTCGGGTTTTCAACCCGAGGTTTTGGGCGCCGGCATCATGCGCGGCAAGTCGCGGAGCGGCGACAGGTGGTGAGGAGAAGGGGCGGATTGAAAAAGTGAAATTGTAAATTGTAAATTGTAAATTTCAAAATCTGGGCGGCTGAGGCCATGCCGGGGCACGCCCAGGATGGAGCTGACTTCCTCGGCAAACCAACGAACGACATCCCGATGCGGTCGAGATCGTGTTTTCGTCGAGTCGTTTGTTCTCGGGAAGATAGCTCGGCCGAGTTTCGATCAGGTGTTTCACCGCGTTTTCGAGTGAGGCATCGGGCTTGAGACGCTGGCAGACGAGCATCCAAAGGACAACGCAGGCGGTGAAGACGGTGTGAGCTCGCTGGGCAAAAAGCTCGTTCGCATCTTCGAAGTTGACAAGCTGCTGCAGCATTTCGAAGGAACGGTCAAACTGCTGGTCGGCTTCCATGCTTCGCTCGGAATCGTTCCTGCCCATATTCTTAACGTCGAAGGCAGCACTTTTTGTACTTCTTGTTGCTGCCACACGGACACGGGTCGTTCCGCCCCACCTTGGGTTCCGCGCTTCTCAGGGTGCCGCTAAGTTGCGGTTCCGGAGTCAAGTCCGAGGATCTCAACGCGGTGAACCCCCGTGCCTGCGTTATCGGGTTGCGATGGAGCGCGGTGACAGCGAATTTGCCACCTTCCGAAATCACGTCGACCAGGGAGTACGGTGGCAACACGTCAGAACGCACCACTTTCGCAGCGTTCTCTGGTTGCTCGCGACACACCTTTGCCGATTCGGCACTCAACCGATGATGGGAGACTCCCTCGCGGGCGGCCTGTTGCATCAGCGGGTCGCTCTCGGGCAACGAAAGCAAACAGGCTGCATCAAAGATGGCCGTCTTGGACATCATCGCGCCTTCGTCACCATCCGTTTCCTGTTGACTCAGAGTTGTCCAAAGCTGACGCAGGGTTTCGATGCACTCACCACGGTTCAGGTACTGGAAATAGACTGAAACAATGAAGTACGAAACCAAAGCGGCTCGATCGAACTCCTTTCGATTGCAATCCTGGATCCGTTCCACAATCGGCTCTGTCTTCCCCACCAGAGCATGAGCCAATCCCTCGACCAATCCCGGTTCGATCGATGCGCCGAACCATTCTTCCCGTTGGTGTTTGGGAAGATCCAGGAGTTCCAACAACAGATCCGCATCGTCAATCAAGACTTCGCGTGATTGGGAATTGTGCGTGAGCAGGATCGTCGCGAGGTAGGGGCCATTGTTGGAACTTGGTTCGTCACGCCGGGCTGATTCGATGCCGCGTCGAACTCGGGAGGTGAGCGGTCGAAAGACTTGGCCAATGAACCGGTTCAGATTCTCGACCGCTTCGAACGGATAGTTCTTGAAATTCGATTGATCCAGCTCCGCCAACCACCCGTCGATCTGATTGGGCTCAGCTCGATCAGAACGAATTGAAAAGGCCTCAGGCAGTCTTTTGCAATGTGCCCGATGCCGATCCAAATCATCGGTTGTCCATGCGAATGCATGCCAATCGGCCAAATATTCGATCGGATTGGAAACGATCTGCTGGTCGATCTCCAATTGCTCTCGCGAGAACGTTGTTTGGCGTTCGCTGGCCATCCCTTGGAAAGATTCCAGCCCCACATAGTCATCGTCGATTTGACCTCGTTTGAAACATTCCTCCGCCAACGATTTGAAATCGCTGCCGCCAACATCGATCAACGATGTCATCGCCATTGATGAAAACAAGTCAAATTTGTGCGTTTGTCGCTGTTCCATCCAAGTCCGCACCCACTGAACCGCCGTGGCATCGTCCAGTGCGTTGTCAGCGACGAGATTGAACAACACTTCAACCACTTGCAGCTTGATGTAGTCGCTGACCTGATCATCCTGGACCAGCGAGTCCAGCCATTGGCAAAATGCCGTGATATCTTCGCGATCGGCGATCGCGGTCAAGATTGCACGGGTGAACCGGCCCGTGATCTCGCCGCAGACCCTTTCCATCCTGTCATCATCACAGCGAAACAGCCGATCAAACCATGCTTGTAAACTCGGCTGTGGGTCGATGCCCAGCAAGTGGTAACAAAAAAAGGCTTCCGGGTACTCGCTGCCGAGCCCCAGTTCCTTCGACTCAATCGCTCGATCCATCCTCGCGATCAACGCAGGCATCACTTCCGAGCCCCGTTGCATCAGTTCACGCATCACCCCGGCAGGCAACACCGAACTTCGAAACCGACCGAGTGACTCGATGAGGTCCTCGGTTTCAATCTTGGCTGCAGAAAACGTCATCGAATATCGTCCTTAATTCGGAACGGCTGGTGGATTGTCTGTTCAACAACTTTGCCTGATCAAGCGACTATGGAAAGGGCAGGACCCTCTGTTCTGCTAACTCAAAACGGGATATCGTCGCCCTGGTTTCCCTCACGGCCTCCATTTTTAATTGTCACCCGTTCTGGAACCTCCACGTGCGAGAGAAAATTTGCTACTTTTCGCAATGATGGGCGTCTCATCGCGTCACTACTTTCAAGGAGGCCTGCGATGATCTTTCGCATCCATGCAAACCGCAGGCTGGAAGCCGATTCCACCCTTGGATTGTGCTTGGCCCGTCTCACTCCGAACGCAGACGCAACTCGCTGATCACAGGTCGGTGATCCGAGACCACGGACTCGGGAACCACTCGTGTTTCCCCAACGGACCATCGATTCGGGGGAGAAGCAAAGATGAAGTCGATTTCAATCTCTGGGTGATCTGCGGGCCAGGTCAAATTGGCTGACTCAGGTTTGTCCGCTTCGACAAAGTCCTGAAACAATTCCAAGGTTCTGGAGCCCGGCTGATCGTTGAAATCACCGAGCAGGACGATCGGCAACTCGACCGTCTTCAAGTGCTTCTGAAGCGTGCTCGCTTGTGAAAAACGGACCTCGTCGTCATCGATCCAATCGAAATGGACATGGACCACCAACACACGCTGGTCATTGGGCAACAGCACCTCGGCCAACAAGGCGATCCGCGGCTCACCGCCGGGTGGAAGGTCCAGCGATGTCACTTCGACAATGGGATGCTCGGACAGGATTCCCATTCCATACGCACCACCGTCATGTTCCATGAATTTCCCGAAAGCCGCGTGCATGTCGAGCGCTCGCCCCAACTCAGCCGCCTGATTTCGATTGCCACTGCGACGACAATTCTGATCGACTTCAGCCAACCCCACCAAATCAGGTTTCAGGTCATGCAGTCGCTTCGCAACTCGCATCAATGCCAACTCGTTGTCGACACCGACCCCGTGCCGAATGTTGTAGGCAACCGCTTTGAGCTTGATGTTTTCGAGTGCGTCGGACCCTGCCATGTCGCCGCGTTCAAACTCCGTCAAAACCGCCGCGTGATCGGAAGGAAACCAGTCTTCGTGCTCGTTTACCACCGACGAACTTTTGGCACGCCAGCGCTGGGATCGATAGTAAAGGAAATCGATCCGATCTTGCTCCTGCTCAATGAAGCGAGGACTCCAAGTCGAGTCCTTCACTCGACTGACCACCGGATTCACTTCCCGGTAGGAATCACGAAAACCGGCATGCTTCATGACCATGCTGGTCGGCCATTTGACCTGGTGCCCATATTGGTCGCGACTGATTTCGCCGTAATCCAAATGCGACATGGAATTGAAATCGCCGGCAATCAGCACGGTCGTGTCTGCGTACTGATCGTCTTTCAAACGCTCATCGATGAGGCCCAAGATCTTCTGCAAGTCATCTCGTGACACATCGCACTGGGTCGCCAAATGAGCCTCGTCCAAGCCATCTCGACCGTGAGACGCCCAAATGTCGGCTTTGTAGGGAAGCCACACACTGTAGAACGCCACTCGATCCCCGTCCGGCAGTTCCACCAACGCCCCGACGCACTTGAATTCTTCGAAAACGGAAATGTCTTCGATCACCGGATAGCGACTGTGGATCGAAACATTTGTTCCACGAGGATGAAAGTGGAACTCCAAGGCGTTCGAGATACGCTCGCCGGAACCGTACGTTTCCTGCATGGCGACCAAGTCCGCCCCCGAGTCTCGGATTACCTCCGCCACCCGCTGAGGACCAACGGTTTCGCCATCTTCACGGCCACCATGCCAGATGTTCCACGTCATCGCCTTCAGCGACGGGACCTTCTCGATTGGTTCCTGGGCCCACACGTCGCTAACAACACTCGCCAGTGAGAACAGCGCACACAAGGACACGTGGATCACGGGCCTCCAACGAGCGGCTATGCAGGTGGGTGTCAGGCAATGGCAAATGTTCATCACTGGATCCGGGGTGGTACTCGTGCAGCTAGTTCTTCGCCCGAAACGATACCACGTGACACATTGATCCTCCAAGAACGGAAGGCTCGGTCCCCTCGCGATCGGCATTCCACTCCAAACACGGAACCACTCCAGTCATCCGACAATCCCATGCCGAGCGATCAACTCGACGCATCAACGCGTCAATCGGTCTTGAAATTCCAACAGGCTGTCTGTGAAACGCAACGCATATTCAAACTTCTTGACAGACTCAAGCTTCGAGATTCGCAAGTAAGCCGAATAGGCGTCAAAATCGGCGCACTTTGCAAGCGAGTCCAGATCCACCTGCCCGGTCTCGTTGTATCGATCAACATACTCGAGCAGTCGATCCCGATGAATCGATTCCCAGAACGCAACGAATTCGGGGTCCGAAGTTCCACCGCTTTGATTTGATACGAGATTGACCCGATGACCTTCCTGGCTTTCCCGGGCCTCCATGTACTCAGGCATCCAAATCGCCAGGCACGCCAAAATGGCAACGCCGCCAACAAATCCAATCGCTTGTTTCATCATCTTGCTCGCATCGGGTCAAGTTTGTTCTGATTCAAAGTCGGTCAGCAGGAATGATCGGGCACAAGCATGTGAGCCGATTGGGCATTTGCCGCGGTTGTTCCGAAGAGCAACAACGATCGCCAAAACAGTTTCAATGCCGAAAGACTCCTGCCTCCTGCCGACCGGCCTAAAACAATAGGTCGCGTTTTCGGACCTGGCCATCCAATGGGGGCATTTCGCTCCACCCACCCTTGCGCTCTTCCCAGACGTTGCGACCTCTTATCGATCTCAACGGACAATTTGACGGCAGAACGCGAGCCAAAGGTCTGCTCCTTTGATTCTCGCGATAGTGTCCATCGGATTCCTCGACGATGGATGGAGGACTCAGAGGAATTTCATCAACAGATAGCCCGCGATGGAACGGGGGCGACGATCCAGGCGGACTTGGCCGGTCAAGCCGCTGGCGAGTTGGATCGATGCCTGTGGATCGAGCTTGACCACAGCCTCAAATCGGGGGGCAATCAAGCGTGTCTCGGTGGCGATCCTGTGTTCGGTCAACGGACCACCAGCCGATGCAGTGAGGCGAGGATCGGTTTGATCAGTTGCGGTGGGCTCGACTCGTTCGAGCCTTGCCGAAGTGACTGGCAGGGCCGAGTGAGGCACGAACTCGACGATCTCGTTGACGCATTCGGCAAATGTATTTCGATCGGATTGTCCGATGCTGACGAGCAGTTCTTTCCTCGCGGGATCAACGACCCTGGCCAGTTCCGTTCCTTCCCGAGCATATCGTCCCAGCCAATCATCTAACGACGCGGTTTGCGGCGGCAGCATGACTCGTCCGGAGGAACCGGCGCGGATGGTGAGCAATTCCAAACGTTCGCGACGGTTGTTCAATCGACTCTGCAGCGAGTCCGCAACCGCGACTTCGGCATGATGCGAGGCAATCTTTCCATCCGCCCATTCTCGCCGTGCACGAATGCGTGCGGCATCGACTTGGCTTTGCAACGATTCGATCTCGGTGACGAGAGCTTGGTTCTTCAGTTTGGCGATGGGTTGATTCGCATGAACGAATTGGCCTGGTTGCACCAAAATTTGATCGACAAAGCCAGTTGTCTGAGCCCGCACGATTTCCGCTTGATGGAACCGGACCACCGCGGGCGAGGAAACTCGCCCCGGCCATGGCGTGAGACACATCAAGACCACGATCCCGAGCAATGAGGGAACCGTGCGGCGCACGAGCGTCCGCCGAGCACTGGCACCTTCCACGGTATCGGCCACCAACGATTTTAGAATCCCCATCGCTGGACGGCCAAACCATGCCACCAAACTCGCGATTGCCAGAATCAAACCAAAGCCGTTGAACAGTTTCGATGCGGCTACGGCGAGTCCCATGCAAACGATCCATCGCCAAATCATCGCGGCGACACCGTAAGACATCAGCACCGTCTGATGTTGCATCATGTCAGCGGGAAGTTTGCTCGTTGATCCCAACAACAGTTGTTTCAACCTAGCCTGAACACATTGCCGAGAAAGGGCAGCGAGATTGGGGATTCCTATGGCGTCGGAGAGCAAAAAATAGCCGTCAAAACGCATCAGGAAATTCGCGTTGAAGAGAACCGTCGTGAGCGTTCCCATCAACATCCAATTTGTCAGATGAAACCGCACGACAGGATCGTGACTCAATGACCAAGCAATCGCAGCCAAGGACGCCACCATCATTTCGACCATCATCCCCGCAGCCGAAACGAGCATCCGTTGTTGCTTGGACGGAAAGTCCCACGCGGACGTGACGTCCACATAGGGAATGGGGACGAACAGAATGAACACGACTCCGGTTTCGCGAACGGTGCCGCCAAGCCGACGACAGGCGATGGCGTGCCCCAGTTCGTGAACGATCTTCAACCCGACGAAGGTCACCGCCAACCAAATCCCGGATGTCGGGGAGATGACTCCTTGCAGGCTGACGGCAAGTTCATCTGCGTTCTGCCACAATCTCGCCATCGCAATCAGGCCCAAGGCAATTGCGAAGACAATGCAGGCGGGCGCAAACAGCCATTGCGTCCACGGAACGATCGCGTTCAGCAGGCGTGTTGGATTGCCCAGCGGAAACTTCAGGAACAGCGGATTGGCATTCTCTTGTTTGCGTTGTTGTGCGGCGCGTTCCGATTGCCGCTGCAAACGATTCGTGGCATTGAGTGGTTCACCATTCGCATCGACTGCAAAGATGAGTTGATGATCGAGCAGGTACCGAGCGGTCTGTTCGGCTTGGCTGGCCGTCAGTGCCAATTTGGGAAGTTCACTGGCGATCCGCCCCGTCACTTCTTCCAGGCTAGTCTTGCCATCCAGGGCGGAGAGAAACGCATACTGTGCGCTCCCCAATTGATGGAAATTCGAGGACACCCCATCGCTTACCAAGTAGGTCGCTTCCCCTCGCGATTCATGCAAGCGGACGCTCAGTCCATCGCGTCGCTGCAAGTGAGCGTTGGCCAGTTCAAAAGATTGGGAATCGTATCCGTTCATCGCAGCATCCCGTAAGTTTTCTCGATCGCGCTGTGAAACAGCACCCAACCACTGGCTCGATAGCCGGCGTCGACCTTGGTCCGGCTCTTCATCCCAGGACGCAAGCGACCGTCGTGGTTGTCGATCGTGACAGTCGCCAGGAACACGTTGCGACCTTCCCGAACTTCCGACGCTTGGCGGATGGTATCAATCGTCCCTTGGACCCGGTGCAGTGGATTGCCGTCGGGGACCAAACTGACGGTTTGCCCCAGCTTGATATGGGCGAGATCTGCAGGGGCGATTTCGAGCTCAGCTCGCAATGTTTCCAGCGGTGCAACTTGCATCAGGACATCGCCAGTTCGGACAGGCACACCGCGGGCTTCGTCCAACTCGCTCCGCAACACAATCCCATCGATGCTGCTGACGATCTGTCGATGAGCTGCACGATGCTCAAGCAATGCCAACTGGGCGGCCAATTCATCGGTTTCCAATTCAGCCAACTGGGTCGATGCGGCATCACCGCTGGCTCGATGAAGATCGCGTTTCTTTTCTGCTCGTTCCTTTTGAGCCGTCACGTCCGCGATCTGCAATCGAAGATCGGTTGCATCCATTTCAGCCAGCAGTTGCCCGGTGTGAACCTGCTCACCCGCTCGCACCATGGCTTGTTCGAGGATCCCGTCATGGGGAGCGACGGCGAACCGTTGTTCGACCGGCTGCAGTACGGAAACACAGCCAACCCGATGCGGGATCGGAATCGTCATGGCCAAAGCAATCGCCAAGGAACCACCAAGCACCATTTTCTTGCGGGTCCAAGCGGAAGACTCGCTCACCACACGTCGAAGTCGGGCCAGTGGGCCTTCGCAGGCCCGTCCGGCGACTGCCAATGATTCGCCCAGCGGTTGTTGGCAGGCGTTGGCAAAATATTTCCAGCGATCCAGCTCCGTTGGACGTTGCCGGAAAAGGGCTGTCCAGACCGCGACGGGGTCGCTTTGCGTGGCACTGAGTTCTCGATGCTCAGGGTCGGACGGAGTCTGCTGCGGACCAAGTTGGGAGAACAGGGGGCACGAGACGGCGCACTGCGTCCCCGTCACGCTTAGCAACCGTTCGTGAGCCAATTGCATCAAAGCCACGTGTTCGGAGTCTGGATCGACCACCGTCGTGCGTGCAAGTTGTTCTCGAAAACGCACGATACTTTCCGACATTGCTTGCTCGAACTGTTGCGAAACTTGCGAACTTTCGTCGATCGATGACACATCGGAAACGCTACGGACACGCACCAGCGAAGAGCCTGGATTCACAGTCCCGACTGCCACCACATCGGCTCCCAAGAACTCTCGCAATGCATTCGCAACAATCAAATGGGCCTCGTCCAGACGGCGTGCCGATGCGATCTTCGACATCAATTCAGCGATCGCGGCGGTGGCGTCAATCTGCCACTGCAGTTCAGCGAATTCGGAGGCGGATTCCGTGCTACGAACCTGCGCCGAATCAATGCGGTGCTGCGGTGTGCCGGAATCTTGTGCAGTGAGACTCTCAGGTGGAATTGCTTGAAAAGCAGTTCCACTGGATGGTGTGATGACAGGCATATTGATCGAGCGGGGCAGAACTGTTTCAGAAGGAGCGGTGGCTTGGTGAAGCACTATGGTTTCCCAGGCAAATCGATTTTCGCGATGCGAAGGATTCAGCAGGAAAGGGTCATTGGGGAGAGCGTCGATGCAGGACAGTTGCCTGCATCGGTTCGGCATGGGATGCATCCGGCAACTTCAACTGACACCGAACTCCCGATCGATGCCGTCTGTTGGCATTGTCGATCAACAGTTCCACGCGAACCGTTCCGCTGCTGGGATCGGTGGTCGGGGCGATGAAGTCAACCGTTCCAATCGCGTGCGTGCCGAAGTCAGGAAAGGTCAGCGTTTGTTGCGATCCAACCGACAATTGAGCCGCTTGAACGGTGGTGAGGTGATACCGCACACGGAGTTTGTTCAACACGACCAATTGGGCGACGGGAGAGTCAGAGGTGCCGACTCGTTCGCCAACCCGCGCTGGCAATTGCAAAATAATGCCATCGGTGGGAGCGATGATTTGGCGGCGGGCGATCTGTGCCTCGATCTGTTCCAACTCGGCTCGCAACGTCGCTCGTTCATCGTCGACCGTTTGCAACTGTGCTTCCGCGATCTGAACGTTGAATTGGGCGTCGGCAACTTCCTGATCGTTGGCATGGTTCTTCGCAAGCAACGCTTGAAGTTGATTCAAATGGTTTTGGTGATGGGAAAGCGTTGCTGCCGCTGCCTCGCGTTTGCCGGTCGCATTGATCTTGGTCAGCGTGGCATGACGAGTCGCCTTGAGCACATCGCAGCGAAGTTGGCAAATCAAATCCCCCGTCTTGACCGCGTCGCCTTCGCGAACGGCCAACGTATCCACAACACCAGGTTCTGCTGCGGCCAAGTCAATCGTTTCCAAGGGTTCAGAAAACGACTCGGGGGATCGACCGGAAGGAATCTCGGCCTGGACGCAATTTGCGAACACTGACATTGCCAGCAGCAACGTTGCCGGCATCAGGACAGCAAACACCGATGGATTGAGTCGCATTCTGGGGGACAACGGCATTGGACGGGCATGTTTGCTCTCAGGCGACCTGTTGGCGAAGTTCATCGAGCCATTCCTCTTGTTGGGCGGTCTGTTTTCGAATGCGAAAGTTTTCTCGTTCCGCGATGGTTTGCAATTGTTGGATTCGGCGATCCCAGGCCTCGTTTGGGATTGGTGACTTCAATCGGCTTAGGATCGATTGCAATCCAGGGTCGTGTCGTTGAACCAATTCGTCGTCGGCGGACACATAGAACCGACCGCTGCCGGGTTGTCCTTGGCGTGCGGCCCGTCCTAGCAATTGGCGATCGATTCGAGCGGACAGGTTTCGTTCCAGCCCGATGACGTGCAGCCCCCCAGCGGCCAGTGCTCTTTCGTCAACCGAAATGTCGGTGCCACGACCTGCCATGTTGGTTGCCACCGTGATCGCGGAAGACGTTCCCGCCGCGGCGATCAGAGCCGCTTCGGTTTCGTCTTGCACGCCGTTCAGAAGGTGATGGTTCAAACCGGCTTGCATAAGAGCTTTGGAGACTTGCTTGGTTTGCAAAATATTTCGAGTGCCGATCAGAATGGGTTGCCCGATCTGGTGATGTTCTGAGACCTCATCCGCAAGGCGGGCGAGTTTCTGTGTGTGGTCAGCAAAATAGAGCGTGGGCTCGACGCGTCGTTTGCAGGGAAGACGCGTCGGGATGGCATGCACTTTCAAGGCATACGATTGTTTCCATTCCCGTTCGTGTCCCGACGCGGTGCCCGTCATCCCGCACAAGGTTTCGTAGCGAGCGAAGTAGCGTTGCCGGGACATGCGCGCCTGCGTGCGCCGTGATTCGCTCAATGGGACGTGCTCTTTTGTTTCCACCGCTTGGTGCAATCCTGACCTCCATTGCCGGTCGGGCACGATCCGGCCGGTGGAGGAATCGACGATCTGCACTTTTCCATCCCGCACGACGTAGTCGATGTCGCGGGTCAGCAGACACTCCGCTCGCAATGCGGTTTGAATGTAGTTCGGCCATGGCATGGACAATTTGATCCGGCGCGTCTGCAACCATTCAAAGGCTCGTTGAATTCCCAGTTCCGTAAGTTGAACGGTTTGCTGCAGCGAATCGACCTGAAAATTGGTGCCTGGAACCAGCGTCTGCATGCAAGCTCGCGCCGCATCGAAGACACTGGTCTGGTGGGACGATTCATTGTCAGGGGAAGACACGAGCGAATTGTCGCGGACCTGCGGGCGTTGCTGCGACAAAACCAACGGTGTCATGGCCTCGTCGATCAGAACACTATCGATTTCATCCACGATCGCAACTTGATGTCGCGTTTGGCAACGCAACTGCTGCGGATCGGATTGCCCACGCAGTGATTCGCGAATGGATTGTCCAAGTTGCTTGCGCGGTTGAGCGGCGAGCGTGATTTGATCGCGTAGGTAGTCAAATCCAAACTGATATCCCGTCGCGAAAACAATGTCGCACTGATAAGCGGCCCGCTTTTCACGGGGGGACTGATCGGCTGATGAATGCCCCGAACTCAGCGCCAGCCGATCAAAAACGGGGGCGAGCAATTCCCAGTCACGGCGGGCAAGGTAGGCATTGGACGTTGCAACATGAACCTGCTGGTGACGCATCGCATGAATGATCGTCGCGACCGCGCCGGTGATCGTTTTTCCTTCGCCGGTTTGCATTTCAGCGATCTGGCCGCTGGACATCACCAGAGCGGCTTGGAGTTGAACGTCGTAGACCGTGTAACCAAGTTGCCGCTGAATCGCAGCAACCGCAAAGGCCATCGCATGAGTTGTGAGTTGCGAATCTTGATTCCCCGAACGCTCACTCAAACATGCGGAATGGGGACCCGTTTGTTGATCTCGCAACAAATTCGCATGCCAACGCAGTTCACTGTCACTGAGTGAACTGATTGCACAGGCGAGTGTCTTCGCCGATGGAAGGATCTCATCACACGAAGCCTGCTTTCGCCTTTCAGCGAAGCCAAGCCATTGCGAGAGTGCAGGCAACCGGGGTGGGATCATAGGAGTTCGGTGGGCGTGAGTTTTTGGTGTCCCTGGTAACACAGAACAGCAAGAGTCCGTGTTACCGGAGACCAAAGGTGAGAGACAGTTAACAAGCAGGCGAATCATTCACCCAAACCATCATCGGACGCAGCGTTGGCACCGCTGTCGAAACTTGGTCACTCGAGAATTGGCTTGTCAAGAATCTTCGTCGGGAGACCACCGGTCTCTGCGACGCCTTCGGTGACTTGCTCGGTTTCCAGCAGGGTGCCACTGGCTCGTTTGACGTTCATGAGCGACAAGTTGTAGGTCGTCAGCGCACGTGTGAATTCAGATTCCGCGTCTGTCAGTTGAGATTGAGCGGCGAGCAGATCTTCCAGGTACAAGCCGATTGAACCATTCTGTCCTGGGACGTGCGACCAACGCTGCTGGATGCTGTCCAGGCGTGTTTCCGCGGCAACCATGGCGGCGAACTTGGCTTGGTATTCTCGTTCTGCCGTGCGAACTTCCCGGACGGCGACTTTGGCTTCCATCAACAGGGTTTCGGCGGTGGCATTGAACTGGTTTTGCAATTGCCGCACTTCCAATCGCCGGCGCTGCAATCGGGCCTTGGCCGCTCGGTTGCCAATCGGCATTTGATAGGACAGACCGATCGCATAGCTGGGTTCTCCGGTGCTGAACTGATCCGTCCACGCCCGACCGATGTCACTGTGCCCGCGAAGACCAGCGACATATGTTTCGCCAATGAAGTCGAACTGGGGCAACAGTTCGTTCTTGGACATGTTCAGACGCACACAAGCCGCTTTGATTTGCTTGATCGCTTGGTCGATCTCAGGCCGTTTTTGCATCGCTGTTGACAACACGTCACCCACGGCCAGGTGGGTTGATTCCAAACGAGGCAGATCGACGGGAACCATCTCTAAGTTCGTGGTCATGGCAAACTCAGGATCATTCACCAGAGCTTGAACTCGATCTTGAGCGTTCCGGACGGCCATTTCGGCACGCACCAGTTCTGATCGCCGGTTGGTAACGGCGGCATCGACTCGTGCGAGTTGACTGCCGACCACGTCGACGCTGGCACGAGCCCGCAGACTGTCTTGAACCTGCTGCGCGAGTTCGAGCGACCGTCGCTTTTGCACCAACGTGGCGCGTTCCAGGTACAACGCCCAGTAGGCTCGCGTGACCTCCAGCAAATGAGATTGCAATTGCCGCGAAAATTCGTCTTCGGCAATCGAAGTGTCAATTGCAGCCAACACAACCAACGAGTTGTTGTAAACCTTGCCACGACCTTGCATCAGCGGTTGAATGTAGCTGAGACGCAGTTTCGCTGTGCCTTGGTTGTTGGGCTGGAAGTAAGTGCTGTTCGTATTCTGGTGACCAAAGTCCTGAGCGACCTCGAAACGCCCACCGTAGTGATTGCGTCGAGCCAGGCCGGCACTCCCTGTCCATTGGTGGTTGTGGTAGCGATCGGATCCGCCCGTCGTCAGGACGTTGCCAACGGGATCGGAATTGTCGTCCCACCGAGTGTTCATGAACGCATTCCAGTCAAAGGCAGCACAAGCTTCCGTGATCGCAGTCTGGCGAATCAATGGCAGGTCGCTGAACACCTTGACCTGGGAAGAATTCTGAAGCGTTCGCACAAGCAAGTCTTCCACACCAATCAGGACGGTGTTGGAATCGGCCTGCATCGGGGTAGTCAGCACATCCTGCCACCATGGTCGATAGCCATCCTGCACGGGCGCGAGTTGTTGCAGCGAACTCAACTCGCTGGCGTCGGAATCGGCAGCGACTTGGATCTGAGGTGAATATGAATTCTCATAAGCGGCCAGCGATCCGGTTTGCGCCGAAGTGACACTCGGCAAGAGCGAGGCAATTGTGGCGACGCATCCCAATGAACACACCAAGTGTCGTCGGCGAACAGGTCGTCGAGCATCCGACAGATTTGAAAGCTGAAGCATCCGTCAATCCGAGTGGAGGGTGTCTGTGATCCACGCAATGAATCATCGCGGTGAACTTAACACTCGTCGCGCCACCGACCTTTTGTACAGGTGCGATGCAACATGACGCTTCATAGGAGTTTGGCCGATTGCGCAAACGCGCAAATGGAATTTTCACCAACACCTTTCGGCTGAACTGGACCGTCAAACAGGCCCAAAAACAGCGTGTTCAACCACGCCTCGAACGGGGCGTGATTGAACGTCTGAAGATTGACGGCGCGTCTCAAGCAGGCTCGACGCTACTTTGATGACACGTTGGTGGATGCCGTGTTCAATTGATAACGATGCGCTTTGCAACCAAGCTGCAATGGATCGTTGTGTGCGATATGTATCACTTCGAGTGTTTCATATGCCGTCTCTCGCATCACGCCGCTAACAGTCAACCGCTCGGTCATCATCAGAGACGAGTGGTTGGCCGGATGGAAGTATCGACGCAGGTTGAACCCAGCATCCTGGTTCGCGTTCTCGATGGAAGCGACCTGTTCAATTTCCATGCGATGTGGGTGCTTCCAAATCACACTGCCTGGGAACGTTGCCAACCAGTTTCCACCGGTGTCTGCGACCACTTGGCGGTCTCCGATCAAGCGTCCGCTCTCGTCATAGATCCGAATGCTGAGCGTTGTACCTGGCTCGGCCAACCCACTGAAGATTGGATCGACCGGGACGGGGCGCAGTTGTCGTTCGGTCGGATCTCCCGGGGCGTGCCACCACCCCTGTGGCAGATCGTCACGTGGATTGTCGTTGGCCCAATTGCCTTCGTTGGTAAAGGAATCAAACGTAAAGACGATCAGCTCATCAAGAGTTGAATCGGTGTTGTTGGACACCGTGATTTCCGGACCGTTCAGCGTGTCATCAGTGACGGTAGCGGTCGTGATGATCTGATCGGCAAGTGGATCGAGAGGAATTTGACGCACCTGCACGGTGACCGTGAGCGTTTCGGTTTGGCCAACGTCAAGGTCCCCCACGTTCCAAGTCAAAGTGCCATTTGCGAAATCCCAAGTGGCGTCGCCCGGTTGATCATGGGCCATGCCGTTTGCGTCCAGGATGTCCATCGGGAACTGATCCACCACCACGACACCGGTGCCGTCACGCTCGCCGAGGTTCGTGACAGTGACTTCATAAGTGAAGGTGTCACCCCCCTGCGCCGCATCCGTTAGCGAAGAGATGTTTGTAACCGCATAGTCAACGATTCCAGGATATCCAAAATCGGCCGTGTCGTTGTCGTTGCCGGGTGTCAGCGTGACCAACGTTTGATCGTCGTGGACCGCATCCAGATCGTATGTGCTGGTCGTTGCGATGTTGTCACCGAGTGTTGACGAGTCCACTCGCACTCGATAATCACCGGCAATGAGTGTGTTGAACTGATATTGGCCGTCCGCGTCGGTCGCGGTGATCAGTGTGTGGTCAAACGTCCCGTCTCCGTCGTAGTCGATGTCGAGCGAAACCGTGGCACCTGCGATTCCCCGGTCACCATCGCTGCTGTCAAAACCGCCTCCGTCGGCGTTGTGGTCGATGTAGACGCGGTCACCAATGACGAGCGAACCGGCGAACCCAAAGTCAATGTCGGACCGGGTTTCACCATCCGCAAGCGTGACTTCCGCGACGCCCGCGATGGAATCCACTCCAGGACTGGCGACCAGATCAGCGGGCAGGTCCGCATCATTGGTGTCGATTTCGACGCGGTAATCACCCACCGGCAAGTGATCGAACGAATACACGCCATTTGCGTCGGTGGTGGTTTCGATCGTGAAGTCATCGTCGTTGCCAAAGATCCCATCCAAACCCGCAAATTGCAGGTCAACGGTGACATCGGCGAGCCCGCGTTCTTGACCTTGTCGAATGCCGTCTCCGTTGATGTCCAACCACACGGAATCTCCAATCGAACCGGTGCTCGCGTATCCAAAGTCAACGTCGTTGCGGTGCCCGTCCAGGACAGTGACGTGCGACGTGCCATCAACGAGGACATTCACGTCATCGATTTCCGCGGTCCCCGAAAGTCCACCGGGTAGCGACGCGTCGGCGATGCTGATCCGATAATCGCCGTTGAACTGGTCGGTGAAGGAATACGCTCCGTTGGCATCGGTGGTGGTGAATTGCGTGGTATCGTCCGCGGATCCAAACGTGTTGTCCGCTCCCGCGTACGTCAAGGTCACGCCAACGTTGCCGATGCCGGGTTCGCCGGCGTCTTGGATACCGTCGCCGTCTTGATCGAAGTAAACCGTGTCACCGATCTCCCACAGCTGTTCCCCGAAATCCACGCCTGACATTCCCGCCAATGGAACGTTGATGGTCCGTTCATTGGCAGACGAGCTCGTGTACTGTGACGGTTGAACTTGGCGAACGATGTAGGTGTCTGATTTCCGATCGGCAAACAGGTAGGTTCCATCCGCGGCGGTCGTCGTCGTATCCAACAGCGTGGTTCCGTCGGCCGCATAAAGTTCGATCGTGATGCCTACCAAGCGACCAGTTTCGCCTCCGTCGAGAATGCCGTCCCGGTTGGCGTCCAAAAACACGGTGCCCTCGATTCCGACGCCCCGTTCGGCAAAGTTGTAACCGGTGCCGTCCTGATCTTGATTCAGATTGACACTGCCAATCACATTGGTGACGGTGGTATCACCATTGGCCAAAGAGCCATCCGAATGAACACCATCGTTGAAGTTCGCTGGCTGGATTTCCGTCAGCGTGTACCCCGATGCGTCAGCGGGGCGTAGGTTGTCGAACCGGTAAGTTCCATCCGCCTGAGTTTGCGTGGTTCGATGGACCACGTTTCCGAGATCATCGACCCCTGTCAGCGTGATCGTCACCGATTCAATGGCTTCGTCGTCATTGTTCAACACGCCATCGTGGTCTTTGTCGTTGAAGACCATCCCAGCGAGGCTAGACGGTAGGATTTCACCAAAGTTGTTCTCCGTTCCCGCGGTATCGGACACGATGATGCTGGTGATGGCGTCGTTGTTCAGCGTCCCGCCTTGACTACCGACGGAGTCTTTGCCGTCGAGGTAACCAGCTGGCGTGCTTTGTGTGATCACATACCCTGTACCATCACTGGGACGCAGGCCAGTGAACTCGTAGTACCCCAGTGTCCCCGGCGCCGAAGAGGTTGTGGTCGTCAAGTTCACCGTGTTGCCCAGGTCATCGGTTCCGGTCAACGTGACCGTGACTCCGCCCAATCCGGTGTTGCCAGCCCGACTGCCGTCGTTTTCGGTGTCGTGATAGACGTAGCCCGAAACAGTCGACTCGACGACTTCGGCGAAATTGTAGTTTGTACCAGTGTTGCCAGCGACCAAGTCGATCGACGAAATGACTTCGTTGACCGATGTATCACCATTGCCGTGGTTGCCATCGGTCTCTTTGCCGTCCATGTACGGACGTCCCGACGGTGCGTTGCCTGCCACCGGCGTTTGCGTCAGCGTGTACGTGCCGGGACGCAGTCCGTCGAAGGCATAGGAACCGTCCGCGTTGGTAACAATCGTTTGCGAAGCGATCACGCCGTTGTCGTCTACGCCGTCCAGCGTGATGGTGACACCGCCGATGCCCACTTCGCCCGCATCTTGGACACCATCGTTGTCAGCATCGTGATAGACGAAACCGCTGAGTTCGACTTCTTCCAATTCGCCAAAGTTGAAATGGGTTCCATCGACTTCACTCGACAGAGGCAATACCAGATTCGTGAAGGTATCGTTCAACGAATCGTCACTGCCAACCAAGCTTGGTGCACCGAGCGTGTCCTTGCCGTCGAGGTATGCCTTGCCATTGTCAGCGAACAAGGGTTGTGTCTGCGTGATCGAGTAAGTTCCAGGACGAAGATCGCCAAAGAAGTATGAACCGTCGGCATCGGTTTGGATCGTGATGTCCACATCCTGACCAAGATGGTCTGTGCCTTGAATCCGAACCTCCACGTTTTCGATCCCAGTTTCCCCTGCGTCTTTGACACCGTCATTGTCAGCATCGAAGTAGACGAACCCGGAGAGGCTGTGTTCGCGAATATGAACCGAGTCGCTGTCGGCATCGGTGTCGTTTCGCTCACCAACAACATCACCCTGAAGCGTGGTGGCTTGCCTGACCTGAGCCGTGTTCATCAGCACGGCGTCCGGTTGGACTGTGTTGAGCAACGTCGCGGTCACCTCAAAGGTCACACGGTCACCAGCGAGGATGGTTCCGCCGGAGTACTCGATTTCCCCGGTCATCGAGTTGTAATTTGCGGTGAAGTCGGCTGGGTACTCATTGCCCGCCACTCCCACGGAAACACTGCTGAGGTCGTAGTGGCTGCCGTTGAGAATGTCATCGACCACCACATCATAGGCATCGCCGAGCCCTGTGTTGGACACGGCCAACTGGATCGTCATGGTGTCGCCGGCGTTGGCATCACTATCAACGATGTCCTTGACGATGTTGATATTGGGTTCGGCCACATCGACGATGGCCGCGTTGGAAGTCACGATGTTGGTCCCCACACCATCATCAAGAGCGTCAATCGTGGCGGTGTTGGACAATTGGGTTTGGTTGGCACCTGCGGCAGTGCCGACGTTGGTATCGACATCCACCACGACCGTTTCGACCAAGATCAAGAACGAGTTGTTGGTGCCATCGTTGTCAACAGTCGTGTTGATCGCGTCAAACGTGAACGTGACATCGTCACCTGCTCCGGCGCCCCCCGCGACCGTGGGTGAATTGAGTGTGCCGTCATAGTCCGCCACCATCAGTCCGCCCGAAGAGGCCGCGTCGGTGACCAACGTGTAGCCGACATATTTCAGCCCATCGGGCATCAAATCGGTGACGACGATGCCGGAAGAGTTCCCTTCTGGCAAAGAAACCAGCAAGGCGAACGTGGCCTGTTCCCCAATGGTGACGTCACTGCCTGACGTTTCTGTTTCATTGGTCGAGAACAGTGACTTGTTGAAAGCCGGAGCATTGATCGTGATGGTGGCAGCGTTGCTGGCGAGATAGTCGTGGGTGTTGCTGCCTGAGGGGGTGCCGTCACGCTCACCGGTGTCCACAGTCGATTCCGTCGAGCGATTGCCGACGTCTCCGTCCAGGCTGGTCCAGCTCACCTCAGGGCGATTGACGAGTGATTGATTCGGTGTGACGGTGTGAGCGATCGTGCCGGTTACACTCAAGGTGACTTTGCGTCCGGCCTGTGATTGCAACATGTCAAAATCGGTGCCTGGCTTCAGTTGCAACGTGTAACCGGTCGCGTCGTCTCCGATGAGTTCAAAGTCACTGGCGTCGAGCAGGCCAGCGGTGTCGTTGATCGTGAAGGCCGCACCCAGGATGGCAGATGAACCATCGGAAACCGTGGGCAGTTCACTCGCAAAGTTCAAGTCAAACGCGTCGACGGTGCTGGTGTTGGTCAGTTCCACGGTGTACTCCACCGGGTCCCCAGCATCACCAGTCGTCTGGCTCGCGATGCCTCCCACTTCAACTGAGTTGCTGATCGTCACGGCCGGTTCCACCACGTTCACATCCTGGGCAGGAGTGACAGACGTGAGTTGGCTATCCTCGCTGTTGAAACCGGCGGTGTTGTCAAGTCGCGTGCCATATTGGTTTCCGGAAGTGTTGGCGACCACCGCTTGATACGAAATCGTGATGGTGCCGTCGGCGTTGTCACTGATGTCCGTGTCGGTTAGATCCCCCAGGTCCCATGTGACGCGCCGACCATCCAGGCTGACGGTGGGCGTGATCGGGTTTTCGATCGTCAAGTTGTTCGTGGTGACGCCGGTTTGCCCAACGAATCGGAGACCGCTGTCGAGCGTGTCGACGATGGTCACGTTCTCGGTGGTGCCTTCGGGAATGGTGAAGGTGATTTCGTAGTTGACCAGCTCGCCAATGACTGCGGCATATTGACCGTTGGCGCCCGACACGATTTCGGTGCCAACGAGTGTCTTCGTGCCAATGACGGCGTCGGTCGTCACATCAGCGGTGACGGTGATGCCATCCGGAATGTGGTTCGCACCGGATTCCTGGCCCGCAAAATTGGTGACGCTCGCCGTGTTTGGCAACGTCTCGCCGGGGCTCACTGCGACGGTGGCTTGCAAGTCATAGATCAACACGATCACGTTCTTGCCATGGTTCGCGTCGTAGCCTTCGATCGCACCTTGGGTCGGACTTGGATCAGTCAGTTCAATGCCGGTGGTGAACAGGTCGAGATCGCTGCCCGTGTAGGCAACCGCTGCTCCGGTACCATCGACAACTTGCAAGCTGCCCGCCACGTAGTTCATCCCGGCTGGCAACACATCTCGAATGGCAACATCAAACGCTCCACTGTGACTGGAACCGGTGTTTTCAACCACGATGGCGTAGCGGACAACGTCGCCCGCGTCGACACCACCGGTGATGTCCGCTTGAATCCCTTGAGTGGCAAAATTGGCGGAGTTGATCGTGCCTGTGAATGGTGATCCACCCGCTGCCGTTCCCGCCGCTTCGAATGTGACGCCAGCAGGACCGACTGGCCCCGAGTACGTCTCGTTGGCCGAATCCGCGTCGATGACTCCCTTGGTGACATTCAACACCGGCTGCGTGACTTCGATTTGCACGATGCGATCAATGATCGTCGGCGTCTGCTGGGTGGTACCTTCTTCCACGCGAACAATGTTGGTGAGGTGCAAACCATCCGCCGTCGGCGTGTCTTGAGCCGTGACGGTCAGGTACAGTTCGATCGTCCTGGAGGAACTGCTAGGATCATCATAGTTGCCAATTTCGATTTCCAAGCCGTTGCTGGAATTGACTGTCAACGTCGGAGTGATTCCGGAATCATCAAAGAACGTGTCGTTGGCTCCGACTTCGATGGTTCCGGAAACCGCATCAAAGTCATTGTCGGCATCGAAGGTCCACACATCGCCGGTGGTGCCGTCGGCGTTGTGGTCTCCGGCAACGAAGATGGGCAGTGGCAAGAAGTCCGTCAGCACGAGGTCTTCGAAATCGCTTGACGGCAAGGTGTAGGTGATTCGGTAGGTCACCCGGTCGCCTGCCACCAATTGCGGCAGCCCATCGGGGCCGTTGACCAGGGTGGTGTCGCCATTGATCGCATAGACTTCTTTTGCCAAAGTTCCACGCTGAATGTCGATGCTGGCCGACGAGTTGTCTTGTTCTTCGTGCAGAACTTTGGTGATGTCACCGGTGCCACCGTTTTCCTCTACGTTTTCGCGAACCTCACCGGTGATCTCCAGCGTGCTGTTGGTGATCGCGTCGCCTTGATCGACGCTCCGGTCACCCGACTCAAACGTGTCGGCGTAATCCTCTTGGATCACCGTGCGAAACCGGATCACGCCGGTCGCTGCCGTGCGGATGTCGCTGTCGTCATCGTTGAACGAGAGACCGCCTTGCAAAATGCCGTCTTCGCTTCCATCGGCGTCTTGCATCATTCCCGAAACATCGAACACCAACGTGGTCGAACCATCGGTGCCATCAGGGGTGACTCCGTCTTCATCATCAGCCGTTCCCGGAACCGCGTCAGGCCCGTCGTCGTCCGTGCGATCGATCTGTGTCCGATCCACCACCAAACGTTCACCGCCATCGGGATCCGTGATTTCACGAACGGTGAAATTGCCCGTCACGTGGCCTTGGCTGTCGATGATGTCGAATGTTGCACCATACGTGAAATCGAATTCCTGCCCGTCTTGGAATGTGTCGGTGATGACGATGTTGCCGAACGTGAAGTAGCCGCTGATCTGGAACGTCAGGGTGTACTCCAGCGTGTCACCAGGGGTCGCTCCCGCTGCTCCCGTGTCGGTCGCAATGGCGACCGTTTTCTGAATCGCGATGGCCTTGTCATCCAGGATATGTTCGCTTCCTGACGCGTCGGCGACCGCATTGTTTGCCGAGGCAGCGTCGCGGGTGTCGATTGGAGTCCAGTCACCGATCGCTCGCGCATCGTTGATCGATCGACTGTCAGGGTTCGCAATGGTGTCGTCTTCCCCCGTCGGGCCAATCACTTCGTCCCCAACGGCGTCCATCTCAGCGACATAGAAACTGAACGTCACCTCCACATCGCTGGTGCTGGTCGTACCAACCACTCCGCCACCCAAGGTGTCGTAGTCGTCGCTAATCGTGACCACCAATTCCTCGTTCGCACCCGGTCCGGTCAGCGAAGCCAAATTGTCCGTGTAGTCGGCTCCCGTGAGCGTCTGGCCACCGACCACGACGGAGTCGATGCCCGTCACGACGATGTTGTCGGGCAGGGAATCGATGATGTCCAACGACGTGATGATTTGGCCGGCGGCAATGTCTGCGATGGCACGGTATTGGCGTTGGTGGTTGGGGCCGGTCGCTGTTTCATTCTCAGGACCCACGTACTCGGTCCGTAACGACATCAACGTCGGGGTGATCGCCAGCTGTTCTGACCAGCTGGTTCCCGCATTGTCTGGGTCAGTGACATCCGAATCCGTGTCACTGAGAATCGAAGCAACGCCTCCAACAGGGCTGTCACCGAACCGGAAACCGCTACGTGCTTGGATTTTCAGAGGCGTTCCCATGTCAGCCAGTTCACTGACCGACGCATTGATCTGGACCGTGACTTCTGGCTGGTCTTGAGTGACACTGCCGAACGGCAATTCAACGACGACCAGTTGATCGCCGGGTGTCCCCGTCACCAACAACGGATCCCCCGCGGCATCAACGGCGTACGGGTGTTCCACCACGCCGCTTGGCGGGAACGTGATCTTGGTCACCGTCAATTGTTGTCCCAGGTACGTTGCATTTGAGAATGCAATGCCATCGGGAGCCTCCGTTCCCGCCGCGCCATCCGCGCCGTTGGCAGGGAAGACCAGATCAATGAAAGGACCGTATCCGGCGGTCGTGCCCGTGTTGTCAAAAGTCACGTCAAAGGAAAATTCTTGACCGATCATCACCTCTTGATCGGCACCGACCGACACGACGGGACCAACCGCCAGAATGCCTCGGTAGGACTGTTGCAATGCATCGGAAACAGCCACGCTGGTTTCAACATTGCCGTGGTGGTATTCCAGTTCCCAATCAGCATCGTGGTCAGTGGACCCCGTGTCGTCGTTGCTCGCAGCGACGTCGCCGCCGGTCAGGGCCGCGATGGAATCGGCAAGTTGTTGCCCCTCAGCGGAGTCCGCCAAATCACATCCGTAAATTAGAATGTCACCTTGCGAGGTCAACGCGTTTCCCCAGGAAGCGATGTCGCCTGCGTAAGCGTCGAGGTTGTCAGCCGTCAGCCAAGTGTCGCCAACCTGCAGCGCGGCGTCTTCGCCATGCGTGATCAAGTGGATTGCATCGAGGTCCTGTCGCGTTGTCAGAATGTCGGTGATCTGTTGGACGCCATCGCCATCCGTGCTGAGCAACGCGATTTCAAAGGTGCGGGAACCGTTTTCGTTCGCCAACAGATCGTCAACAATCACGACGTAGTCCTGCACGCTGGTATCGACCAGGATCAACTCACGTGTGGATTCGTCCGACTCGTCGGCCGCTGCGTCCGCGTTCTGATTGGTGGACAAGTCGTTCGACACTGACGCAGCGTCCTCGACATAACTTGCATTGGTATCCACTGCAGCTTGGGCAGCCGATGGGTCGTACTGGTCGGGGGTGACTCCACCGTCAACGGCGGCGTCAAAAAGAATGCGGTCTTCCAGACGACGCAAAATGAACGAGGACGCGGGGCGGCGTTCCTTCGAACGAAAAAACTTCATGATTCTCTCGCAGCTTCGTGCTTAGGCTAAGTCCATTGGGGGCCCTCCAAAGCTTGCCATCGCCAGGGGAATCGATGGTGTACAGCCAAGGGCCATTCAAACGTTCACCATATCTTCCGGCTCGGCAAATTGAACCGCTCGGGGAAGCCGCAGCTTTTGGATCCGCCACTACCGGCTAGAGAAGTGGTATCGATCGAACCGGCTCGTTGATTTTGGACAAAGCGAATGCATCCATGCGAGTGGAAAGATCCCCTTGCTCACAACTAAAACATCACGTGGTCGCCAGTCGTTTGTCCATCGCGAGAGAAGGTCGATTTGTCAGCCAGCACGCATCTCAACCCAAGGCCCGCTTCTCAACCAAACTCCCTTTTCCTCCAGACAACACCGGAACGCCGGGAGCACAAACGTGGCAGTCACGCAGTCAGAACTGCGACACCGATCGGTCGTCTGCTTTTGTCATCACCGACCTGTCACGAGTGTTTTCGTCCTGCCGACTTCATCAAACTTTCATCCTAGCATCCCACGATTCACGTTTCCCGAGTTCTCACCAGCGGGTTGAATAGGCTTCTGCATCCAAGCTAGATTCAAGGCTTGCTGTCATGCTTCCCTCCCTTGGATTGAGATTGCTCTTCAATGAATCGACTTCCCATGTTCCGTTGTGTTTTGATGTGCCAACTGCTCGCCAGCCTGATGTTGGGTTGGAACTGTCACGCCGAGGACACGGATCAGTTGCCGTTGATCCTGGCCCATCGCGGCGGCGCCCATGAGTACGAAGAAAACACCATGGAGGGCTTCCAAGCTTGTTACGAACGAGGCATTCGCGGATTCGAAACGGACATCCGCATGACCAAGGATGGCGTGTTGGTTCTGTTGCACGACGACAGCCTCGACCGAACTCATGATGCCAGCGGCCCCGTTGAAGAAATGCTGGCGTCTGAACTGAACAGCGTGCGAACCAAGAAGGGGCAATCGTTTCTGTTGCTTGAGGATTTTCTGCAGTACTTCCAGGACAAACCAGGCGTGTACTTGGAACTGGAGATGAAGACCAAGAACAAGGCGTTGTACCCCGACGCACGGGTCTCGGAGTATTGCCAGAAGCTGCATGCTTTGGCCAAGCAGTACAAACCGGCAGGGTCAGACTATCTCTTCACCTCCTTTGACGAGCGTCCCTTGGTCACGATGCGGCAACTCGATGCCGATTGGCCGACTGCAATCATCGCCAGTCAACCGCTTTCCGACGAATTCATCGAGCGAGCCAAACGACTGCAAGCAACGCACATCGCCTGCCGGATCACCGGCACCTCACGTGACATGGTGAAGAAGGCTCAAGAACTGGGCTACAAAATCAATGGCTGGCCCGGTCACCGAGTCGAGGATTACTACCTCGCCATCGGCTTGGGACTCGACGTCGCCTGCACCGACATCCCAACTGTGATCCAGAAAACGAAAGAATCCCTGCCAACGGAAACGAACCCGTAGCCACCGCCACGAAACGCATCACGCACGGGGATCGCATCGCCACCTGCGATGCTCCTCTGTCGGCCTTCTGAGGTCGAGCAGCTTTTTAAATCCCTTGCTCGCAAAATCTCGCGACCCCCGCCCGTTGGCGAGGTCGTGCAATTTATAGGTGCCGCTTTTCAGCGAGTTTCCGCATGTTGCACGTCCCCCGAAACGAAGTTTGGGGGGACGTCGAGCGACGCCGTTCAGGCGTTCGCAAGGGAGAGGGCCGGGCATGGGAGGCGGCGCGTGATGCCTCCCCCGGAAATCTTGCTGAACGCTTGCTTTCCGCCCCCTCCCAACTTCGTCGGGCGGGGTTCTCAAGACGCTACTGACACAGCATCTAAAAACTGCACGGCCTCAACAACGAGCGAGGTCCTACAAGTCACTGCTGGATCGGCACTTAAAAACTGCACGACCTCGGCAGAGGAGGGAGTGCATCAAAGACCGGGGCCTGACGGCCCCGGCAAAGATGAATCCATCAAAGAGCAACAACCCCGAATGGGGCAAGACTGTCTGCAAGAAAGGGTTCGCACCCCTTTCTTCTTCTCGCTCGAAAATGGCTTGAATGCAAATTTCTACTTTTGGTCTGCGTAGTCAGATTCCATGTCTTGTTGAGCCTTTGCTTGTTCCGCCTCGTACTGCGCCATGGCATCGGCGTCAGCGTTGTCGGTCGCGAGTCCGCCGTCAGATCCTCCGCATCCAACCGTGGTCAAGCAAGTCGCCAAAAAAGCAATTGTCAGAAATCGAGTCATTGAGTTTCTCTCAGTAGGGTGAATGAAGTAACAGAATCGTTAGTCAGTAAGGCAAATGGATGGAACGAGCTTGGAGGGCATTCGATTCAACGTGCACGTTTGGATCCAGAAACACAGGGATCGGACCTTCTCGAAAGCCGTTGTTCTTTACGTCATGCTTGATGTAGACAGAACGCCTCGGGACGAGTTGTTCCCGAGGCGTTTCATTTAAAAATCGATTGCGAACGGCCGTCGACCTAGAAGTCTGCTTCGAACGTTTCTTTGCCTGCTCGAGTTCCCAATGCACCCCACAAACCGTACGGGCTTTTTGCACCGGGCTGGTTGAAGTTCGCTGCGTTTCCACCTTGGCGAACCATTGGGTTGTCTAAGTTCCCGGCCTCAATGGATTCGGTGATGAACTTGATTGCCCCATCAGCCATCAACACGTGGACCCCACCTTGGTGGCGACTCGATGGAGGAAGGGTAACCTGCTCGGCATAGTTTTGCGTTGTGCAAAGTTCGCGGTTTGGCGGCAAATTGGTCGTGATCGCACTGTAAACCGTGTACGAACTGGCCCATCGGTAGCCACGTCCATTGCCAGCGCTACCATCCATTGGTGCCGTTCCGTTCCAGTATTGTGGTCGATCAGCCGCAACGTATTGCATGCACTCTTGGGGCGCGTCTTCCGGTTGAAGCGATGTGCCAGTCAACGGTCGGGTTCGGATGTCTTGGTCCCCCATATCGCTGGCAATTTCGCCCATGCAAATCGTGTTGGACAGGCCATCGAGAATGTCCCGGAATTGCAACTGGTCGCCGTTCACAAACACGCCGCGGTGGGCAGCGCGAGACCGTTGAAAATCGCCTGAGCCAGGCTTGTTGGCATAGTTGTAGGGACGAACACCGAGCCAAATGGAGCCAGCGCCGGAGTCACCCAAGCAAGCTGCGTAATTGGTACGTCCCAGCGATGGCAACCCGCTTCCTGGGTCGCTTGGGCATCGAAGCGATGGGAGTTGAGTGGCCCAAGGAATGTATTGCAACTGGTTGGGCGTCGGTCCCATCGCTGGCCATGGACATGCGTTGGAACCGCCGGGGCATCCGGTCCCTTCATCGGTTCGACCTACCATCGGGTTGGTGATCTGCTCCCAAATCGCTTGTTGCTCGAGAAAGGGAGTCAAACCGACCAAGATACTCAATCGATAGTGGTTCGCACCATCGCCATTTCGCCAGAACTCGGGAGTGGCAGTATGGGTGTCGAAAGTGCCGGTGGCCTGCATCGGCATCTTGTTGTAGGCAGCGTGATAGTTGTGAATTGCCAAACCAAGTTGCTTGAAGTTGTTGCTGCAACTCATTCTGCGGGCTGCCTCGCGCGCAGCTTGAACAGCAGGCAACAACAATCCGACGAGCACACCAATGATGGCAATAACGACCAACAATTCGACGAGAGTGAATCCACGTCGAGACATTCTGACTTTCATAAAAAAACCATTGATCAAAAAAGGAGGGGACCAAGAACTGGGCAGGATGCGGTCGCAGTGAGTTCTCTGACCAAATTTGCAATCTGTGGGATTGAAATTTCGATGGTCAGGATCGCCAAAATTAGATTCGTCAGTGCATCACTGAAACGACAGACTCGTTCCGTGACCATGAGGAAATGATTTGAGCAAAGCTTTCAAGAGCGTTCACGTTCGATCGGGAAATCAGTTTTTCCGAACGAAGGGAACCAACAGCGACTCAGTATTTCGGGGCAGGACAACAGGCAGGGGGTGTGTAAACTGAAACAACGTTACAGCATTACAGTACTCTGCCTGAGCATTCTGAGCATGTCAAGGGGGTTTATTCACCCGTTTGCGACAAAGACGGCTCGATTCCGGTCAGCATGAATGTCCCGGAAATCCCCAAGGCACGATGCCGGTGAGGGGACATCTGCTGGGTGTCGACGCCCACTCGGCAAGGCGAGACTGAAGTCAGTCTGCCAAGCATTCAACATGCTAACGAGCCAGATATTGACACTTTCGATTCGGCTTGGTCTTGAGAATGAATGTGTACTCAACTCGTCGACCATTGGGTGGCGGATTGGAGATGGGGGACTACACGCCTAAGCGTGCTGCGCACCAATTCGGCAAACCCGTTTCAATGCCTTCGTTCCTGTTGGTTACACCTCCAACGAAATCAGCAGGCTGAGCTTCTTGCAAGGTCAACCTCAACAACCTAGGTTTTTACCGGAAACGTGATCGAGAGTTGCAATCACAAACGGGGTATCGCCAGGAGACGATGGCTCCCTGGTCCGCCCCAAACGCGAATTTCATGCATGCGAGTTTTATGTTGGTCATGCCTTTCGGTTCGGCGATCCCACGGTTTGGATTGTGGCTCGTACTGACCCTGGTCACGTTGCCATGCACAGGGTGCCGCCGTCCAAGTGATGCGGGGGGGGACGATCAGCATCTGGCGGTTGAGCCTCATTCGACCATGGTTGATTTGCGAACGGCCATAAAATCTGGCGATCTGCAAACAGCCTGGGGAATCGCTCAAGACGTGCTGATCACACACCAAGACGACCCGCAAGTCCTGGAAGAGATCGCGTCGCTTGCCTTTGCTCTGGACAAGAAGCAACTGGCCGTCGACTTGATGATTGACGCTACTCGCAAAAATGCTTTTGCTTCGCCGGTTCAGGTACAACGCACCGTTGTGGGACTGATCTCGGTTGGTCGAGTGATGGACGCGATTGACCTGCTCACCATGGCTGTCCAGCAAGTGCCGGCTCAGCACGAATCGCGACGTTTGCTGTTTGACCTTTGGACAGGGTTGGGGGATCGGCACTCGGCTTTGCCTCACGGCGAAGCATTGGTGCGTCAACGACAAATCGACCAAGACTTACTGTTGGCGATTGGTAATACGCGTGGCCGAACCTTGGAAATTGATTCGATGGTCAAAATGGTTGACCGCAATGAATCAGACATTCGTCCGTTGCTGGCTCAGGCAGAATGGCAGTTTGATCGGGGCAAGCTTGTTGAAGCAGTGCGCGTTCTTCAAACCATTCTCAAGCAAGATTCCCAATTTGCGCCTGCCCAAATTTTGCTGGGCCGATCGCTGGCTCGTCAAGCAAAATGGGACCAATTGGAGTCGTGGCATCGTGGTCTCGACGACAGTTGCAGCGATCGATGGGAGTACTGGTCTGTCCTGGGCAACTGGGCATCGGAAACCGGTCAAATCCAAGCGGCGGCGAGATACTATTGGGAGGGCACCCGACGCAATGCAAACGTGATGCAGCTTTGGCAAAACTTGGCGAGGACAATTCGCGAAACATCCGCCCTCCATTCCAAAACACTAGCCTCTTCGCCGTGGCCACAGGACATTCTCGATTCCATTCAAACACGGATCACTCTGCTGGAACGCTTGCACCAAGCCGAACAGCGGATCGCGACGCCGAGTGGAAAGAACGTCAAAACGCTCGTTGAACTCGTGGAAACCCATGCGGCACTGGGGCGATTGTGGGAAGCAGAAGCGTGGGCCGCGCTCGGGATTCGTCAATTGCATCCAACTCCGGCAGCACTCACCCAAGCACGCCAACAGATTCTTGGGCAACTCCGCCGGCAAACTCCTTGGCAGAGCACTGAACGGCATCCTGCATTGCAACTGGATCTTGGTGAGTTGCCGGCGGCCGAATTTTCACTGTTCCGAAAGGATGCTGATCGCGACCGGGACTGGACAGCGACGCAGTGGACGACACCTCTGCTTCGCAACGAAGCGACTCAACGCGGCTTGGACTTTTTTGGGCGAACGTCCGATACGTTGGATCAACCGGGCATTCTATTGTCGAACACGCTCGGTTGCGGCGGCGGTGCACTGGATCTCGATTTAGATGGATGGAGTGATCTTGTTTTCGCAGCGGCAGGCGGGAATCCTGGCCAACGTGATTCCTCGTCCAATGCCTGGTTCCGCAATCTTGAAGGGCAGTTTGTCCCGATCACCAGGCATGCAGGGACGACCGATCAAGCGTTTGGACAGGGCGTTACCATCGGCGATGTCAATGCAGACGGCTTCCCGGACGTTTTGTCACTGAATTACGGGGGCAATCAGCTTTGGATCAACCAAGGTGACGGAACGTTTCAAGAGTGCTCCAATCGTTTCGCATCCGCCGATCAAAATTGGTCGACCAGTGGGGCGATCGCTGATTTAGATGGCGACGGCATCTCTGACATGGTGATCGTGAATTATTGCGATGGATTTGCCCCCAGCACCAACGCTTGCACGGCGGAGGGTGGAACAATCACACGATCGTGCGCGCCAACGCATTTCCCTGCAGGGGCAGATGAGTTTTGGAAAGGAACACCTGACGGTCGCTTTGTCGATGCGACGTCCCAGTGGTCGGTCACCGCTGACATCTTGGGCAGGGGCTTGGGGCTCATCATCGGTTCGGTCGACTCGCAAGTTGGTTTGGACATTTTCGTCGCCAATGACATGACCCCCAACCACTACTACAGCAGCCACTCGACAGGCGATGCCCCATTCATTTTGCGTGAATCCGCGATGATCTCCGGATTGGCAACCGACGCCAACTCCAATGCGCAAGGTTCCATGGGGATTGCCTGCTGGGATTGTGACGGGGACGAGCGACAGGATCTCTTGGTGACAAATTTCGAGCGAGAATACAATACGCTGCATTGCCAGTATCGGGACGGTCTTTGGAAAGATGCGACGCCGTCGAGCGGTTTTGCATCTTCAACGTGGCCGATGGTTGGCTTCGGTTGCCAAGCCATCGATTTCGACAACAATTCACATGCTGAAATTGTCGTCACCAATGGGCATACAGATTTCCCGGTCGATGACGAGGAAGTTTGGTACGCACAACCGTTTCAAATGATCCGACAAACCGGGCGTCGCAAATTTGAGATCGTGCAGGACGACTTCGGTGACGAATACTTCGCTGCCCCCCACGTTGGACGTGCCCTTTGGTTCCTTGATGTGAACCGCGACGGCAAACAAGACTTTGTCATGACTCATCAGACGGAACCAGTTGCACTGATGATCAACCGAACAGAAACAAACCACTCTTGGATCCGTTTCGAACTGCGAGGCACTCACTCAGCCACGGACGCCATCGGCGCACGAGTGAAAGCTCGGTACGGCGATCGTTCCACGGTTGCGACAATCACTGCAGGCGATGGCTATCTATGCAGCAACCAGCGAACTCTTCATCTCGGTTTGGCAGACTATGAAGGCAAGGTCGAGGTGACCATTGATTGGCCCGATGGATCGACGCAGTCCCATCAAGGCCTATCGACGGGGACCGAATGGCTGTGTGTCCAAAGCCAATCACCGTTTGCAAGAGAATTCCAACAAGCCCCCGAACCGAAGCACAGGTGATCTCGGATGTGATCGTGTGGGACGGAGGTCAATTTCAGGCGAAAAGACCGAGAGTGTTGAGCAGGGACACCGGAAGTCTCCGTGAGCGAACAGCATTGACACTTCGATCTTTCTCAGGCAGGCGTCTGATCTCAGCCACCATCGGAGCGGTTTTGGCGGTCCAGTTCGTCTTCGTAGGCGAGGTCGATCATTGTGATGACCGATTTGACGTCGGCGGACTTGGTGGAGAACTTGAATCGACCGGTGAGTTTGAAGTCGGGGTCCAGTTCGCTTTTCTCGTGCAACTCCCACATTTCTTCCGCGTAATGCGTCTCGGCGAGCTCGGGCGCGTACTGGGCGTAGTACTGGGTGATGTTTCGGACATCTCGCTGCAACATAGTTTTGGCGTTGTTATTGCCAGATGCGTTGATGACTTGCGGGAAATCGATGATGACGGGGCCGCTTTCCTCTTGCAGCACGTTGAATTCAGAGAGATCTCCGTGCACCAAACCAGCACATAGCATCCGCAACACGTACGTCATCATGACGGCGTGCTCTCGGACCGCTTGTTCCGCTGACATCGTGATGTCGTTCAACCGCGGGGCCACGCCGCCCTCCCCGTCGCCGATCAATTCCATCAACAGCACGCCGTCAAAAAAGCCGTAAGACTGGGGTACTCGGACGCCCGCCTGGGAGAGTTTGATCAAGGCGTCGACTTCGGCCCGCTGCCAGACGTCTTCCTGTTGATCCCGACCGAATTTGGAACGCTTGTCAATGGCTCGCTGACGACGACTGTTTCGAATCTTTCGGCCTTCCTGGTACTGCACCGCGTTCTTGAAACTACGCTTGGCAACGTCCTTGTACACCTTCGCGCAGCGAACCTCGTCACCGCAACGGACCAGGAAAACCTGGGCCTCTTTGCCGCTCATCAGGGATCCCAAGACTTGGTCCACAAGCCCGTCTTCGATCAGAGGCTGGATGCGTTTGGGGACTTTCAAAGGACGACCGATTCAGGAACGAAGTCGCTTCCGCTGGGAAGCAGGAGACGAAAGGGGAGCAAAATGCGTCCCTGATCCTAACATCGCCACCCCAGAACAGCCTCCCTGGTCGGCACAAATTTCTCCTGATGAGCCTGCGAGGGCCGGATTCAGCTGTGCAACCGCTATCATGGGACAACAATTGAAGCCGGGGGGATGTTGTGAAGATGTTCGTATTTTTGATGAGAACGAAACTCTTGACGAGTTTCGCTACGCTTTGAAGGGAACCGATGGGACAACTCAATGATGTGGGTGAGGCCGATGGCTGGCGCTGCTGGCTGTGCGACGAACCCGTCGACCCGGACATGTCGCCAAATGACCCTCGCGGTGCCAGCGTGGACACTCGGATCACCAAGGCCAAGGCCAAGAAGAAAAAGCAGGGCAAGAACTCGGTCCCGCCAGAACGCTTGGCTCACAAGAGCTGCAACACCGGCAAGGGGGGGAACGATCCCGTCGTGCCTTGGCCGGAGCACTTGATTGTCGTGGACCCGGCCCCAATCATCGCCGCGACAGAGCGGCTGGAACGCAAAGGTGGCCGCGAAGCGATGGCTCGCTGTCCTTCCCAGGACGACGCGGACTCCGTCGCGGCTTGGTTGATCGATCGGCTGTCTCGCCTGTCCCCAGAACTGAAGTTGCGTGCAGAAATCGCTTCCACCGGCGGCCAGTACTTGGTCAGTCTGCACACCGCGTAAAGGACAGACGGAACGCGGGGATTCGCTTGCGCAAGTTTCCATCCTGTTAAACAGGTCGGCAGGAGTCTTTCGGCATTTGAAATGTCTTGGCAAGCGTGGTTGCTTCCACGTCCAACCGGGGCGAACGCCCAAACGGCTCCCATGGTGATGCCCGATCATTCCTGCCGACCTGCTTAGGGATGAAGAAAGACAGAAGCCGGAAGAAAAATGGCATCCGCTATCAGAACGCCATTAGCAAACATTCCGCAGTCCAGGACAATTCCTGGCTGACGCGGCGGGTGGGATGCGAGCGAGACGGTTCCCTTTGTGGCCATTGAACTGGTTGCGGCAGTGAGGGGACGGATCCTGAGCTTGGGAAACTGCGTTTGTTGCAGCAGTCACTCGTTGACCAGCCGCACCCAGCGACCGTTCGATCATTTGGTTTCAGCGGGCATCTCACCTTGCCAGATCGAGACCTCGTCGATCCACCCGTCGAAGTTTCGACCGGCACCGACGCGATGCCCGCCAATGATCAGTCCTCCGAATTCGGAAGCCGGACCGGGAACTGGCAGCGGATGCTTGGCGATCTGTTTGTCGTTCAGAGTCAGCGTGAGCGAACTGGAATCGAAAGCCAGGACGACATGATTCCAACGGCCCAAGAGAGCTTCGCGATCAACCAAGGCGTCGAAACCGCCTTGCGCCTTGGCGGCCGGAGCCGCCCCGATTTCGGTAGCGGGCTGCAACGTGTGTGTGAACAATTGCAGGTTCACCTTGCTGGCGTCCTCCGAAGACCGCATTCCTAGCGAGAGATGCCAGGCTGATTTTGCGGACTCGGTTCCCTCCGCCGTGCTTTCCAACAAAAAGTGTCGTTCCGAGGTGCCGTGTGCTGGAAGGCTGGTTGGTTTGAACCACAGCGACACGGTGTGATGGTTCGAGTTGTCATCCAAGAAACTTCGTGGCACACGAGCAAACTGTTCACGAGAACGATCCAGCTTCAACGCACCACCGGAGACGCCTCCGTCAGTGACCACCAGGGCGTCGTTCACGGCAACCGCATCAACGCGGTCGCCGAGAACGGATTGGTTTTTCAAGTCGCCATCGAATGACCAGTGGGCTCTCAACCCAGAATCCGGTTTGGATGAATCAACTGCAGTCAATGATGCAAGCGGGAGTTTGACTTGGCGGTTCACGACGCCATCCGGTTGGCGGAACTCAGCCGTCAACGTTGGTTCTGCTTGTGTCCCGTCCGCGGTCAAGGTGAGAAACTGCCAACCTTCGACCAGCGACCATTCCAACGACGGGTGAAAGACATCCAACTCGGTGATCGTGCGTTTGTGCCCCGGCGAGATGACAAAGTCATGCAGGTCATACCCAACTCGCTGTGGATGGATCAAATGCCGGGCCACGTGGATGTCGCCTCCTAGCAGCACGACACCGCCAATGTTTTCGTTCTTGACCACGTCCAGCAACGCATCCCGTTCGTACCAGTAGGTGAACATGTCATCGGTTTCGAAGTTCTTCTTGTCCTCCCAAATCGCACCGAAGGCCAGCACTTTGAAGGGAGCCTTGGACTCACGCAAACCTGTTAGCAACCATTCCCATTGCTCGGCACCGAAACACGTTGGCTGCGTTGGATCGACGGGAGAAGGCTCGGTTTGCGAGAAGTAGCGTGGATCGAGAAAGAACACCTCGATCATGCCCAGGTCGACACGATGGTAAACGCCTTCCTTGCCATTGCCGAACTGCGAATGAGCCCGATAGTTGACGAACCCCCGGCGTGTGTCGACTTTGCCCTCCATCAAATTGTGGCCATTGCCATTGTTGAGTCCAAAGTCGTGATCGTCCCAAGTGCCCACGACCGGTGTGTTGGCAGCCAACTCCGCCAAATCAGGCATCTGCAAAAATTCGCGGTGTCTTGTTCGCACCTTTTTCAGATCAGTGCTGTCGATGTAGGGCGTGTCGCCCATCAGGCACACGGTGTCGAGATCCAGTCCCTGCATTTCTTTCCAAATGCCATTGGGTTCAATATCGACGCAGGAAACAAAGCCCACGGAAACGCGATTTCCATGGCGAGCCGGATTGGCAGTTCGAAAGGCATGCTGCTCATCCGCCTCAATCAATGTCTCTCCCGTTTTCGTGTTCGTGATTTGGTAGTGGTACCGAGTGTCTGGTCTTAGGTTGGAGATTGAAAACTTGGCCACAAAGTCATCTTCCTGGCGACCGATCGAATCCACTGCTTGAACCACATCGCCATCCAACAAAACCGACAATCGCAACGGTTGCTCGGACTCACCCACGCGATACAGAAAATTCGCAGAAGTGCTTTCGACAGCTCCGACGAGCGGCCCAACCACATCGTTGGCTTTCGCCGTGTCGCAAGTCGCGAGCGAAGCCAGGCAAAACGAACCGAGTAATAAGAATGGATGAAGTTTTGTGAGGTTCATGATGGTCAGAGGCGGGGAGCGTTTTTGGGAGGGGAACATGCCGAGGAGAGGCATTCGGTCGCACACGGATTGTATTCCAGACGATTGGCATCATTTCACTTGGAATTGACAAGGCAATTCATCGATCGAAGTGTTGGCTGCGAACGTTTAGAAGGTGCCGGTTCGACAATGGAAATGTTGACACACAGGACGACACGCGTCTATTGGTTGGGATCAGCTCGTGCCGCAAGAAGGAATTGAGCCCTGCGTGCCATCTCGACCCGCGTGCAAGCAACGAGTTGCGTCAGGTGCTCATGGAAGGCCTGCGTCTGAGTTTTGATATTGCGATTTTTCCTCCAATGGCCAACGGCCTTGTTCAACATAGCCAGGGGCGTCGCCCCTGGAGCAGAAAAACACGCCCCCATTTTGGCCAACGGCCAAACTCAATTTAAAATGTGTGGGTTGATGTTGGCCGTTGGCCAACCAATTTCGCTTCCTTCTCGATCCCTGGGGCGATGCCCCAGGCTACGATGACGAAGACCGTTGGCCAACAAACCGGAATGCAAAAGCGCAACTTCAGATCGCACGGGGGCGCGAACCAGATGGCTGCAAACAACTGTCGTCGCTCCGCGACTTGGTGACACGTGTGTCATCGGCGTATGTCCTTGGGTTGAAAACCCAAGGCTATCGGCTTCCGTCGCTCCGCGACTGGTTATGCACATTGCAAATTGATTCTTGCTGATCTCACCTCCAACGCGAGGCCACAAAGCACTATGCGATTTGCATTGTACAATTTGCGCTTTGCAATCGTCTTTGGGCGGGTGCATTCATGGAAACTCGACGCGTCACGGGCCTGTTGATTGAATCCTAACCCGAAGCGTGAGCGAGGGACTGCATGCCATTGCAACGCGCCGGTGGGTCCCTCGTTCACGCGTCGGGTTATGAAATCGAATCAATCAACGAGCCGGTGAGCGAGGAACAAACGCACTCCACCCCTGTCTCGGCAACGCTTCGTGCTTCAAAATCTTTCAAGCAACCTTGCTTGTTACGCCGCGGCACTGACTTTCCTACTTCGCCCTTGCCTGGACTGATCCTCTTTTTATGTCGACGCATTCACTTCACATCGTCACGGGTGCGGCCGGCGTTGGCAAAAGCACGTTTGGAAAAGCGTTGGCAACTAAGTTGGCGGCCTGTTTGCTGGACAGCGACACGGTGACGGAGCCCGTTGTACGCGCGGGATTGAAAGCGGCGGGGATGGATCACACTGACCGGGACAGTCCTGAGTACAAGCGGTTGTTTCGTGACGCGGTGTACGAATGCCTGTTCGATACCGCAGCGGAAAACCTCTCGCACGTGAGCGTGGTGATTGTTGGTCCGTTCACGCGAGAGCTGAGGAATGTTGATTGGCCGGAACAGCTTCGCGATCGCTTGGATGTCGCGCCAACCATTTGGTACCTGACGTGTGATGATGAAGTGCGACGTCAAAGGATCCAGCTTCGAGGCAACCCGAGAGACCAAGCCAAATTGGTCGATTGGAATCAACACGTTCGCGATGCACCGCCCGCCGTGCCCGCATTTGAGGTCAAACGCGTCGATACAAGCCAGTCGGGTGAAGAGGATTGCATTCCGTCAAATGGATCGTGATTTTGATGAGGGCGGAGATGGAAGCTGGGGGGCTGCGAAGAAGATTGCACTGTGGTTTCGGCTAGCAGGTCGGCAGGAGTGATCAAGCACAACCATGTGAGCCGTTTGGGCGTTAGCCCCGGTTGTGCGTGAAAACCGTGGCTAACGCCAGCGGCTCACATACCCGATGACACCTGCGTACCTGCTTAGCAGTGGAATACCGACGCGTGAGCGAGGAAGCACCCCAATTGATTTGTGCCTCGCTGACGATTCAGTTTCTCGTGAGCCGGAGGACAGTCACTCCACAATCATTTCTCCGTTCATCACCATCCAGTGGCCTGGGAATGTGCAGAGGAAGGGATAGCGGCCCGGTTGCGAGGGGGCTCGGAAGTGGACGGTTTGGGACTCGCCTGGGCCAACCACGTCGGTGGCAACCAGAACGTCTTCCGTGTCGGGGATGTAGTGGCGAGCGAAGGCCTCGGGATCGGCGATCAATTGGTTGGCCAGCTCACCAACCTCTTGCAGCGCCCCTGGACGCACCAACGCCCAGTTGTGCGGCACGACATCTGGATTCACCAAGGTGAACGCCAACGGCTCGCCGGCTTTCACTCGAATGATTTTGGTTTGGTAGGTCAGGTTCGTTCCCGTCTTCAGTTCGATGGCTTTGGCATTCGGAATCGGTTTTCTCCACGGGTTGGGAACACGAATCGCATTCAACGCCAAATCGCTCAGGATAGGATGCGCGGCAATGGTCTTTTCCACCGATCGGTAGCCGGGAAAGTCTTGAAACGCAGCGTCCAGGGAATGAACGGTGACAAACAAGTCGTGGCCAAATTCAGTGGGCCCACTGACCACGTGCTGGTCGTCCTCGTTGACGTGCAAACGCAGATGCAATTGATTGACGGGTTGCAGGTCAGGGATTTCCAAGAACACGGTCCGGGAATCGGACAAGACGTGCGCTGACGTGATCGCCACCGGATCATGCCCGGCAACGCCGGGGTGCATGGGAGAGTACTCCGGCGATCCATACGCTCCGCTGTAACGGTAATTCCAAGACTGTGCGAAATGGCTTTGCACGTTGGCGGCAATGCTTGGGTCAACCGGTTCCGCGAATGTGATTCGCACGCCATTTTCGTGAACGTGAAAACCGGTTGGAACTTGAAAAGTCTGCCCGGTCCAGCGGACTCGTTGAAAACTGCCCTCCTCCGGCACATAGGCTCCCCATCCTTGCGATCCGGACACATACAGTTGTTGGTCGGCGGGTGAGAACCGACCGCGGTGAGCTCCCGAGAGAAAATCACCGGCCATGGGAACCACGGCACCTTGCACTTGGCCGTCCACTTCGTCCTGCAACACGGTGAACCAGGTCCCCGTTCCAAACGAAAGGTGCAACAACTGTTCTTGCAGAGGCCCCCACACGCCCGGTGGCACAACCGCTTGCCCACCGCTGGAGTTGTCCATGCCACGTGGCAGATACACGAGCGGCAACGACGGCGGTTCGTTTCCTTGCGGACCGCGGTACCCGTAATGCGGTGGTGTCTGCCCCGCCGACTCATCGAATGAACTGGGCACGGCACAGATCATCGATGCGGGGGTCCATCCACCTTCACTGCAGGGGACCGTGACGGTTCCATCTGAAAAAATGCCCAGCCCATCGGGATTGCGAAAGCCAGTGGCAATGACATCTGCTTGGTCGCCATCCGGCGAAATCCGCAGCAGCCCTTGGTTGCCGGAGGCCGTGTAGAAATTCCCCTGGTCATCGCGTTGCAACCCACAAATGAAATCGTGCCCGGCGGGAGAGGTTTGAAAGGCGTTGCTGAAACACTCATAGAAATCCGCTTCGCCGTCCCCATTGAGGTCCGTCAAACGTGTCAACTGGTCGCGACACTGCACATAGATCCCATCGTTGGCAACCACCAGCCCCAACGGTTGATGCAATCCGGATGCAAAACGTCGCCAAGTTGCCACGGCCGGTTGATCCCCCGGGGCTTGCAGTCCGCTGACTTTCCACACGTCACCCTGCATTGTGCAGACCAGCGCACTGCCGTCGGGCAAAAAATCATGACCGCTACAAAACAGCAACGCCTTCCACGGGTTGTCATGAGGCAACTCAATCGTGTCGAGCGCAAAGGGCTGGCCCGAGCCCGGAACGATCTGCGTCCCGATTGTTTGTGGCCACTGTGCTGGGCCGCCTGCCAACGCGTCGCGCAACGGATGTTCGCTGGCGGGCATTCGGTCGATAACCAACTGCCCATTTTTCATCCGCGGTGAGTCCAGGTATTCGGTCTCGCCAATGCGGTACAAGAACACCACACGATTGCCATGTCGATAGAACCCGTGGTACTCAAAAGGCTCTTTCGGCGTCTCTGTCGATGGAACCGGAATTGGTTTGCCTTGCATCTTCAGTCCGCTGACAAATCCATGGCGGACGGACGAGGTCGTCACGAAGCCACCTTCCCAGGCCGCTGCATAGCTCAACGTGTCAGGGTCGAAGCAAACCGAGTGTTCACCGGGGCTGTCCAACTGCACACAAACACCTCGCGGAACGGTCTTTCCATCGCCACGAAACACGCCCGCCAACACCGATCCTTGGACCGTCTGCTGCCACCCGTCGCTGGCCCAGGTTTCCTCCGTTTGGTTTCCCCAGTGACCGTGTTGCCCACCATCGAGCCCTGGATAAGGCGACAGCAACATCGGCAAGGAATCCTGTTTCCGAAAATGCTCCGCTTGCTTGGTGTAAAAGTCGTAGATGCGGTCACGGTTCACCTGGTGTTTTGCATGTTGCCAACGTTCTGGGCTGACTGGTTCGAGGGTATACGGGAATGACACCGGACCATGAGATTGCGATTGAGCCAAAACGTGCATCAGTTCGCTGGGCAGTGGTCGCTTGTCGTTGGTGACTTCCGCCAAAAAGCGAATCAGATCCCGTTGTTGTTCACGCGTCATTGCCGCCGCCAAGCCCGCGGGCATCGGTGTGCCGCTTGCGATCTCATCGACGATGTTATCTGCGTCGATCACCGTTTCCTTGCCCGAGGCTGGATCTCGTAGTGTCACGGACTCCTCGTCCGACTGCGTCCTGTACCCCGTGAGAACCTGCCCTTCTTCTGTCAAAACCTTCCAGTTCACGTACTCCGGAGCGATCTCGCGATCGGGCCACAACACGGATTCAACCAAGTGTGACAGTTCGCGTGGCTTCTCCATCGCGGACAGTCTGGGCCCGACCGTTCCGCCATGGGAACCGACCTCGTGACACGACAGACACGCGGTTTGCGCACTGGCAAACACACGTGCTCCCCGCACCGCATCGCCCTGCTGCATCGCTTCGCTGACCAACGCCTCCACAAGCTTGGGATCATAGGGAAGCACTGCCGTCGGAGGCGTGCTGGCCTCGGAATCCGCTTCGGCAGCAGGCTGGTCGGCACGCATTGATTTACCAACAAAGCGAATTTTGCCGCTCTCCCCGTCGACCTTCCAAACTCCGAGCGTGTCATCCTCCACCGAAACCTTCTCAACGTCAGACGAAGAGATCGGGCGAACGCCGCGGGAGACACGTACCCAATCGATCACGCCGTTGAACTGGAAGGATCGCTGGACCAAACGACCAATCCCGAGCCCGCCATCGATGCCTCGGCCGCGCGGGGGGGAAATGCGTTGATCCGCCACCTGTTTGCCATCGACAAACAGACGCACCCGAGCAGGCTCATAGATCATCGAAAACGTGTGAGGTTTGCCATCGGTGACCACCGCTTCACTGCGAACATGGTCCGGTTGCCGGCCCGGCAGGTAAGCCGTCAGCGTGCCGCTGTTTGCCATGCTGAACAGTTCCCAGTGATTGGCCGACCGCTTGGCATCACTGCTGACCAGGATGTTGTAGCCATCCGCGGACTTCAATGTCGCCCGACATTCCACCGTGATTGGCGGTTGGCGATAGTTTGGCGAGCCCGGAAACAAACCGCTGGTGCCCGGCGTGATAGGTTGAGCCGACTCAGCACGGACGGACGCGGGCGGTACCGGTGTCTTCGGCTTTGCACCGCCGCTGCCCGGTTGCTTCATTTCATCACGAATCCATCGCAGCCCCTCAATGTTCTCCAGCAGAGATTCCTTGGCATCCAGTTCCGGGCGATGATCGAGGATGCCGATTGGTCCCTGGTATCCGCTCTCCGCCACGACGCGAATCATGTCCTGTTCATGCTTGCCTTTGCTGATGCCCAGAATCTTTGGATTCGCGCCGTCATTCATCCCGTTCAAATTCAAGCAATGCAGGTACGGCCGCATCAACGCAAATGATTTCGACCAATCATCAATGTGTTCGTGGCCGTGGTGCCAGTTGTACGTGATGCCGACGTGCTCAAATCCCCGATCCCGCAGTGCACGACAGATGCCGACCAGATTCTCAGGCTCGCCGGGCCAGCCGCCGTGATTGTAGAGCGACAACTTGCATCCCAGACGCTGGGTTTCCTGAGCCGCCGACACCATTTGCTCGGCAGCTTGTTGGATCTTTTCCTCCTGCGTGCCTTCGCGTGGATTGGGCGGCATCATCCAGATCTGCGGATGCAGATCGTGCTTCTCAAACAACCGATAGGCTTCGGGATGCCCGCCCCAAAAGGCAAAGAATTCGATGCCGTGTTTGCGGTACTCCAGAATCTCCTGCTCGAAGCTCGCCACATGTTCCGCTCGCCAATCGTAGGCGCAGCGACGGATGCCCAGATCGACCAGCATCTGAGCGCGTTCCGCGGGACTTCGCTTCGCCGCGTCGAAGGGGACGATGCACCACGCCACCAAGTTGTCCTGTTTTAGAACGCCGGGCGATGCGTTTTCAGACGATATCGCCTCAGGCGAGGTTGCATCAGGCGACTGGGCGAACAAGGGAACCGCTAGCGCAACGAACAACGCTAGCATCGAACGACAAATCAAGGCGGGCATGGAGAGTGCTTCAGGAGGGAGTGCGTTCAACACGATTCAAACCAGAACGTGGAACTATCGAGGCAGGAAGGGCCTAGTATATCAGCCGCTTCGCCGCATGCGTGGGCGGCCAATGGCTGTCTCCCACGCCACTTCGCGGCGGGACGAAGTCAGCAAAAATGGCAAGCACAAGAACGCAACAACCATCGCGTCGGATTCCACACCGCCCGCAAAGGTCGCCTGACAGCCCCCCGCAAAGACCAACCAAAAACACCTGTGTGCGATGAGCGAAGACATGTGATCCTCGAGAGCGTTGTTCAGGGAACACTGCTCATCGCACACGGACCGTGACTGCGTTCTCAGTTCGAAAGTCGGTCTTCCATTTCTGCGATTCTGACCGTCGTTTTCAACACGGCGTCGGGGTTCAGCGAGATGCTGTCGATGCCTTGCTCGACCAGGAACTCGGCAAACTCGGGGTAGTCACTGGGACCTTGCCCGCAAATGCCAATTTTGCGTCCCATTCGCTTCGCGGTTTCAATCGCCGATTGAATGGTCGCCATCACGGCAGGGTCGCGTTCATTGAAGATGTGAGCCACGATTTCGGAATCGCGATCGACCCCCAGTGTCAATTGAGTCAGGTCATTCGATCCGATGGAAAAGCCATCAAAGATTTCTGCGAAGGCCTCGGCCTGAATCACGTTGCTTGGAATTTCACACATCACGTAGATCTCCAACCCGTTTTTGCCACGTTCAAGTCCCTGCTCAGCCATCACTTCCTGAACGCGTTTGCCTTCCTCCACGGTGCGGCAAAACGGAATCATCAGTTTGACGTTCGTCAGCCCCATTTCATCGCGGACCTTTGTCATCGCTCGGCACTCCAGGGTGAATGCGTCACGGTACCGTTCGTTGTAGTAACGCGATGCACCACGGAAACCAAGCATCGGGTTTTCTTCGATCGGTTCAAACTGTCGCCCACCAACGAGATTGGCGTACTCGTTGGTTTTGAAATCGCTCATTCGAACGATCACGTCTTTGGGATAGAATGCCGCGGCGATCATCCCCACACCTTCGGCGAGCCGATCGACAAAGAATTGAGGTTTGTCGACATAGGCAGCTGTCAGGCGTTCGATTTCGGTGCGAGCCGCGGTGTCATCGAGTTGGTCAAATTTCAGCAGTGCCAGCGGGTGCACCTTGATGTGATTGTTGATGATGAATTCCATCCGTGCCAAGCCAACTCCATCGTTTGGAATGAAGGAGAGAGAGAACGCCTCGTCGGGATTTGCCAAGATCATCATGACCTTGGTTTGGGGGCGTTTGCGTTGATCCAGCTGAGTCTCTTCCACATCGAACGGAACCAAGCCGTCGTAAACAACGCCTGTGTCTCCTTCCGCACACGACACCGTGACCTCCTGCCCATCGTGCAGCAATTCGGTGCCGCGAAGGGTCCCAACAATGGCGGGCAAGCCAAGTTCCCGACTGACGATCGCAGCATGGCAGGTCCGGCCACCACGATTGGTCACGATCCCCGCCGCCTTCTTCATGATCGGCTCCCAATCGGGGTCCGTCTTTTCGGTCACCAGCACCTCGCCGTCTTGAAACTCAGCCAGGCCACTGGCATCCGCAATCACTCGAACCTTGCCCTGGCCGATGCGTGATCCCACCGCACCGCCGCTGACGATGGCAGTTCCATTGCCTCGCAATCGGTAGGTTTCCAACGTCAACTTCGACCGTTGCGACTGGACGGTTTCCGGTCTCGCCTGGACGATGAACAATTGGCCTGTGTTTCCGTCCTTGGCCCATTCCATGTCCATTGGACACGGCTGTCCCTTCTTCTCGCTGTAGTGGTCTTCGATTTGGCAGGCCCAGCGTGCCAACGTCAGGATATCGTCGTCGCTGACGGCGAATCGCGTGCGATCTTCGAGGGAAACCGGGACGTTCTTGGTGAGCTTGCTGCCGCCGATGTCATAGACCATCTTGATTTCTTTGGAGCCAACCGCCTTCTTCAAAATGGGCCGACTTCCCGTTCGCAGCGTCGGTTTGAAAACGTAATATTCGTCTGGGTTGACAGCACCCTGCACCACGTTTTCCCCCAGCCCGTAGGCGGCATTGATCAGCACTGCGTCGCGAAAACCGCTCTCGGTATCAAGCGAAAACATCACGCCGGACGTTCCAATGTCTGAGCGAACCATGACCTGCACACCCACCGACAAAGCGATTTGGTGATGGTCGAAACCTTTGTCGACTCGATAAGAGATCGCACGATCAGTGAACAGCGACGCAAAGCATCGCCGACAAGCGTCCAGGAGCGCCGTTTCACCTCGGACATTCAAGTAGGTTTCTTGCTGTCCAGCGAAACTGGCGTCTGGCAAGTCTTCCGCCGTGGCACTGCTTCGAACCGCAACATCCAGCGGTACGCCCCGTTCAGCGCTGAGCTGACGATAGGCTTCGCAAATCGCAGTCTTGAAGTCGTTGGGGAACTCGGTGCTCAAGATCAGCTCGCGGACTTGATGCCCACGTTGCCGAAGGTTTCCAATGTCACCGGAATCCAAATCCGCCAGAACCTGGGAGATTTTCTCGTCCAAACCGGACACACGCAGAAAATTTCGATAAGCCGCCGCCGTGGTTGCAAACCCATTCGGAATCTGAACACCATGCGGCGTCAGTTCTCTAAACATCTCTCCCAGCGAAGCGTTCTTGCCACCCACGCTCGGAACATCCTCGATCCCGATTTGGTCAAACCAACGGACAAGATCAACGGCAGATGCGATAGCGGACATCGAAGTCTCCTGGTGACAGATTGATTCAAGCGTTGATCCATCCCTAGGCAAAGGATGTACCAACGCTGGAATCTGCACCAAGCGAGCGAAAACTGAGCGAAGTCGCACAGCATCCGAGTTTTGTCACGGTCATTGTGACCACTTCTGCGATCCGACGTTGACCTCACTCCTCGATCGGTTCCAGCAGATCCAGTCCAAATCGTTTGCCCTTGTCGACGGCGGGCACACCGACCGCCATCCATTCAGGTTCGGGGGCATCTTTGAGATAGTGGTCAAAGAACTGCTGCATCCGAATCGCGAAGTCACGACGGTTGTGTTCGCCCATCACCCAGTGTGGGTCGCCGTTGTAATTCAGCATCCAGGCTGGTTTTTCCAAACGTCGCAGTGCGACAAACAATTCGATTCCCTGGTACCACGGCACTGCACCGTCCTCGTCGTTGTGCAGAATCAACAACGGGGTGTTGATTTTGTCGGCAAAGAAGATCGGCGAGTTCGCGATGTACTTCTCACGTGCTGACCACAGGTCTTCGCCGATCCGGCTTTGAGTCCGCTCGTACTGGAACATCCGACTCATGCCGCTGCTCCAGCGAATTCCGCCGTAGGCACTGGTCATGTTGCTGACCGGAGCCCCCGACTCGGCACAGGCAAAACGATCGGTTTGGGTGACCAAGTACGCTGTTTGGTAGCCTCCCCAACTGTGTCCCTGCATTCCGATTCGGTCTTCGTCCACGAAGCCTTTCGCGACCACGTGATCGACACCCGGAAGAATCGAATTGACAGCACTCTGCCCGGGCTCGCCTGTCTTGTAGGGAATGTCCGGAATGAAGACGAGGTAGCCGCGACTGACATAGAAGCTGAAACAGATGATCGAGCGACTCGGTGCCGGTTGGGAATAGCTGTGCAGACTGTCTGATTTGCGTTCATAAAAGTAGACCAGCATCGGGTACTTCTTGGACGGATCGAAATCGTCGGGCTTCATCAGAATCCCGTCGAGCTGTTGACCATCCTGGGCTTTCCAGTGCGTCAGTTCAGCGGTGCCCCAGGAGTACTCGTCTTGCTGTGGGTTGGCGTCGCTGACGCGCTCGATCTTTTCAAAGCCGAGCGTGCTGGTCCAAAGATCGGGGAATCGCCTGAACGTGCTGCGGGTGAATACAACCTGATCACTGTCCTTGGCCTTCCTCAGCCCCGACAAATTCTCGTCCAACATGATCAATGGACGCAGAGCGTCTTCCTTTGCATCTTGATTCTTGCCAGGCAGATCCAGCCTGTAGAAGCCGCTTGCTTTGGTATCGAGACGAAAGGCACTGAGTAGCATCGTTTGGGACGGATCGATCGCACGTTGCTTGGGATCGAGTCGGAGAGAACGCAGCCGAAGATCGCTTTTCCGACCCTCGCCCGACGTGATGCAGACAGGTTTTGTTTTGCCGGTTGGATCCAGTTGCCAAATGTCGTGCGAGTCATAAATCAGGAACGCTTGATCGTTGTCCAACCATCCAGCGGTTCCGTACGACGACGGCAACGTGGGCCGATCGTCCAGTTCGTTGTAAAGAGGGTGTTTGATCCCCTTGCTGATTTCAATCGGTTTGGCGTCCTTCCCCTTGGTCGCTTTCGCGAACCACTTGCCATTTTCGGCGTCGAACCAAACGATGAATTTTCCTTGAGGTGAGATTGCGGCATCCCATCGGACCTTTTCCAAAATCCGATCACGACGTCCCGAGTTCAGATGGACCAGGTAGACGTCCTGAAAACCGGGGACCTCCCATGAAAGAGTCTTCTGATAGCGAACGTTGGTGTTTGCCACCGCGATGTTGGAAGGCGATCGCAGGTCAACTCGAACGGACGGGAGCTCACTGTCCTCCAGTTGAACGACACGGTCTGTCTTCAGCACGTACGCCGCGCGGTAGCGACGATTGCGTTCCCGCTCTGCCTCAAGTAGTTGTTGCGGTTGCAGTTTTGGATCCTGCCAGTGCCAGACATCCAGCTTGGCTTTCTCGTCGGAATCTTTCTCGACTTCTCGCCCCTCTGCTTTCGCGATGCGTTGCTTCTCAACCGCTTCGGGAATCGGAGTGGTCGAGAAATACAATCGCCGGTCGTCCTCCGAAAAACTCAGACTGGACTGCGACGCGACCCACCATCCAACAGGAAGCCCGGCGTCGCCTTCGGCAACCAAACGTTTGGCCTTCTTAGAATCCGCCGTCCATTGGTAAACAGCCCAAGACGGCGACTTGGCGTCATAGTCTTCTTGGTTGCTGAGGAAGGCGAGTCGTGAACCGTCTTCATTGAATGCCAGATTCTTGTATTCGCCGACATCGCTGGCGATCGTTCGCTGTTTCAACGATTCCAACTCGATCACATGCACACCATCGATGGGGCGGCCGTCGTTCTTGTGCCCCTTTGCCTTGTGTTCTTTCTCTTGGGTGTCATCTTCCTTTTTCGAATCAGACGACTTGCCCGACTCCGGCGTGTCGACTGATGTCACGAATGCCAAACGCTTGCCGTCTTTCGAGAACCGAAACGAACGCACCAACGGAAACGTCCGCAGGACTTCCGAGTCGAGGTGGATCAACTTCAAGTCCGTTCCGAGCGGTTTGTCCTTTTTGTCGTTGGTGTCTTTTTCCTCGTCCGGTTCCTCTTTGGATTGGGAGCTCTTTTCGTCCGGTTTCGATTCACTCGCTTTGATCACGGACTCAATGCGTCCTCGTTGGCGAGCCACTTCTTCCCGGCTCTTCAGTTTCAACTTCTTTGCTGGACGCTGCAGACCTTCCGGTGTGACTTCGTAGACTTCGCGTTCACCGCTCTTCTTCTTGAGCTCATCGGGTGTGGATGCCTTTTCCATCAAGCAAGCCAGCCAGTCGCTGTTCTCTTCCGGCAATCCAAACGAGCGGACGCCTGTCAGTGTTCGCAGTTCACCGGAGTTCAGTTCGAGGATTTGCAGGACTGGCTGCGGCATCTCTTCAGGTGGCTTCTTTTGCTTCCGCAGTTCCTTCACCTTCTTCTTCGCTGGCGTGATGCGGTAAATCACGAAGCGGTCGTCTCGAGTGAAGCGTGCTCCCGTGCCTCGCTCGACGACATACTCTTGGCCCGTCTTGGCATGTTGAATGTGCAACGTGCCTTCGCCGTCGATTTCACCGCTTTGCACGGTGTACACGATCCACTCTCCATCGTTGGAAATGCTCGTCCCTGAGAGGGTGTTCCAGACGTCGTAGTCACTGTGTTCGAGCCCCCGCCGCGTGATGTCTTGCGAATGGAGGCTGTCACCGCCAACGAGAACGGCGACAGTCAGCGCCAGCGTTTGAATGCCAACACGGCGTCCAAAATCAAAAACAGAAATCATGAAAGGGGTCCCAGGAAGCAAAGTGAACCGAGAGCCCAAGGATAGTCGCGTTCTGAAAAGATGGAAACTTCCGCCCGCCGCGAGGGGGTGCCTGTGGGAAAACACATTCGGCAGCACACTTTCGCGTAGAATGCGAGGCGACAAGTGCCCCCGCGATGGCTCGGTGCAACGGCCGCTCGGTTCCGGTGCTCCTCTGGCGGGCTGGACTGAGCGACGAACATCCCCAATCTGAATCTCTTTCGTCTCGTCGCCCAAAAGGACACCCCATGCAAAATCGTCGCTCAATCATCGGTCTGGTGCTGACTCTCGCGTTCGTCGCATTGTCTTCCACCGCCCAAGCTCAAGGTCGCCGGCAAGCCAAACCAGGAAAAGAGCCACCTCACCCACCCAAGGTTGGTGAAGTCGCCCCTGACTTTGAGTTGATGAATCAGGATGGCGAGGCCATTTCGCTGAAGTCGCTGACAGCCAAGTCACCCGTTGTGATGCTGGTTTTGCGTGGTTGGACCGGCAAGCAATGCCCGTTGTGCAATCGCCAAGTGGGCGAGTTCTTGAGCAAGCAGTCCGCTCTGTCGGGTGCTCAAGTGGTGCTGATCTATCCTGGACCTGCTGAAATGCTCGGTGAGCACGCGAAAGAATTCCAAGGCAACAAGTCGTTCCCGTCGAACTATCACTTTGTGCTGGACCCTGACTTCAAGTTCACCAACGCTTGGGGACTTCGCTGGGACGCTCCACGCGAAACCGCCTACCCATCGACGTTCGTGGTGGGCCAAGACCAAAAGATTGTCTTTGGAAAGACGGTTGTCTCGCACGGTGACCGGGCGGATGTCGCCACGGTTGTCGCGAATCTCCCCTGAGTTCGATATCAGACAACGTTGGCCAATCCAACGCTAGCGAAGCCGAAGGAGCCTTCCGGTGACCCACCGAAAGGCTCCGCTCGTTTCGCTCCATCAATTTCTGTTCGAACAGTTGTTTCGCGGTGCACGGTCGATCAGAGTGGTCCACACAACCTCCAAAATCTTTTTGGCGATGATGGAACGCAATGGACCACATGAATGACGCCGGACGACGTGCATGCTGGATGTTTGGCTTCGCGTGCATGCTGTTCCCCGCCCACTCGGCCCTGGCTCAGCAACGCGAGTTTGTGACCAGCGACCGGCTGACGCTGGGAACGGAGCGTCTTCGATCGGCTTCCGTTCGCGTCGGTGATCTCGATCAAGATGGCGACCTGGACATCGTCGTCGCCAACGGGCGTCATTGGCCTCAACAGAACCAATTGCTCGTCAATCAAGGGCGAGCCAAGTTCTCGATCCTTCGTCCACTCGGCGCGGATCAACGCACCACGTACGCATGCGAGTTCGCTGACTTCGACGGCGACGGTGACTTGGACATCGCGACCGGCAATGACATGGCCCCTGGCGAGATCTATCTGAACGACGGCGATGGCCGCTTCACCTTTCACTGTGAATATGGCGACGTCAGCAGCCTCCGCAGTCTGCTGGCGGTCGACTTGGATCTTGACGGTGACATCGACCTGATCGCAACCTGCCGCGGACGTCCCAATCGAATCTATCTCAATGACGGCCAGGCCAACTTTGCTTCTGGGCCCACGTTTGGGAAAAAGACCGACTCGACAATTGACGTCGCCGCGGGAGATGTCAACGGCGATGGGCATCTCGACTTGGTCCTGGCCAACCGCGATCAGCAACCGAACGAAGTGCTGCTGGGCGACGGCAAGTTGCAATTCACCCGGAGCGTGCCGTTCGGATCCGGCGACGATCACTCACGGTCCGTTGCAGTTGCGGATCTGAACGCGGACGGCAATTTGGACTGGGTGGTCGCCAACATTGGGCGAAAGAATCAAATCTTCTTGGGGGACGGTTTCGGTGGCATCCTCAGCACCATGGATTTCGGATCTCATGACAGCCAATCTTATGCGTTGGCAATCTCCGACATGAACCAAGACGATATCCTGGACATCGTCGTCGGCAATTTGAATCAACCCAACGCTGTGTTTCTTCGCAGCGACAAAGATTTGCACTTCCACGAAGTCCCATTCGGCGATGCGTCCGCAACGTATGGCCTGGATGTCGGTGACCTGGACGGCGACGGCGACGCAGACATTGTCGTTGCAAACTCCGATGACCTGAACCGCATTTTTCTCAACCGCGTGAACAGACCATGATTCCAGCCATGCCAAAACCATTGACGAGTCTGTTGACCTTGCTGCTCATCGCAATGGCTCCCGCGGAGAAGTTGCGATCCGAAACCACGACCGATTGGCCGTCCTTCCGAGGACCGGGGGCTCGCGGGGTTGCTGAAGGATCAACGATTCCAACCACCTGGAACGCGGATCCGGAAAGCGAAACCAATGACGGGATGCTCTGGGAAACCAAGGTTCCCGGGTTGGGACACTCCAGCCCTGTGGTTGTAGGTGATCGAATCTTCTTGCTCACCGCGGTTCCCGATGAAGGGGAAACGGAACTGAACATCGCGGCAGGAGGAAACATCGACGCGGCAAAAGACAGCGGCGCCTACAAGTGGATGGTGCTTTGCTACGACGCTGATACGGGCAAGGAACTTTGGCGGCAGACAGCTCATCATGGCGAGCCCAAAGCGACTCGGCACAGCAAGGCGACTCATGCAAACACCAGCGTTTGTGTCGATGGCGATCGAGTGGTGGCCTGCTTCGGTTCGGAAGGCCTGTACTGCTACGACCTGGACGGAAAGCTGATTTGGGAGCGTGACCTCGGCGTGATCGATGTCAGCAAGTACGACATCGGTTGGGGCTACGCGAGTTCACCTGCGATTCACGATGGCAAGGTCGCCGTGATTGGTGACGATCCCGACCATCCCTTCGTGACAGTGTTGCAGTTGACCGACGGCGAAGAAGTTTGGAGGTCAGATCGGTCAGAAGTTTGCGAACGCAGTTGGGGATCCCCATTGATCCACGAAGTCGACGGCGTCACTCAAATGATCGTCAACGGTTTTCCCTGGATCGTGTCCTATGACTTCGCGACCGGAGAAGAACTGTGGCGACTCGAAGGTGGAGGTGACAACCCGATTCCGACTCCGTTTGTGTCCCATGGTTGGATCTACATCACGAACGCACACGGTGGAAAGGCACCGATCTATGTGGTCCGTCCCGACGCACGCGGAACCATCAAGCTCGATTCAGAGGAGGATTCCGATTCGCTCGTGTGGAGTGTTGAACGGGGTGGGTCTTACATGTCGACCCCGGTCGTCTCGGGCGACTACTTGTACCTGGGTAACTCCAACGGTGTGGTGAGATGCTTTCACGCCAAGACCGGTGAAAAGGTTTTCCAGAAAAGACTGGGCAAAGACGCCGGAGTGATCGCATCCTTGTTGGCGGTGAACGGCAACGTGATTTGCGCTTCGGAAAATGGCACGGTCTACGTTTTGAAGACAGGACCGGAGTTCGAAGTGTTGGCAGAAAACCCAATGGGTGAACCCTGCTTCGCAACACCGGCCGTCGCGGATGGAGTGTTGTTCATTCGCACCACGAAACGTTTGGTTGCGATCAGCGAACCAGAATGAACAGCATCCGAGCCGGTTTCACTGGATGGTGGTCTGTCGCGACTTATTCTCAGGGTAGTGGACGAGGCGACGAATCCTGAACTGGCGTCAAATCCAAGGACTCGTCGCCTCGTCCACTACGATCAACCCGAACTTTTAGCTGTGACAGACCGCTAAGCAGGTCGGCAGGAGTCTTTCGGCATTTGAAATATCGTGGCAAGCGTGGTTGTTTCTACATACAACCGGGGCGAACGCCGAATGGCACTTACTTTACAACTTCCCCTTCCCCCCTGGGGAGGTCGTGCAGTTTGTCGAGGCCGCGTTTCAGCGGAGTTCTTTATGATGCACCTCTCCCGAAACGAAGTTTGGGGGGAGGTCGAGCGACGCCGTTCAGGCGTACGCGAGGGAGGGGGCCGAGCATGGAAAACGGCGCGGATTGCCCTCCCCCGGAAATCTCGCTGAACGCTCGCTTTCCGACCCCTCCCGCTGCACGGGCGGGGTTCTCAAGGCGTTACTGGCGATGCACGTAAAAATTCACAACCTCCTTGAGGGGGTGTAAAGTAAGTGCCATTCGGCTAACGCCCAAACGGCTCACATGGTTCTACCCGATCATTCCTGCCGACCTGCTTAGCGTCTCGTTGGATGACGACTGTTTCGGTTGGCTTTGACAGCGACTGAATCTTTTGAATTGTCCCGTCGTGGCTCTCCAAGACATAGACCGAACCGATCCGTGCGTTGAGCGTGATCTTCCCGCCGGGTTGGATGCGTTTGGCTTTGCCACGTCGTCCGGCGGGCAGGATGGGATGCACCCGGACCAGCGTGTCGGTTGCGTTCTCAAAAGTGAGCTTGCCTTTCGAACCGTCTGACGCCCACTGAGCATGAATCGCTGGTGTCATCACCAATCCCTTGCGAGGGTGAGTTTCCAGCAACAACGCGGTTAACTCGTCGACGAGAGCTGGATCGGCGGAATCGATGATGCTTTCCGTTTCAGAATCATCCGTGCGGTGATCGTAGAGTTCTTGGGCGGTGACTTCTCCGGTGCTGAAATCTCGCCACTCGACCAACCGATAATCACGTGTCCGAACCGAATACCCCATGTACTGCTTTCCTTCATGTCGGCGGTAGTACTGGTTCACTGCTCCGTCGTGAACCGTCGCCTCGACATCTTTTAGAATCGGCACCAAACTCGAGCCGTCCACGAACTCAGGCACCTCAATCCCTGCCATCTCGCACAGCGTCGGAAACACATCGAGCAACTCTGCCAATTGATTGGTTTGTTGACCGGCACATTCGACGCCTGGACCAGCGATCAACAAGGGCACGCGAGCGTCGATTTCATAGTTGGTCATTTTGCCCCAACCTCGGTGTTCGCCGAGTTTCCAACCATGGTCGCTCCATAGCACCACGATCGTGTTGTCGGCCAAGCCTTCTTCTTCGAGTGTGGATAACAAGCGTCCGATCTGCGCGTCGATGTAGCTGACACAGGCGTAGTAAGCGTGCATCAGATGCCGAGCGTTTTCTGGTTCAACGACGCGGTCATCCCAGGGCTTCGGCAGTTGCATCAAATCGACATAGTGCGTCAGTTCGCTGTTGTTGTGCATCGCATAAGCGGGCGAGTTCTTCGGCAATTCTTGGTCCGTGAGCACCGGCAACTTCGCCGGGTCGTGCATGTCCCAGTACTTTTTGGGGGCGATCCAAGCAAGGTGCGGACGGATGTAGCCCATCGCTAAAAAGAACGGCTCATCAGACTTGCCAAGTCGGCGTAGATCTTCGATTGCCAGGTTCGTTCGAGCCCCATCCAAAACTTGGTCGTCCGGCAAATCGGGAGACGCCGTGCTGGGGCCACGCAGATTGTTCTTCCGCCAATCGCGATCTGGCAACGCTTCCTGAGCCGTCTGAATCCTCGCTTGGGTGCCTTCGGGGTAGAAAGCCGGCAGCCGAGGAAGATCCCGAATCGGTTCGCTCCACGATTGTGGATCCGGAGTCGGGTTGTGGTAGATCTTTCCGTGACTGACCGCGGTGTAGCCGAACTTCCGAAACCACTGCGGCAGTGTCACCGCGTCCGGCATGGATTCTCGAAAGTGAATTGGCAGCGTCCACACGCCCAGGTTGTCTGGACGCAAGCCCGTCATCAAACTGGCCCGAGATGGATTGCAGACCGCGACTTGGCAGTACGCTCGGTTGAACTGCACCGCCTGAGTTGCCAAGCGATCCATGTGCGGAGTGATCGCGTGAGGATCACCGTAGCACCCGATTGAGGGACGCAAATCATCGACGGCGATGAACAGCACGTTCGGCCGCGGTTCTGCGAAACTCTGAACGGGAAAGAACGCCGGCGCGGCAATCGCGAAGATTGCCGAAATCAAATGTCGTTGCATAACCAAGCGTGCAAAACGTAGATGAAAGGGAGAATGTGGCAGTTCCGTTGCAAGTCCGCCGCTGCTGCCAATCAGTCCGCTCGTTTCAGGTAACCTTCAAGCGTCTGGCAACAGCACTCGACGCGTCACACAATACCAGCTTCGCATGGCCAATCGACTGTTTGTCCTGTCTGTGGTCGTTGGATTGCCTTCATCTCGACTTAACGGATGAGAACGAAGCAGGGCGGCAGGTGTCTTTCGGCATTAACACTGTTTTCGTAGGCGTAGTTGCTTCCACATACAACCGGGGCCAACGCGGGATACGGAGTGTTTGGGGGTGTGTTCATTTTCCGGTGGTGCGCTGCGTTGGGGCGACCACTGGCTACCGTCTGACATCCCACCGGGACGTCGATTTCATTACTGACGTTCTTCGAGGCGTCCATCGCCCAGGACCTGAACCGTCGTGGACGAGGCGACGAGTCAAGGACCTGAACCGTAGTGGACGAGGCGACGAGTCCTTCCCCACGCAAGGGACTCGTGGCCTCGTCCACTACCAAATGCTGCCCTTCAACAATCGAGATCCCACCGGGATGAAGAAAGATCGAGGCGGGAAGAATCATTGCATCCGCTATCGATGCGTCAACACGAACCATTTCGCCGTCCAGGCCAACTCCCAGACGGCTCCCATGGTTGTGCCCGGTCATTCCAGTCGACCTGCTTGGCGTTGCCTCAATAGAAGGTGGGATGGGCGTCCAACCTGTCTGGATTGCAATGACAACCTGCACACCAATCCGCTGCTACTCGGGGCGTCTCTGCAGTTTCAACAGGATCACGTCCCCCGCGAAACAGCCGCCTTCGTAGCAAAGTTCCTTGCCGCCTCCGCCGCCCCCGAAACGGGGCTGAGCGGCTTGCCGAAGCGGCCAACCTGGTCCGTTCGTTGAGCCAGTGAGATAGAGATTTCCGTGTTGATCGAGGTAACACGCACGTCCGTAGTCGTAGCTTGGGCCGCCAAAATAGCTGCTGAACTTCAGACGAGAGAAATCTGCTGACAACACGGTGAGGGTCGCATCGTGCTGACCGGATCGTTCGGATTGGATGGCCGTCTCGGTGAGAGGGTAATCATCGGAAGAAGTCTTTCCTGCAAACAAGACATCCCCGTTGGAATGAACTTCGATGCCATCGGGTTCCTCGTCCCCGCTGCCACCCACCAACGTGCAGGCCATGAGAGCTCCCGTTTCAGTGGAGAACTTTGCGATCGCGACGTCGTTGGCTCCGCCTGCCAATTCGGTTTGAAACGCTCCTTGGGTGACAGGCAGATCATCGCTGGTCGTCCAAGTCGCCAGGTACGCGTTGCCCTTTGAATCCAAAGTCATGTTGTGGGTGCTGTTGCCCTCTTCGATTCCGCTCCCGCCAAAGTATGTTCCAAACAACAGTTGAGAACCGTCGGGACTGAGCTTGGCGATGAACGCGTCGCCTTGCCCGCTGTAGGTCCGGTCGTGGGCTTGGTCCGTCGTTGGAACATCGTCAGAACGTGTGGTGAAGTTCAAGTACACGTTCTTTTCCGAATCGGTGCGAATCCCACAGTTCGGTACCTCGGCGCCGGAACCGCCCAACCAAGTCGCCCAGTGAACTCGACTCCCGTCGCTGGCGATCTTCACGGCGCCGATTTCAACGTCGCCCGCAGGGGTTGCCTGATAGGCGTTGGAAAACCAAGACGCGGGCGGCAGTGGTCCCTGCGCGGTGTAGTGCAGCGCGAGATAAACATTGCTCTCGGCATCCAAAGAAAGGTCGCGGCACAATTGGCCGACGCCCACATAGGCGGCCCAATCGATCTCCGAGCCGTCTGGTTTGAGTTTCGCGACGAAGCCGTTTTGCATCCCATAGATGCCGTTGTCAGTTCCTTGGAACTCAGCTTGAAAGGCATCTTCCGTCACAGGGAAACCGGGCCCCGCGCGTCCGCTGACATAGACGCAGCCTTTCGAGTCGACTTCCACCGCGTAGGCGCGGTCGTAGTTGGGTCCACCGAGCAACGTGGACCAAACGAGCCGTCCTTGTGGATCAAACTTGCTGACGAACGCGTCGCAATGACCACCGCTGCCGACTTGTTCCCCCGAACGATCGTGCTGACGTTGGAAGGCAAGTTTGGTTGTTGGGAAATCGGTGGACTGGGTCCCACCAACAACGAAAACGTTGCCAGATTCATCGACACAAACATCCCGAGCGTGTTCCCAATCGCCACCTCCGAGAAACGTCGAAAAGCCGATTTCATATTCGTCTGCGTTGGCAACCAAAACGCCCAGCGCAACCTGGCACCACAGCGAGATCAAAAAGGTGCCACGCCACCGAGGAAATCGATACATATTCGCCTTTTCGCTGCTTGCAGGAGCCGAAAACTCGCATTGGATGTCAATGGGCGTGATCGCATGTCCCTCCAACATTCATCCGGAACAGTTCCGCTTCCCCGGACTGTTTCTCAGTATTCGCCAATCACGTTGCGGTCGGCTTTGTCACAGAGGTTGACGAAAATTTCAGAGGCGACCGAGTCGGTCAACGTTCGAGTGGAACCATCCGCCAAAACAATTGTCACCAGCCCGGAGTGGAAGCTGTACGGGGAGGCTTCGTTGTCGACATTGATAAAATTGTCGCATGTGTCGCAGCCTTTCAAGAGTCCGTCCTGGGACCAATTGTAGATGCCGACCCCATTGTTGCCTGCCCAAGGCCCGTAACTGTAGAACTGCGCGTTGGACGGTGGCGGCTGTGGTTTGCCCATCTTCCAGTGGTCTGGTTTCCCGGACATTTCGAACAACAAGATCGTGTTGCTGGTCCCGTCCAAGATATCGGCGAACCGGCTTCCCCGTTCATTCAGGATGCCACAATCGGAGTCCCAAACATGGACCTTGTCCCCGGTGGGTGTCTCTTCCAAATGGTGCAGGCCTCGAACGCCCTGGTAGTCGGATGACGAGCCAGTGATATCAGGAAGCGCGTTGACGTCGGTGGTCCAACCAACGTTCCAACCGGCGTAGATCGGCATCGTCCGCTCACCCGGCGCGGACGCACAAGTGAAGGTCGGAACCAGTCGATTCACTGCGGGTTGGTTGGCGACGTCATCAAAACCGTAATGTTGATTGTAGGTGTCGTGAAGATTGGAGCCTTCCATGTACGGCAAGATCATCGCCAGAAATCCCGTCACGACCTTGGTCGGACTGCCGGTGGATCCCACCCCGTCATAGACCAACCTTCCGGGCGGCAGTCTCCTCAGGGCACTATGGTAATTGTGGCAGGCCAACCCAATTTGACGCACATTGTTGCTGCATTGCAGACGCCGCGCTGCTTCTCGAGCCGCCTGAACCGCCGGCAACAGCAGCCCAACCAAGACGCCAATGATGGCGATCACGACCAGCAGCTCCACCAACGTGAATGCGCGCCGATTGGATCGATTTGGTTTCGAAAACCCCATGAGGGTCCTTCCGCGAAAGAAAGAGATCAACAGTGTGTTGTCACATTCCTGGCTGGCGGAGGAGAAAGTCGGCGAGGCGACCCCCCAAGCTGGCTTGGCTACTGCAACTGAGAATTGGTCTCAACAGTAAACGAACCATTGGCGACAGGCAAGTCCCGCTGGCTTGTCGCAAGCAGAATTTGAGAGTTCATCAAAGTTTGGTCGTCGCGTAGAAGCTCATCATGCTGAAAAACATGACCGAAGCGGTGACGACACTGATCGCGATCACGATCCCGCCGATCCAGCGGGTGCGTTTGATTTGCCACCACATCAACAGTCCGGTCGCGCCCCAGGTGACCATCGCGATTGCCATCGCATCAATGAACAGCGACCAAAACCTACGTCCATTCCAGTGAGGAGGCTGGCCGTGGGAAGTGTGCAGTCGCACGAAGAACGCGCGGGGCGAATACCCGTCTTCCCCCGTGTACCGGGTCACATCCAAGTGCCCGTCGCGAAGCACATAGGTGACGCGAACTGGTTCGCCATCGACGTTCGCCAGGAAATTCAGCTTGCTCCATCCCAGTGGTTCCGACGTTTTGGTTGTCTCAATCCCCGCAGCACTCAAAACAGACGGGATTGTCTGCTCGGCAATTCCCATTGGGTTGGGATCAATTTCGACGCGTTGGATCTCCTGCAGAACAGGTTCCATGGGCTCTCGATTTTCCGGGAACGTGGCAACCCAAGCGGACTTGTCGACTGGGTTCAGGTGAACAGCATGCCGCGTCCCCGCGTCCTCGATCTGAAACGCGATTTCATTTGTGAATTCGGGTGGATGGTCGGGATTCAGCTCGATCGATGACTCGGGAGCAGCGACGCGCATCGCGTCAACAACCTGTTCGGCCAGCTCATTCTGATCCGGAAACTCCGCCCAGGCAGAATCCGCCAGCTCACTCGCGTCAACCTGCTGCATGGCCGCTTCCGGGAACAAACCCACATGATTGAGCAGGGCTCCCGTGGCGCCGTACAAAAACACCCAGGGCAAAAGAAACAGTCCGATGTAGAGATGGACTCGCCGCAGAAACATCAACACCTTGCTGCGAGCTTTTCGAGAACGGCGAATCGGTTTTGACGCTGGGGGATCGTTGGAATTCATTCAAATGTCACTGGGGAGTGCCACATCGTTTTCGTCGCGACCGACGCGGGCTGGGCAAGATTGCGGAACGCTGCTCGCCACTCCTCGAAGCGTCGAAAGATCGCTCTGACAAGGCGTCCCCCCAGAACGTTGCCCAGCGACTCCCAAAATGCAAGCCGGGACCCACCTCCCTGACCCGCGTTGGAACACATCTCGAGCAACTGGAATGAACCACCAGCGACCGCGATGACCATTCCGAATTGCATCTCAACGAACAAGATCCAGCAGGCTCATCCGGCCATTCGCGGCTCAGTAATCCATCACTTTGTCGGCTTCGATCAGCAATTTGCCAAGCATTGGAAGCGTTGCAATATCAGCGTTGCGTTTGAGCCCTGGATCGGTGATATGAGCTGACTTGGCACAGTGCGGGCACACGAGGACCTTGCCGCCGCCAGCAGCAAACTTCTCGTAGAGTTCTGCGAGCGATGGCGAGTCCGGTCCCCAATTGAATTTCAGCTCTTGCTTGCGTTCTGCAATGCGAACTCCTTCGAGATCCACAAACAGCGTCACGTCGGCGCCATATTCTTGCATCAAGTTGGCAACTTTCACCGCCATGAAGCAGCGGTGCAGATCGTCGGTGAAGTGAGACAGATGCACCACGACCTTTTGACCGCTCCCGTCCACGGTTGTGTTTTCCTCGGCGCTAGCTGACGGACCAGCCGTTGCGGCGATGACGGCGGCTGCGATGAGACCGAAACGGAACATTTGTTTTGCAATCGACATGCTTGAACTCCTGATGTGAATTGAGATGGGACCAAACGGTGCCAACCAGGTTTGGCAAACGTCATGCCACCAACAATGTTCCGTTGCCAGCCCGCGTCGCGACGATCCATGTGTGCGTCCATGGACGTTCTGTGCGCCGGGTGCACACACCGTCGTGATGATATGATGAGTTTTTGAATTGGTACTGAAGCTGCAATCCTGACTCTTGTTTCCCCAGGAGGAATGGCACTGAATGCCAGCCTCGCCTCAAACAAGACGCCACAGCATGAACTACTTTGAAAACAGCAAGATCCTGGTTCCCATCGACTTCTCCGATCAATCGAAGGAGGCAGTGGAAACAGGAGTTAAAATCGCAGGCAAGAATGAAAATGTTTTGGTGCTGCATGTGGTTGATCCAGCCCAGCTGTACGGATTGGATGACAACGGCGGGTATGAACTAGGCGGAGGCATGGCCGCCGGGACATTCAATTGGGAAGGTGCCGCGAAAATCGATGCGAATCACGAAGTGACGGCCATGAACCAAATGAAGGACATGTTTGGCGGCGATGAATTCCGAGACGTTCAATTCTTCACTGCCGTTGACAGTCCGACGGAAGGCATCACGCGGTTTGCTTCCGATCACAAAATCGATTTGATCGTGTTGCCATCACACGGCCGCAGCGGCGTGAAGCGATTGCTGCTGGGATCAGTTGCGGAACACGTTGTTCGAGCGGCACATTGTCCCGTCTTGATTCTGCGACGTTGAGAAGCTGCAATTCCGCCTTGGAACCGAAGATTCCATTCCAAGTTGGTGCGGCGGCAATGCCAGGGTCCGGCTCAGACCCTCGCGATCTTCTGGCGGATCGATTGCGTGTCGTAAACGATTGGACTGCCGGTTGGAATTTCCATGCCCACGATGTCCGCGTCTGAGATCTCGTCGAGATGCTTTCGAAGCGCCCGGATCGTGTTGCCGTGCGCGACGACCAACACGGTCTTTCCGATCGCCAATGCCGGGGAAATCGTCGCTTCCCAGTGAGGCAGGCAACGCGCTATCGTATCCTGCAAACTCTCCCCTCGTGGCAATTCAGATTCGGACAGCAACGCGTAACGACGGTCGAGCCCTGGGTAGCGTTCGTCGGTGGTCTCCAGAAGCGGTGGCCGAACGTCGAAACTGCGCCTCCATTTCAGAACCTGAGTTTCCCCCACACGCTTGGCTGTCTCGGCCTTGTTCAGACCTTGCAGAGCGCCGTAGTGCCGTTCATTCAGTCGCCACGAGCGTTCCACCGGCACCCACATTTGGTCCATCGTTTCAAGGACCAGCCACAAGGTCTTGATCGCTCGTTTTAAAACGGACGTGAACGCGATGTCAATTTTCACCCCATCATGAAGCAGTGTTCGACCCGCCTGGTGAGCTTCCTGGTGACCTTGTTCCGTCAATCCAACATCGGTCCATCCCGTGAAACGGTTTTGACGGTTCCAGACGCTTTGACCATGACGCAACAGAATGAGCTTTCCCATGACCGTCTTATCTCACCCTTGAAATTTGCCAGGTGAGTCGAAGCCCCATGAACAACGCCAACAGGCACCCCAGAAAACCGGGAACCGAAACCCCAAACAACTGAGGCGAAACACCACTGCTCCACAGTGAAGCAGAACCGACAAACAACGCCGCAGTGAGAATGCCCATCACCAATCGATTGACGACGGGTTCCAAGCGCCGATGCTGCAGATGGACGTCAAAGTTGCCCTGCTTCAGACTGTGAAGCACATCAGCGAGATCCTTGGGCAGAATGCTCAACAAGTGATCCCATTCATTCACTCGAGTTTTCATGCGTTCGAAAACACGCCGCGGAGACAACCGTCGACGCATCGCCTGCTGCCCGTAAGGCTGCAACAGTTCCGCAAGGCTGAAATCGGGGTTGAGTTGATGAGCGGTGCCTTCCAGCATCGCCAAGACTTTCAAAAGCATGGCGACCTTGGCGGGCAAGTAAATCCGATGTTCACGAATGATTCGAATGACATCTCGCAAGCAACCGGAGACGTCGAAGTCGCGAAGACTTTGATCGGCGTAGTCATCCAGCAACTCTTGAATCTCACACACCAAGGCGGGTTCATCAAAGTCCAGTGGCACTTCGCCAAGCCGCACCACAATCTCTGTGATACTGGCAGCGTCGCTTGTGACGGACGCGATCAAGGCAGCTTCCAAATCGTCGCGCAGACCACTGTCAATGCGACCGACCATTCCACAATCGAGGATCCCCACTCGAGGCGGAGTCGTTTCCTGATCCTGCTCGCGAACCCCGGGAAGAATCATCAGGTTGCCCGGGTGCGGATCGGCATGATAAAAGCCGTCCCGAAAAATCATGTCAAGAAACACCGTCGCGCCACAAAGCGCGATCGCGGTCAGGTCGGCTCCCGATGATTCCAGGGCTTCTTTGTCCGAAACGCTAACGCCATCAAGGCGTTCCATCGTCAGGACACGTCGCGAACTCAGCTTGGGGTAAGGGGTCGCGAAATGAACGTTTGGTTCGTCAGCGAAGTTCTTGCGGAACCGATTCATATTTTGCAGTTCGCGATGAAAATCCAATTCGCGAATCAGTGATCGTTGGAACTCACGAATGGTTTCCACGGGCCGATACTGCCGAAGCCGGTCGGATTGCTGCTCGGCAATTTCGGCCAGCTTTTGCATGATCTGCAGATCATTGACGATCCGCCGTTCGATGCCGGGATGCTGCACCTTCACGACGACGTGCAATCCTTCATGAGTGGTTGCACGATGGACCTGTCCGATGGATGCAGAGGCCATGGCGACCGGATCGAACCAAGAAAAAAGTTCGTCGACTCCCGCTCCCAGTTCGGATTCGATCATCGCAATGACCGCTTCCGGCGGGTCGCTGGGCGTATTGGCCCGCAATTGTGCCAACTCGCACGCCAGTTCGGTGCCGACAAGGTCTTCGCGAGTGCTGAGAACCTGTCCAAGCTTGATGAACGTGGTTCCCAAATCGGTCATCGCGACGCGAATGCGTTCTGCGGTGGTGAGTGATTCATCCTCACGTCCCACTCGCAGTCGCTCCCGCCAGACCGACGGAACTCCCGAAATCCAATCTGCCAACCCGTGCCGGGCGAGGATGGTGACGACCTCGCGAAAACGATCGGCGTTGCGGATCAGTTGCGGGACTTCAATCAGTTCCATAGGTCAAGTTCTTTCTTTCAGACGACACTCCAACGCGACGTCTCAAACTGCCGCGTCGAGAGTGGCCTTGAGCATCGCGATGTGGGCCATCACGGTGTGGTGATGCTTTTTCAAGCGTTCATGAGCGTCCCGCAGATGCTGATGACGCGTGGCTTCTTTCACGTGCTCCGCCGTGGAGTGCGCCGTGGGCTCCGTTTCATTGCGGAAGTCAGCGGCCACGACGTGTTCGTGCTGCAATGTCGTGGCTTCGTGCGAGTCGATCTGGTCCACGTGAGCCTCCAATGCCGAAGTGTGTTCGGTCAGCCGTTCCGCGATTCGATTGAGCTCTTTCAAAGCGTTTTGATGGCCTTGTTGCCAGATATCGATGTCATCCCGCCACATGGCGACATCGCTTTCCCATTGACGGTGGTCATGGTGCATGGCTTCATCTTTGTTGATTACGTCTGACTTGGACATGGGTGTGCTCCTTGAAGCAGGTTGAAGTGATACCCGTGAACTTTGCACGTGCTGTGCCGCTTGCACCGAGACCGTCCAAAATCTCATGCACGCTGTTACCAGAGAACGGACGAGAGCCCGGGCAGGTTCGCAGTCGCTTCATGCTGGAACCCATCCCGGTTTTTGGTGCTGCGTTTTGGTGGGTTTCGGCATTTGAGAACCTCTCCCGAAACGAAGTTTGGGGGGAGGGTGTGCGACCCTTGGGCTTCAGTCGCGGAGCGACGGCATTTGCATAGCCTTGGGTTTTAACCCAAGGTCTCTTCGACACCAAACGCGCGTCCAAGTCGCGGAGCGACGACAGTTGGCAGTGAATTCGGATCCACTTGTGGCCGTTCGGGACGTTTGAAAAGTGGATAGTAGCTGGCGTCCGGTTTTCGCCTCGGATGGGGGCGTTGTGGGATTTTGGGGGAGTCCCTTGCTGACGCGTCGGGTTGTGATGGGGGGGCCGAGTATGGGGAACGGCGCGTGTTGCCCTCCCCCGGAAAGCTCGCTGAACGCTCGCTTTCCGACCCCTCCCGCTGCGCGGGCGGGGTTCTCAAGACGCGTCTGGCACAGCACTTGAAAACTGCATGACTTGGTGGAAGGGGAAGGTGGCTGAGGCTACTTCAACGAGCGTCGCTCAACGAGTGTGCAACCGTGCGGAGTTTTCGATCACGAGGTACCGTTGATCGGCAGGGGCGTTTTCGAATGTCTGAACGTTCCCGCTGGGCCACTCGACCAGGATTTGTTCGGCGACATCACAGTCTGCCAAGCCGAACTCGAGCACGGCTTCGTCTGTGCAAAGATACCCGTCGCCCGCGGTGATCCAGTCAACTTGAACGCCGTGTTGGGCTTGGATCGTGACACGAGCGCCAATCGCATCTCGTTCACTTCGCACACCGACCAGCTCGAGTTGCAATGCGTGACCGAGCGACTCACTGCTTATCTCCAGGAGCGAAGCAGGATGATCAAGGTGAGTAGCGACCAAGTCCATTTGCCCGTCTTGATTCCAATCCAACTTTGCCAAACCGCGGCCCAGGTACGAGCCCGCCAAGTAACTCGAAGGGTCCGGCGCCATCACCGCTTCAAAACGATCCATCCGGTTGTGCATCAGCAGCGGCGGTTGGCGAAAGGGCTCGCCCAAGTGGCTCTGATCAAAGATGTGGCCGTTGGTGGTCATCAAATCCAACCAACCGTCCCGATCGACATCCAGGCTTTTGGATCCAAAACCGACGTTGGACAAACTGAGTGCCGGCAACTGATAGCTCGGTGCGGCATCGCGAAAGGTGCCGCTATCCGTTTGTAAAAACAGATTGTCGTATTCGCCGAAGAAGTTGCTGACATGCATGTCGAAACGCCCGTCCCGATTGAAGTCTCCGGTCGCGATGCCCATGCAGGCGGTCGAGAGACCAAACCTGCCGCTGGCGACGCCCTGAATGCTGGCGGTGTCTTTCCAAGGACGATTCTTGGTTGCTAAAAAGTGATTGGGACGCGCGTCATTGCCGACAAAAATCTCGTTCCCTTCCTGCCCATCCATGTCCGTGATCACAATTCCCAAACCAGTGCCGGTCTTCGCAACAGACGGTGGAATTTCACTGCCGAAGCAATGGCCTCGCCCGTCACAGCGGTACCAATGATCAGCTTTGGGCGGCTGACTGAGCGGCCCCTGAAGCAACTCTCGTCCGTGCGAATCGTACTCAGGTGGATCGAAGGCTTCTTCCAATTCAATGTAATTGACCTCGTACAAATCCGGCACTGCATCCCCACTGAGGTCAGCAATGGCCATCGAGGAGGTAAAACGATTGCCCTGCCCGTGCATCCGATCCGAGCCGTCTTGAAACGTCCCGTCGCCGTTGTTGAGAAACAGTTGATTCAGCCCAATGTTTCCGATGAGCAAATCAGGCCATCCGTCTTGATTGACGTCGCCCACGCTGATGCCCTGCGAGTAGCGATGGTCTTCACACTCACTTTGTTGCTGGACCGAAACAAAACGTTCGCCAAGGTTGCGAAAGAGTTGATTTGATCGAGTGCCATGCAGCTCCGGCGGGTCACCGGAACCCTGTGCAAAGTAAAGGTCGGGGCGTCCATCTGCGTCGAAATCGATCACGCCAACTCCCCCACCCAGCGATTCATACAGGGCGATGGATGACAAGTCAGCTTGTTCGGCCTGATACCACTGGAAGCTCAACCCTCGTTCCGCTGCGACGTCCTGAACCATCAGCTTCCCATTCGGGGTTGGAGCCGCCGACCAAGTGAAACGTTCGTCGCGAACGGGAGTGGCGGTTGCGATGGGTTGCAACTCGAATTGGGAAGGCGACAGGCTGACCATCGCGTCCTCCAACATCATCTGCCTCAACTCGGGAACACTCTGGAGTCTTCGACGTTGTTGGTTGATCTGTGCCAGCTGAACCGAAGCAGTCGCCGGCAAACTCAGTTCCGTCCACCGGAGCGATTCCAGTGGCCGCCCCACATCCAGCAGGTGATTGCCGATCTCGCTCAATCTTTGACTGTCAGGGGCCTCCGCATCCAACTGCTTCGCCAGTTCGCGAGCCTCATGGATGATGGCCGCTTTGGCTTCAAACGCGTCGCTCTGCTCATTTCGCTGGAGTGCTTTGAGCGATTGCTGAATCCGCTGATAAGTGACCAAGTCGGCAGAGTTTCGGCGAAGAGCTTCCAAGAGAGCATGGATCGCAGATTCATATTGCCCCTGATCGAAATGGTAACTCCCGATCGCGAACCAATAGTCATCGTAGGTTTCCCACGAGGAATCACGAGAGGCGTACCACTCCAAAAACGCAGCTTCGGCTTGGAGTTCGGCAAGCACCCGACCCAGCAGAGCACTTGCGGAGGCGATGTTGACCGGCCTCGTCGGAGAGCCCTCTGCCAACGCAGATTCCAATTCGGTTCGCGCCTGTTGGAATTCGCCAATGGAATAATAATGTCTCGCTCGCCCTTGCCCCGGTTTCAGGTGTTGTTCGATCAAGGGCTGATCCTTGTCGCCTGAAGCGTTTGCTAGACGGAACACCGATTGGCCGCGAAAGACCAGCGACTGAAGCTGTTGCAGGTTGGCTTGGCCTTGGAAGACCAACCGATCGGCAACGCGGGCAGCTTCGAACGTTCTCCCATGCCTCGTGTAGTGCCGCCACAATCGATGGAACGGCTCCACCTGATTCGGGTTGGCTTCCACCCATCGACGCAGCATCTTTTCGTATCGGCGGGGATCGTTCAGCTTCGATGCCGCATTCACACAAACGGCAATCGCGGGACTTCGCAGCTTTGAGTCGCCCTCGGCAATGCTCTCTGCCATCGCCAGCGATTTGGCCCATTTGCCCCGCTTCGCCTCGACCCTTGCTGCCAACAACAACAGCTCCTGGTCATCGGGATGCTCGATCATCAAAGGCGTCAGCAACTCAGCAGCTCGATCGCACTCCCCACACTCGAATGCCGTGGTGGCAACGCTCAATGGCCCCCTCGCGTCGCCCTCCTTCGCAATGGGCGGCACTTCACCCGATGAATCATTGCCGGACGCGTCTTCCACCGACGACTTTTTCGAAACCGACGGTGCACAGCCGGCGAACAAGAGCATCCCAAACAGAATGCAAAACCAACCCATTTGAGACCGTCGGATCCGGCAGACGGGAACTGGAAATCGGAGAGACTGGACCAACGGACCATCCATTCAAAAGCATCTGCTCTGAATCAGCTTCGACTTTCAACAGACGTGGGCTGGGCTGTTCCGTGGAGGAGGATCGGCTCAGCCTTCATCCGATGGATGTTCGAGCTGCTTGGCAGAGCAAGGAATGTGACTTCTCACTGCGACACCCCCGACAAGGAAGTCTGCCTGGTTGGGTGCTGGAACGATCCTAAAGAACTCTGGCTCCATCCGTTACGCGCGATTTTCCACCTCTCGACACCGGCTCAGAAACCGGCACTGAAAACTCTTCTGGGCTCACAACCGTCCCATTGCTGACCGCAAACGGAAACCTAGTCGCAGCAACCACCGCTTTCTTTCAGTTGTTTCGCTCTGCTTGCGTCCTCTTTCAACTCCGGAACGTCACTGAAACAACTGTTGAGACACTCGTACAATTTTTGTTGGAAGCACGAGTGAGCTGGAGCGAGCGAGTAATGCGACCACAGCCCGACCTTGCGAACATCGACCAGCGAAGCTTTGCGTAGATAGGCAAGGTGTCGAGAAACGGTCGGTTGAGGGAGCTGCAAGATCTTCACGAGGTCACCCACGCAGATCTCGTCGACCGCCAGCAAATGCAAGATTCGCAATCGAGTGCTGTCCGCAAACGCACGAAAGACCGTGTTGATCTCCTCGCCAATCTCAGCCAATGGAACGTTCGACAGGTCGCCTTGCAAAGCTGAGTCGGTCGTCGTGCTCATGTTCCGGGGCCTTATGAAGAATGATCGGGCGGTGAGGTTCCCCGATCACGAGGTTGCATTTTCTCTCAGCAGTGTAGCTGGGCGGATACGCACGCATCAAGCGACGTATTCGAATGGAGAGTCCCATCGATGAATCAGGGGGGAACGTGGTGGCCGAGGTCACGAGTCGTTTCGCTCAACGACGCGAAACGACCCGTTGCCTCAGCCAATCGTTGTCCTTGGCGGTGCCGAGTTCACTAGTGGTCTGTCAGGACTTGTTTTTAGGGTAGTGGACGAGGCCACGAGTCCTGAACTGGCGTCGAATCCAAGGACTCGTGGCCTCGTCCACTACGATCAACCCTCACTTTTAACTTTGACGGACCACTAGGCGGCTTCGGCGGAGTGCAAGGCCGCTCGGTCGTCGACGATCTTGCCGCTTCGCAGTTTCAAGACGCGTTTCGCTCGCTCGGCCGCCTCTGGGTTGTGCGTCACCATCACGATCGTGCGCCCTTCCCGATTGAACTCTTCGAAGTAGCCAATCACTTGGTCACTGGTCTCGGGATCCAAGTTTCCGGTGGGCTCGTCGGCCAAGATCACGGCCGGATCATTGGCCAGCATCCGTGCCAACGCGACTCGTTGCTGTTGACCAACGCTCAGTTCGTTGGGCTTGTGATCCAAGCGGTCCCCCAAGCCAACACGTTCCAACAACTCGGCTGCCCGATCGCGTTGATCCGATTCCGCAGTTCCAGACAAATACAACGGAATCTGCACATTCTCTTGCGCCGACAGGTACGGAATCAAATTGAATGTTTGAAATACGAAACCAATGTTCGCCTTTCGCATCCGAGCCCGCCCGTCGGCATCCAAGTCGTACATCGACTGGCCGTTGAGCAACACTTGTCCGGATGTTGGTGACAACATTCCGCCCAACATCACCAACAGCGAACTCTTGCCGCTGCCGCTGGGCCCGATCAACGACACAAAGTCGCCTTCGGGGATCTCCAAGGTTGCGTCATCGAGAGCCACAACCTGTTGGCGGTGCATTTCATAGACCTTCGTAACATTCTGCATGGACAACATGGTTCAAACCTCCTTGAATGACGTGACGGGATCGAGTCGGGCGGCATTGCGAGCGGGGAAGTAGCTGGCCAGCAGTGTTGTCCCAACCGAGATTCCAATCGCCCAAACCGCCAGCATCGGCATCGGCAACACAGGCACGTTGGCCAGGCGAGGTCCGAGCGTGACTGCCAGTGTGGTGCCGATCAGAAAGCCTCCGACTCCACCGGCGACTCCTAACAACAACGCTTTGAGCAAGAAGATTCGCAGGATCAATTTCGATTCTGCGCCGAGCGACATCAACGTGCCGATTTCACGGCGGCGTTCATAAACATTCGCGAACATGAAATTCGCAATGCCTGCTCCACCGATCACGACGATGATTGCAACGAAAATCATCGACAACTTTTCCATCATGCCGTTGACCTTTTGCTGCGTGGCGACAACCTGAGTGACGGTCACGACTTTGGCTTCGGGCAACAGGTTGTTGACGTTGTCGACCAAGCCGGCCGAGATCTCTTTGCAGCAACCGACAATCTCAATGCAACTGACCACCGCATCCTTGCCTGACATCTCTTGCACGGTGTGCAGGTGAGCGAAGATGCGTGAATCGTCAACCGTTCCTGTTTCTGGCAGCACGGCAACGACCGAAAACTGCTTGCCCATCAATTCCAATGTTTGGCCTTCTTCGATCCCCAAGGACGCGGCGGTGTCAGAACCAACCAGCGTTTCATTGGTCGCCAAGTCGTCGATGACACGGTTGCGAACCAGCATTTTCTTGTCTTCCGGTTCGGGAGTGCCGACGTCGATCGCTCCGCAGCCGATAGGGCGTGAGAAGATCCCGGCTCCGCCCCAAGCCGCCTTGGCCTGGAACTCACTCTTGGGCAGGATGCCGGTCAAGGTGAACGAGCGGCCCTCCAGTTCCACCGGCACACACAACTTGGGTGACAAGTTGTCGACGCCGGCGAGGTTGGACATCGTCAAACGCAAGGCATATTCCTCGGGGATGGTTGCGTTGTGGATGTCCGCCGAGTAGTAGTCTTGCAGCGTCACGGACTTGGGCAACACCAACACGTTGGCGCCCAGGCTGTCCATTTCTCTGGCCACCGCCATCTCGGAATAGTAGGTGATGTTCTTGATCGCGATGACCGTGGTGATCCCCAGCAGGATCCCCACGAAGATCGTGATCATCTGGCTCTTCCGTTCAAAGAGTTCTCGCCAGACAAGTTTGTTCAGGTTCATAACGTTGTCTCCTTCCAATGTTGTTGATCGTGGAGTCCAGGCTCACTTGGCGGCGGGAGCACAATTGCCGCCAGGGCAACATTGCTGGCCCGGTGCACATTGGCCGTCGGGGCAACATGCCGAACTCGCGGCAGTCAAACGCTCGACGATCTCATCCTTGGTGGCGTTCTCTGCGAACGTCGCGACCGGTTGACCAGGAGGCGTTAGAACGACCATCACTCCCTTGCCAGCCGACACATCGACCTTCAACGATTGCAGGAAGCTCTGCTCGGATGCGTCTGTGGGATCGACGTTGACGATCTGCGTCGAGGCCGCGAAACGTTCGTCTTGGGTCAACGCATGAGCACCTTGGAAAGCGACCGCGTTGGTATCACGCTTCACGCACAGCAGCACCAACTTGCGATCCTGCATCGCCTTCAAACAAGTCGCAGTCGCTGGGCTGACGATCGCGTCTCGCAACTGTTGTTCTTGGAACGTTACCGGCAGACCACCGGTCACGGCACCGTTGGGAGCGATTGCCAAAGCCAGCGGCATTGGCGCCCTGCTGACACCAAATTGTTTCACGACGCCGGCGTTGTTTGGATCGGTGATCTGCACGCTGATCGCGTCAGCCACATCCGACATCTTGGTCGTTGCTTGTTGAAACACGCCCTGCATCAATTGAGTCTGCTCGTCGTTCTGTTTCCAAAAGTAGACGAACAAGTACTTCCCTTCCTGGGACGCTTTTTGCATCGCCGCGCCGGCTGGCCCCGAAACAGAATGCGTGGGGAGGGGGCTTTCAGCTCGAGCCGTCACGGGAGCTAAACAGATTGCAGCCAATGCCAAAGCTGCGATACCACGGACGTGCAAGTTCATGCGTTTCATTGGAAATCCTTCGCGTGATCGAAACGGAATGCCCCGGTCAAAATGGGGGGCAGCAGCGGAACGGTGAGCCCATTTCGCTGAATTCGCCTTGGCGAATACGCTAGATACATTCGCCCAGGCAGATATTGAAGGTCCAGTCCAATTCGCAAAAACACGCGAGTGAATCGAGGATGGATCGAGCGGGCAACCAACGGCCGCTGAGTGGAAAGCCAAGGATTTGCGGGGGCAAACCAAACTGCTTTTGGTCCGTGCGGCAGCCAAGATATTTTTGAGGCGGATCTGGAGTCCTGAAGAAGACGTGCAGGGATCTCCCTCCCATGAGTGTGTGCTTCTTCCGCCGCGAGGCCGTGCAGCTTTTGGATGTTGTGCCAGCAGTGTCTTGAGAACCCCGCCCGCGCGGGAGGTCCTGCAGTTGAGCGAGGCCGCGTTTTAGCGGGTTTCAGCATTTGAGCACCTCTCCCGAAACGAAGTTTGGGGGGAGGTCGAGCGACGCCGTTCAGGCGTACGCGAGGGAGGGGGCCGTGCATGGGAAACGGCGCGTGTTGCCCTCCCCCGAAAATCTCGCTGAACGCTCGCTTTCCGACCCCTCCCGCTGCGCGGGCGGGGTTCGCAAGACGCAACGCGCACAGCATTTGACAACTGCACGACCTCCTGCGCGGGGGGGGGGTCTCAAGGAGGTACTGGCCCAGCACTTCAAAACTGCACAACCTCCTCCCAAGGGAAGGGTGATGATGACCGGCTGGCAATACAAGACTTAAGAACTGCACGGCCTGCAAAGTCGCGGGGCTGGGTCATGCACGCATGCATCGACGGCAGTTTGTTCTGAGTGTCGAGTGACAACCTCTTCTCGTTTTCGCAGGGACACGTTCCCGGATGCTGGCATGGAGCTGGGCGGCGGCTTCGCAACGCGTTCGTGATTGGTGGCCTGACGGATGAGGTTTGCGAGCCCTATCTGCAGAGCGCAAAATCGAATTCACGACTTCGAGCACACAACGACTCACACTCGCCCCGGACTCATCGTGCGTTGCTCACTCTTTGGCGTCGCCTTGATAGGCACCTGCGGAATAGGTCAGCTCATAACTGTGCGAATAGATTTCAATCAGATTCCCAAACGGATCTTCGCAGTACACCATGCGGTAAGGCTTCTTGCCAGGATAATATTCGCGGATCGGCATCCGCTGCTTGCCACCATTCTCGACAATCTTTTTGGCGAGCCCTTCGACATCGGGATCTTGCACGCAGAAATGGAACACGCCTGACTTCCAATACTCAAAGTTGTTCTCTCGCCGCTCGGCGTTGTCAAACTCGAACAGTTCCACTCCGACGCGGTCGCCGGTTGCCAGGTGAGCGATGCGAAAACGTCCCCAGCCTTCACCGAAGACGTCGTTGCACATCACTCCGATTGCCGAATCGTCGGCAACAATTTCGGTTGGAGGCATGATGACGTACCAACCAAGCGTCTGTGTGTAGAACTCCACGGCTTGGTCCAGGTCCGTGACTGAGATTCCAATGTGGGAGAACGTTCGTGGAAAAGTCATGTGCAACAGCCAATCGATGGACGGTGGAGAAGATAGACGGTGGAGAAAAGGGGCAACGACAGGATCAAACGAATCACCCTGCCATGAAAACAAGGATGATCCATCATCAAGGATGACCGACGGCCCAACAAGACACGCCAGAACGATGCGGTCACAACGATGCGGTCACTGAGCCCATTCGCTCGGAATTGTGCCCACCAGCACATCACAGTGAGCGACGGAAGTGCGTTGGGGGAACGAACGAGTCGACCAACCTTCGTCGGTCCGACATTTGCAACTGCTTTGGTGGTCGGTTAGACGGGCGTTTGGACATTCCAACGGTTCGGTTCCCTGCCGGACAATGAAAGAGGAGAGTGGATTTGAACGACGTGGCCGACGCGGTTTCATTGATGATTCTGGGCGGATTCCTGCTGGCTGGTTTTGCGGCCGATGTGCTCGGCCGTCGGATGCACGTCCCGAGAGTCACGTTGCTGCTGTTGCTGGGATTTTTGGCAGGACCGTCGGGGTGGCACTTGGTGCCCGATGAAATCACTCAGTGGTTTTCATTTGCGACGCTGCTCGCGCTCAGCATCATCGGCTTTCACCTGGGTGAAAGATTTCTCGGCAAGCGTTTGCGGACCACGGGCAAACCGGTCGCGTTTGTGTCGCTGGCCGAGGTCGCTGGGTCCGCAGCGGGCGTGTTTCTATTGCTTTGGGCTTTTGGCGTCCCCATTCCATTGGCGTTGTTGCTTGCCGCCGTGGCCCCAGCCACCGACCCGGCTGCGACGATGGATGTTGCCAGCGGAATAGGCTCGAAAGGCCCGCTCACAGACACGTTGCTAGGAGTCGTGGCAATCGACGATGCCTGGGGAGTGATGTTGTTCAGTCTGCTGACCGTGATTGCCAGTTCCATGGTCTCACCAGAGGCATCGGCAAACGTGGCGTCCTGGGTCGTCCTCGGACATGGGCTCTGGGAAATTGTCGGGGGATTGCTTCTGGGAATCGCCGTTGGGCTGCCCATGGCGATGCTGACTGGCCGCATCAAATCAGGTGAACTGACCATTGTTGAAACGCTCGGGTTCGTGCTGTTGTGCAGCGGATTGGCGATCTACTTTGAGCTTTCTTACGTGATGGCTTGCATGGCAATGGGCGCGACCGTGTCCAACGTCGCTCATCATCACCACCGTCCGTTCCACGCCATCGAAGAGGTCGAACAACCCTTCTTGATTGTGTTCTTTGTCCTCGCCGGGTTCCAATTCCAACTGCACCAATTGGTGAATGTGGGTTGGATCGGATTGGGATACATCGTCGCTCGCGTGATCGGCAAATTCATTGGCGCCTACCTGGGGGCAAAAGCAGCGGGTGCACCGCCCGTCGTCCGCCGTCACGTCGGATTCTGCCTGCTACCGCAAGCTGGCGTTGCGTTGGGATTGGCGTTGATGGTGTCGCAGCGGTACCCGGAGATGGGCGAGAAAGTTCTGACGACCATTGTCGGCACGACGTTCGTGTTTGAACTGGTCGGCCCCGTGGTGACACGCTGGCAATTGATGGTTTCGGGCGAAGCTCATGAAAGCACCTCCCGCACGGAAGTGCAGTCAACGTCCTGAGAAGAATGGATCTGCAATCTCTTGTCGTGTGAAATGGTGGTAAGCAGGTCGGCAGGAGTGATCAAGCACAACCATGTGAGCCGTTTGGGCGTTAGCCCCGGTTGTGCGTGAAAACCGTGGCGAACGCCAGCGGCTCACATACCCGATGACACCTGCGTACCTGCTTAGCTGGATTCGCCACGATTCAGATGTGGTCCCTCGCTGACCGGCTTGTCGATTTTGCTGTAGGTTGGCCACTCTTGGCCGACATCCACCACTCTGACGGGCAAGAGTGCCCATCCGACATGCCTTGATACGTCGTTGATGACTAAATCGACGAGTGGTGCGTCACAGCTAAAGGTTAGTGGTGATCGTAGTGGACGAAGCCACGAGACCTTGGATTTGACGCCAGTTCAGGACTCGTGGCCTCGTCCACTCCCCTAAAGATCAGTCGTGACCAAACACTAGCCGTGACGCGTTCGGGTTGTGAAGTGGTGCGGTCCGGATTCTGGCGAATCCGGCGACCGTCTGACATCGCTCCCGGGACAAAAACATTCGCAAAGGAATAGCCACCACGCCCCAAAGCATTTTGCCGCCCAGGCGAACGCCCAAACAACTGATGGGATTCACCCCCATCCTTCCTGCCGACCAGCTTACGAGCCTGACGTCAACGCCTCGAAGCCAACCACGACGTCCAGCAACTCCTCCGTGATCGCCGTTTGCCGTTGAGTCTTGAAAGCCGTGTTCAGTTCATCGAGCGTTTCCTCGATGTTCTTCTCAGCGGCTTGCATTGCTGCGATCCGGCTGGCATTTTCGCTGGCCAAAGATTCCGCACAAGCTTGGTACAACGAAACGTACAGGCTTTGCCGCACCAGCAGGGAAAACAATTCTTCACGCTCACCACCAAAGGTTGGCAAACAGGGCGATTCCCATGATTTGACGGAAAGCCTTTGCAGCCAGGCCAAGTCGATCGGCAACAGTTGGGTCGTGTTGGGCTGGTACGCCCCCGCGGAAGATCGCATGTTCGCGTAGATCCTCAGCGTCGTCAAATGACGTTGCTCCCGGACCGCTTCCACTGCAGTCAGCAAGTCACTGACACAGTCCGCAATTTCGGGCACGGAGGTTGGAATCCGAAACGCCTCGTCAATGGACCAACCACTGTCCGTCAACAAAAACGCGACGCGAGCCCCCACAATCCACAAAGCTTCGGGAGGCCGCTGGCAGTGCTTGGCATGATGTTCCAAGGCATGTGCCGCGATCTGTTCATTGAATTGACCGCACATGCCTTGGTCGCTGCCGATGACAATCACGCCATGGTGTGAATTCTCTTCGGACCCACCCACTTTTGGATTTTCACCGCCCCATTCGCTGGCCGGCAGATGACGGAGTCTCTGTTCCCGCAGGATCACTTGCAGTCCTAGTTCAATGGTTCGGTTGTAATCCATCAACGCGTCCGCTGCCCGTTGGTATTGGTGAATCCGTACGGCGGCCAACGTCTTCATCGTGGTCACAACCGACTGCAAGTCCGACGCGGTTTCGATCTTACGCCGCAAGAGTTCAAGCGTGGGCATGAACCGCTCCGGCAGCAATGTTGGCGATCTGTTCCACCTGTTCCTTGTCCAGTTTTTCCCCTGCCTGCATCTGGGCACACAACTCAGCCGCTTGCGACGTCACCGCATCCTGGATAGCACGCTCCAGCTTGGGAAGTTGTTCCACGGGGCGACCATCCAACACGCCATTGGTCACCGCAATCAACGATGCGATCTGTTGCGGCAGCGTGAGCGGTTGAAATTGAGTTTGCTTGAGAATTTCGCGAATCAATCGCCCACGATTGAGCGTTGCACGGGTGTCTTCATCGAGCTGACTGCTGAAGCGTGCGAAGCGTTCCAGCTCTTCAAATTGCGAATACGTCAATCGCAAATCCCCCGCGACGACACGGTAAGCGGGCAGTTGGGTTTTCCCACCGACTCTCGAAACGCTGCGGCCAACATCAATCGCCGGCAACACGCCCTTTCGAAACAAGGTGGGTGACAGGTAGATCTGACCGTCCGTGATCGAAATCAAATTCGTCGGAATGTACGCCGACACGTTCTGGGCTTCCGTTTCGATGATTGGCAGAGCCGTCAAGGAACCTCCGCCGGCACTTTGGATCAAGTGCGTGGAACGTTCCAGCAAACGCGAGTGAACATAGAAGATGTCCCCTGGAAACGCCTCTCGGCCTGGCGGTCGCCGCAACAACAATGACAGGTGCCGGTAAGCTCTCGCATGCGACGTCAAATCGTCGTAGACGATCAACACGTCGCGTCCCTCTCGCATGAAGTGCTCTCCCATCGTCGTTGCCGCGTAGGGTGCCAAGAACTGCAATCCCGGCGGGGCATCATCGGCACCGATCACCACAATGGTGTGATCCAAAGCATCGTGACGACGCAAGTTTTCAATCACGCGGGCCACGCCCGTGCTGCGTTGGCCAATGCTGCAATAGATGCAAATCACGTCGCGGCCGCGTTGATTGATGATCGTGTCAACCGCGATCGCTGTCTTGCCCGTTTGACGATCCCCGAGCAGCAACTGACGTTGACCACGACCGATCGGAATCATCGCGTCAACAACTTTCAGGCCGGATTGCAATGGCACAGTCACCGGAGCACGTTGCATGATCGGGGGTGCATCGCGCTCGCAAGGTTCACGCGGTAAATCATCGAGGGACCGCCCACCATCCAGAGGCCGGCCAACCGGGTCCACCACACGTCCAAGAAGCTGATCGCCGACGGGAGTGTCCAGCACCGTGTGCATTCGCTCCACCCGCGATCCGGCGGTGATCTGTTCACTGGAATCCAGCAACACGCAACCGACTTGCTCAGGATCCAAGTTGAAAGCGTATCCAAGGTGTCCGCCGGCAAACCGGAGCACTTCGTCGACTTGCACGTGGGGCAAACCGTGGACCCGAGCGATCCCGCGTTGAACCTCTTCGACCGTGCCAATTTCGGTGACCGACAATTGGGCGGGTTGGGCTTTCACTGCCTGATCAAACTGGTGTGCGGCAGCTTCCAGTGTTTCTGAGTAGGTGGTCATGGTCGATCGTGCTTTCACAGCGGCGAGTCCTGGAGAAAGCGAAAGGCACCTGTCAAAGAACCAATCACCTCGTCCAGCTTCCACGCCGTTGCTCACGCCACGTTGGCCTCCATCTTTTTGAGAGCACGTTCCGCATTCCATGGCAGGCTGTAACCACCCGCGTCCATTTCCATTCCCGCGATCAACGCCGAATCCGACTCAAAGCGAACTTCCGCGTCACCTTGGAACACCTGATGAATCGCGTCACGGATTTGAGTTTGGTCGTCGTCATCCAGGTCGTCCGCAGATCGAACCAAGACGGGGTTTCCCGAATCGGCTAATTGGGTGGCAATGGCGGCACGTTGTGTTTCGTCGAGCATCCGCAACTGCTTCACAAACGTTTGACAAACCCGCTTCTGCAGATCTTCGTCGGCCAGTTGTTGGATTGTTTCCCGCGCGGCCTGAAACCCCATGCGTTGAATGTCGCGACGGGTCTGATCAGCCAAGTCCTTTTGATCTCGTTCAAAGGTGGACGTCCAGTGTTCGCGCCGGGTATCCGCCTCTTTCCGCGCCTCTTGAATCAGTCTCTGCCGTTCGCTGTCTGCATCGGCTTTTGCCTTGGCAAGCATTTCTTCTCGCTGTTCTTCCAACAACTGCGTCTGCTTTTCCAACGCCGCACGTTGCTGGTTCGCTTCGGCCTTGGCGGTTTCCGCATCGCTTAAACGCTGCGTCACCTTCTGCTCACGTGTCTGCATCGCGCGGACGATGGGACCGTAAAGGAAATATCGCAACAACCCAACCAGAACCAGGAAGTTGATGACTTGGGCGGTGAAGGTGAACCAATCAATGCTCATCGTTTCGTATCCCTTGCTATTGCGTCAGGTGGTTCCAGAAGGGATTGGCAAACAGCAGAATCATCGACACAACAAAGCAGTAGATAGCCGTGGACTCGATCATGGCCAAACCCACAAACAGGGTGCGGGTGATCGTGTTGGACGAATCCGGTTGCTGTGCAATGGAACTGAGAGCCTGGGCCACGGCACGCCCTTCGGCAAACGCGGGCCCGATCGATCCGATGGCGGTGGTCAAACCCGCCATGATGATGCTGGCGACGGCGATCGTCGTGGTGCTATCCATGATGTATTCCTTGTTGGTTGGACGATGAACTCAATGTTCGGTGGACTCAGTGTGCAATGAACGAACAAGACAAAAGACGAACTGGGCTTTCCGACTCGGTCACTTGGCGACTTTGGTTGCCGACGCGATGTAGACCATCGCCAAGACGGCAAAGATGTAGGCTTGAATCATTCCGGTCAGCAGCCCCATCACTTGCATCACAATCGGAATGAAGAGCGGGACGAAGCTGATCAGAATCGCGGCGATCACTGCACCGCTCATCATGTTCCCGTACAAACGCACAGCCAGTGCCAAAGTCCGTGAAAGTTCGCCAATCAAGTTGAATGGAAGCATCAACGGTGTCGGTTGCAGGTAACGCTTCAAGTAGTTGCCAACCCCATGCGAAGCGATTCCAAACACGGGGACCGCCACAAACACGCAAGTCGCCAAGGCCGCTGTCGTCGACAGTGAACCGGTGGGCGGGACGTAGCCGGGCACGATGCTCAACAAGTTGGCCACTGCAATGAACAGGAACAACGTTCCCACAAACGGCAGGTACGGCCCCGGGTCGTGACGACTGACATCTCGAATTTGATCTCGAATGCCGGTGACCAGCACTTCCAAAAGGTTTTGCCAACGCGGGATCTCGGTGTCGCTGGTCAATCGCCGGGTGATCCACCACGAACCAACGACCAACAACGCCATCACCAACCAAGTGAACGTAAGCGTGGCGTTGATCTTCACGACCGGCCAAGCCTCCGATTGCCACAGGATCCATTCGTCCGATGTGATTTGCACGCCACTCATGGTTTGCTCCTGGGACGCAATTTTTCCGCTGGCAAAGTTTGTGCCGACGCAAGTTGAAAGCTGGAGTCACGCTGAGCGATAGTGCACACGCCAACTGTGCGAATGAGCGCGAACCCCATGGCCGCTGCCACCAGGATTCGCCAATCCCCGCTGCGTGCCAGCACTCCCAAAACCCCCAACACCACGGCCATCCGCAGCAACGCACTGCCGCCGAGCAACAGCCACGGTTGCCGAGACGCGGGCAAGCGAACCGTGGTCCACCACAATGAGGCGACAAAGAACGCAGCTGCTGCGGCACCCGCAAGGAATCCGCCCGTCAATCCAATCCATTCATTCATCTTCATTCTCCCGATTGACCCACCACCACGCATTCAAACACCCCATCCCCACACCACCAATCAACAGCATCAACGTCCAAGAGAACCGACTCGGCCAGCGTTCATCAATCCAAATTCCCACTGCGATCCCGAGCAGTGTTGGAATCGCAATCGACCACCCCACCAACCCGAACATTCCCAAACCAAACCACGCGGAATGCTCGCCCTGCTGACGTGCGTCGAGCTTGCGAGATTGCTTCGCATCGACGTTGTCTTGAAGCGTTTGACGCTTGTTCATCGCTTGTTTCGTCCCTTAAACCACATGGTCGTCGGCGAGTGCCATCGTTCGGCGGAGGAAATCCGCTTCCAGCTTCGCGACCGCGGTGTGAGCAGCACGCTGCTGTTCGTCCATCTGAGAAAACTCCTCGCGAACCAGGCGTTGCAGTTCTTCCAGTTCCGCTCCGTGCGAAGCCGCTTCGGCAGAGACGTAAACATCACTGGCTCGTTTGACCAGGATCCCGGTCCCGACGGCCGCGAACGATTCCTTTCCTGTCTCATCTTCCCAGCTCAGCAAACCAGGCACCAAAGCGGCCAGGAAGTCGACATGTCGCGGCAGCAAACAAAAACTCCCGTGGGTGCCCTCGGCAATCACCTTGTTGACAGTCAGATCCAGCACGATCTCGTTGGGGGTGTTCAATGTCAGGTTCATGATTTGGAACTCGGAAGTTTGCCCACCATGTACAAGTCTCGCTCGGGCCGATCTTGAAACTCGTCATTCAGAATCCGTTCGCAGCCATCCAAGGTGTCTTCAATGCTCACCATGTGTCCCTCGTGGCCGGTGAATTGCTGCGTCGTGAAGAACGGTTGCGTCAAGAATCGCTCCAAACGTCTGGCCCGATTCACCGTCAAACGATCCTGGCGAGAAAGTTCTTCCATGCCCAGCATTGCGATGATGTCCTTCAGTTCTTCATATCCGGCCAACGTTTGACGGACATTGCTGGCCGTTTTGTAGTGCCGCTCGCCAACCACCCCCGGCAACATCATTTCCGAGGTCGACTTCAATGGATCGATCGCAGGATACAATCCCTCGCTGGCTCGTTTGCGTGACAGCACCACGGTTGCCGACAGGTGAGCAAAGGTGTGCACGGCGGACGGATCCGTGAAGTCGTCGGCGGGAACATAAACAGCTTGCACCGATGTGATTGCTGCGTCCGACGTGGTGCAAATGCGCTCCTCGAGTTCCGCCAGGTCACTCGCAAGCGAAGGCTGATAGCCCACGCGGGATGGCAATTGCCCGAGCAAGCCGGAGACTTCCATCCCGGCCTGCACAAACCGAAAGATGTTGTCAATCAACAGCAACACATCTTGCTTGGCGTCGTCACGAAAGGATTCCGCCATCGTCAACGCCGCGTGGCCGACGCGAAATCGGGCTCCTGGCGGTTCGTTCATTTGCCCAAAGACCATCACCGTGTTGTCCCGAACACCGGCAGTTCCCATTTCACGGTACAGTTCCTCTGCTTCTCGACATCGTTCACCGATCCCGCAGAACAGGCTGATGCCATCGTGCCCGCCAACGATGTTGTGGATCAACTCGGTGATCAAAACGGTTTTGCCAACACCAGCACCACCAAACAGCCCTGCTTTGCCGCCTCGTTCGAGCGGCGACAGCAGATCGATGGCCTTGATGCCGGTCGTAAACACTTCCGACTGCGCGATGCGGCGGTTGATCGTGGGCGGCGTCTGATGAATGCTGCGGTGCTCAACCGAATCCAAACTTTCGCCATCGTCGAGCGTGTTCCCAAACACATCGAGCACCCTACCGAGCAGAGGCTTGCCGACCGGTACCTGCATGGGTCGCCCGAAACTTCGCACGGGAGCCCCCCGTGACAATCCGCGGGGCGATGTGATCGCGATGGCACGAACGGTATGCGGGTCGAGTTGGCTGGCGACTTCCGCCACGACTTCCCCGTGCTCGCCAATCCGCAATTCCCAATTCATTTCCGGAAGTTCATCGGGAAAGCAAACGTCGATCACACTGCCACGAACAGCGACGACATGCCCGCGATTGGAATCATTCAGCGAAGAGGTTTCGATTTCCATCTGTATCATTCCGGCATCGGATAAGACGCCCGGGGAAGTTGAGGAAGGTTTCGTTCAGTTGTTCATCTCAATGGTTGTGCCTTCACGACACACCGAGTGGCATGCATTCGCTGTGCCACGGGAGATTTCACGCCGCTTGGACGGGACCTGGCAGCAAGGCCTGAAACTCGGAGGCGTCGAGTGTTTCGTGTTCCAGCAATTCAGTGGCGACGCGGTTCAACGCCTCTCGATGTTCCGTCAGGATGGACTGCGCCTGGGCGTAGGCGATCGCCAACAAACTCTTGACCTCATCGTCGATGCTGCTGGCCGTGTGTTCACTGCAATCACGTTGCAGAACGCCAGAAGTGGCGGTGAATGCATTGGGCTGCTGCGCACAGTGGGTCAGCCCCACCGAATCGCTCATCCCGAACATGCAAACCATCTGGCGAGCGATCGTGGTGGCTTTCTGCAAATCGTTCTCGGCCCCAGAGCTGACTTCGCCAAACACAATCTGCTCGGCAGCACGCCCACCCAACAACCCGCTCAAACGGTCGTCCAACTCGCTGCGTGTCATCAGATACTGGTCCTCCGTCGGCAATTGCAACGTGTACCCCAACGCCGCCTGTCCTCGCGGGATGATGCTGATCTTCCGCACCGGTTCGGCGTGTTCGCTGAACGTTGCCACCAACGCATGTCCGACTTCATGAAAGGCAACCCGGCGGCGTTCTTCTTCGCCCAAGCGGCGGCTCTTTCGTTCCGGTCCGGCGACCACCTTTTCCACCGCTTCTTCCAAATCACATCTCGCGATCGACTTCGATTTACGTCGAGCCGCCAGCAATGCCGCTTCGTTCATCACATTTGCAAGATCAGCACCCGACAATCCCGGCGTCGAGCGTGCAATGTCACGCAGGTCAACGCTTTCATCCAGCGGTTTGTTGCGAGCATGAACACTGAGGATCCCCAACCGGCCTTCGAAGTCGGGCGCATCCACCAGCACTTGCCGATCGAATCGCCCGGGACGCAACAACGCGCGGTCCAGCACCTCGGGACGGTTGGTTGCCGAGAGGATGATCACCCCGGTGTTGGCAGCAAAGCCATCGAGCTCAACCAACAATTGATTCAGCGTTTGCTCCCGTTCATCGTTCACCGTGGCCACATGCACCCCGCGTTCACGACCAATCGCATCGAGTTCGTCAATGAAGATGATGCACGGCGCGTGTTTCTTGCCTTGTTCGAAAAGATCCCGAACACGTGCTGCTCCCACGCCCACAAACATTTCGACAAACTCACTGCCGCTGATCGAAAAGAACGGCACGCCAGCCTCCCCAGCAACGGCGCGGGCGAGCAAGGTCTTGCCCGTCCCGGGAGGGCCGACCAACAGCACTCCTTTGGGGATTTTGGCACCCAGGTCCACGTACCGTTCGGGGTTCTTCAGAAAATCAACGACTTCTTCCAATTCAAATTTGGCCTCAACGCAACCCGCCACGTCGGTGAACCGAACCCCTGTGTCCTCGTCCGCGACCAACTTCGCCTTGCTGCGTCCGAACCCCATCATGGCTTGCCCCGTGTTGCCAATTCGGTTGGCCAGAAACCGACTGAGGAAAAGGAAGGCAACCAACGGCAACACCCACCACAACAACAGATTTTGCATCACGCTAGGCGGCCGACTGCCAGTGAACTTCACATTGGCCGCGGTCAACTGATCCACCAATTCAGGATCTTCCACGCGGTTGGTGACGAACGTGATCGGTTGGGGATCCGATGCCGTTTCGTCGCTGGTTGGTTCAGCTTTGGATTCAGACTCCGGCGCGGGTGTCGCGTGAGGAACATACACGCCCTCGATCGTGTCCTCGGAAAGTTCGCACTCGGTGACTTCGCCCGCCACCACGTGGGCCTTGAATTCGCTGTAAGGAATTCGCTGCACTTCCGCGATTCGAGAGAAGTCCTGCCAAAGCCACAGGACCAACAGCAGCACCGAGAAATACCACAGCGCCGACTGCCACTGAGGGTACGAAGGTTCATTGGCTGACTTGTCAGTCGAATCACCCTTTTTCTGGTCGAGTTTGATTTCCATCGGACTTGTTCATCGTGAAGGGATTGCTTGGATGCCGAAATGGCGAGTCGCTGCCGTTCGGTTCAGTCCGTGAGATGACTTCGATCATTCCAAAGACGAATGACGGAATCCGTTTTGCCGTGGTGATACCCCACGATGCTCAACGCGGCCGTGCCGAGAAAGAATTGGTGCCCGGTTTCCGGTGGCAACCCAAGCCAGCAAGCCGCGAAGACCTGCAAGAAGTGTTTGTGGGCGAAGAGCAAGCGGTCACCCCTTTGCTGACGAATCCGGTCGATGACGCGCTGGACGCGTGATGTCACATCGGCCAGCGTCTCTCCGTTGGGACATCCATCGCGAAAGAGATTCCAACCGGGTTTTCTTGCCTCAATCTCCTCCCGCGTGAGCCCTTCGTAGTCACCGCAATTCCACTCCGTCAAATCTTCCACGACGGTGGCCTCCGAGCCAAAGCCCGCCAAATCACACGTTCGCTTCGCTCGTTGCAATGGGCTGGTCCAAACCTCTTCGAACGCCACCCCTGCCAACCGCCCGCGAAGCTGCGAGGCGTTTCGCTCGCCTTTGGGGGTCAGTGGCAAATCAGTCGATCCGGTGTGCTGAGCCGTGATCGTCCAGGGCGTCTCACCATGCCGAGCGAGATAGACCAGCGGGAGTCGCTCGTTCATCGCGTTGGACTCCATTGCCAGTTCCGCACTTCAGGCATGTCTTGACCGTTCTTGTTGATGTAACGTCGATGCTCGACCAATTTCTCTTGCATCCGAGCTTTCAGAGCTTGGCCTTGCCCTCCCGTTTCGGGCAAGCGATCAATCACGTCCATCACCAAATGGAATCGATCGAGATCGTTCAGCACCGTCATGTCAAACGGCGTCGTGATCGTGCCTTCTTCCTTGTACCCACGCACATGAATGTTGGCGTGATTGGTCCGACGATAGGTCAGCCGGTGAACCAACCAGGGGTAAGCGTGAAAGGCAAAGATCACATGTTTATCCTGGGTGAACAATTCATCAAAGTCGGGATCGCTGAGACCGTGTGGGTGTTCCGACTTGGGTTGCAACCGCATCAGATCGACCACGTTGACAACGCGAATTTTCAGTTCTGGCAAATGCTCATGCAGAATGGAAACCGCGGCCAACGTTTCCAAGGTGGGGACATCGCCACAACAAGCCATCACGACATCGGGGTCGTCCGAGGACTCATTGCCAGCCCAGTCCCAAACCCCAATTCCTTTGGCACAGTGTTCCACGGCTTCATCCATTGTCAGCCACTGTGGCGAGGGATGCTTGCCCGCCACGACGACATTGACGTAATGCCGACTTCGCAAGCAGTGATCCATCACCGAGAGCAAGCAGTTGGCGTCTGGCGGCAGATAAACGCGAACAATTTCCGCTTTCTTGTTGACCACCACATCAATGAAACCGGGGTCTTGGTGCGTGAACCCGTTGTGGTCCTGTCGCCACACGTGCGAGGCCAGCAAGTAATTCAGCGACGCGATCTTGTGACGCCACGGCAACTCCGACGTTACCTTCAACCACTTTGCATGTTGGTTGAACATCGAATCAACGATGTGGACAAATGCTTCGTAACAATTGAACAGTCCGTGCCGTCCGGTCAACAGGTACCCCTCCAACCAGCCTTCGCATTGATGTTCGCTGAGCATTTCCAGGACGCGGCCGGTGGGCGAGAGCAATTCGTCGGTGTCGACCGTCGCTGCGTTCCACTGCCGCTGAGTGACATCAAACACAGCTTCCAATCCATTGGAGAGCGTTTCGTCGGGACCAAAGACACGAAAATTCTTGTGGTCGTCGTTCAGTTGAATGACGTCGCGAATGAATTTGCCAGTGACGTGCGTGTCACCAATGCCTCGGCAGCCACGTTCCGTGATTTCAACGGCGTACTCCCGGAAGTCAGGCATCTTCAATTGCCGCAGCAAACGTCCACCGTTGGCGTGTGGATTCGCGCCCATCCGACGATCGCCCGTGGGCGCCAGATCCGAAATTTCTGATCGCAGGCGTCCGCCTTCATCAAAGAGTTCTTCTGGACGATAGCTGCGGAGCCATTCTTCGAGCTGTTGCAGGTGGTCGGGCCGGGTGGCGGGATCAGATAGCGGGACTTGGTGCGAGTGAAACGTGCCTTCGATTGGAACGCCGTCCACAAACTTCGGCCCCGTCCATCCCTTGGGCGACCTCAACACAATCATGGGCCAACGAGGACGAGTCGTGTCGCCACTTTCGCGAGCCTTCCGCTGGATCGATTGAATCTGTTCCACCGCGATATCCAGGGCTTCCGCCATCGCTGCATGCATTCGCATCGGGTCATCGCCCTCCACAAAGATGGGAGTCCAGCCATAGCCTCGCATCAATTGATCCAGTTCCTCGTGATCGATGCGAGCGAGGATGGTGGGGTTGGCGATCTTGTAACCGTTCAAATGCAAGATTGGGAGGACCGCACCATCGGTCGCCGGATTCAAGAACTTGTTCGAATGCCAAGCAGTTGCCAATGGTCCGGTTTCCGCTTCTCCATCGCCCACCACGCAAGCGACCATCAAATCGGGGTTGTCGAACACAGCACCGAACGAATGGCTCAGCGAATATCCCAGTTCGCCGCCTTCGTGGATCGAACCGGGGCATTCGGGCGACGCGTGGCTGGGAATTCCTCCGGGAAAAGAGAATTGAATGAACAGCTTTCGCATCCCCTCTTCGTCTTGGCTGATGTGCGGGTAGATTTCGCTGTAAGTGCCTTCCAGGTACGTGTTCCCGACGACGGCCGGACCGCCGTGACCTGGCCCCGACACGTAAATCATGTCGAGATCGTATTGCTTGATGATCCGGTTCAAATGGGCATAGATGAAGTTCTGGCCGGGCGTGGTTCCCCAGTGCCCCAATAACATGTGCTTGACGTCCTCAATCTTCAGCGGACGTTTGAGCAAGGGGTTGTCATAAAGGTAGATCTGCCCGACCGACAAATAGTTCGCAGCCCGCCAATAGGCGTCGATCTTTCGCAGGGTCTCCGGAGCAACTTGGGTTGATTCAAGTGTTTCAATCATCGCGTCGGCCTTCTCGGTTGGATGGAATGCGGATCGATTGATTGGCAATTGCTGTACCACAGCCCGGGAGAACACGTCTTGCCAATCGAACCATGCCATATCCCTCGTCAAAAATTTCCCGACTGCCCTTGTCCCTGTGACAGGATGTCATCCGACGCACAGTCGCTGTGCGGGATGGACCATCACCCGGGTTCCAAACATCGAGAGAACGTGTGGGCACAAGAATCGCTTGGGAATGGTTGCTATCCGACGGCCGTCACCTTTGACTTGGCCATTCACTCCCTCGGCAATTCCAATGAGCACTCCAACAACCACCCACCGACTGCCCGCAGAACCTGACGCCCACGCTCTTTCTCGCCATTTCCGAACGGGGGTTCGGATTCTCTTGGCGGCGAGTTTGATCGGAACATGTGTGTCCCTATTGTTCTTTTCCGAGGTCGCCTACTTGGCCGCGATTCCAATCCCGTTCCTGTATGCCGTTTTGGCGTTCGTGAACTACTTGGAAGTGCGATCCCGAGCAACTGAACTGCGGGAACGCGGGCCAAATCGCCTCACCAAGGAAGAAATTGATGCGGATGTCGAAACCGCTGGGGTGATTCTGATGTTGAAGGTGCTGGGTGTGCTCGCCGCCGCCGCATTCATCATCGCAGCAGCCTTCTTTGAATGGCAATACGTGGGCATCATCGCCTCCGGATTGTTCTTCCTGGCCGTGCTGATCAACACGCCGTACTTGCCACTGTTCTTTGCGGAAGCCAAGCAAGATGAGTTGGACCACCTGCGGTCCGACAAGCAGGCATCCGAGTGAATCCCGCCAAGGCTGTCTTTGGAATTGCCAGCGATCGAATCGAACGATCCCATTGCTGGCCACCTTGTTATCAGCCGCACCTTGTCATCAGCCGAATATGGTCAAGAAGCCTGGCATGGGGCGAACCTTGGTTCCGGCAACCACCCTTGCTCGATATACCAGCGAGCGGTTTGATCCAGTCGAGCTTGCAAGTCGCACCCAGGACGAAACCCCGTGTCCTGTTCAAAAGAGCGACCACTGCAAATCCAGGAACCTGCGGTCGCCTCGCGGGCCTTGTCCAGCCCCAGGATGTGAGCGCGTCGACGCACCTGGCTGGCAAACTCATTGATCGCGGCGATTGCCCACACCGCAGACTTGGGATTGTGCAGCACGCGCACATGATCGCGTCCCAAAGCTTGCCCGACCATTTGCCCCAATTCCGCGTACGTGGGCGATTCATCCGCCGCCACAAAGTACCGACCGACACTGGGATGTTCGGGGTCAAGGCGACGACCTTGTCTGGACGCCAAAATCAATGCGGCAGCCAGATCATCGCCATGGACAACCGAAAACCGCTCCTCTGAAAATCCGGGTACGAGGTGCAAGTTCCACCGTGCGATGCTGTCGAACATGGTCAAACCGTCGCGATCGGCTTCGCCCAAAACGATCGGCGGTCGAATGATGGTGATCGGAACATCGCCCGCAAACTCCGCCACCTCGACTTCGCCAGCCAATTTGCTGCGTCCATAGTTCGAAACCGGTTGCGGCTCGTCGGATTCAATGCGGGGGCAACTGCAGGTTGTCGGGCCAACCGCCGCCAACGAAGACACGTGCACCAACGTGGGCGGACTGCGCTGATGTGCGCAAGCGTGCGCGACCATTCGCACGCCTTCCACATTGATCCGGTGCAAATCGCGTTTTCGTAGACTCTTCGTCGCTCCCGCCAAGTGGTAAACCACATCGACATCGGCCAGATACCTTGAAAACGATTCGGGGGCCGTGATATCGCCCATCACATATCGCGGCTTCATCTCGTCGAGTTGACTGGTGTCCGATGTTGGACGAACCAAGCAAGTCACCTCGTCCCCTGCATCACGAAGTTGACGAACCAGGTGGCCGCCAATGAAACCGCTGGCCCCGGTCACAAAAGCATGTGTCATGTTGTTTCTCTCAAGTGAAGTGTACCCGGCAACACGCATCGATCCCTCGTCAACACGAGCGCAATGACAACGCGTGATGGCCGGGCAAAGCAAGCAACGTGCCAGATCGAGCGTCACGGCACGCCAACTGCGTCCCACCCAGTCTCAGATCGATCTCCACTCACCACCCGTCTCAAGTCGCTGGCTCATCATGAAACCTCCCCTGGACAATCTGCTTGCCGAGATCCGCGACCTGGAAAAACTGGTCTCCGAGAAACTCCAACAAACACAGTCCAAGCTGACGTTCGACTTCGATCGAGGCCGCGCTGTCTTTTCAGCTGAAGTCAAAAAGCGCCATCGCGCTCAGGCTCGCCGAGTCTGGCAAACGGTCTGGGAGTCCCCGTTCCTGATGATTCTAACCGCGCCTGTGATCTATTCCTTGATCATCCCGCTGGCGTTGCTGGATCTCTTCGTGAGCGTTTACCAGTGGATCTGTTTTCCGGTGTACCACATCCCCCGCGTTCGTCGTGCAGAATACGTGGTGATCGATCGACACCTGCTGAACTATTTGAATGTGATTGAAAAACTCAACTGCGTTTACTGCGGGTACGGAAACGGTGTTCTGGCTTACGCGAGCGAAATCTCCTCTCGCACCGAGCAGTACTGGTGCCCAATCAAACACGCCAAACTCGGCAAGGGTTGTCACAGTCGTCAGTGCCTGTTCTGTGACTTTGGCGACGCCGATGGCTTCCGACGTGAATACGCGACTTTGCGAGAACAATTCCATGACATCGAAGCAGAGGACTTGGCCTCTGCCACGGGAAATTCCGGTGAGGAGACGTCGCCTCTCAAACTGTGACCCCAACGGCGAATCGGGACACCATGATTCCGAGACTCTCAGCCGTTCAACTCAATGCACAGACAGTCCTGCGGTGAACGCGTCTGAGATCGTGTCGATCCGAATCTCATGCGTGCGTGGAAGTGAATGCCGGCGGGTCACTGGCGGGAAAACTTTCGTCGCTTGCCTCGTCAATCCAATGATCTTCATGATCGTGCGTCACATCCGATTGCCACTTCACGGCTAAGTGAGCCGCGTCCGCTACCTTGGCGAGCAATTCAGAGTATCGATGAGGTGGCTCGCCGGATGCGAAGGCGTGGGCTTGGGATTCGAAGATCTTCTCTTCGGATTTGTCATTGGCAAGCGTCCGAGCACACCCCTGAACACGTTCGCACAGGGACTGCCATTCCGATTGGACAAATGGATCGTTCATTGGATGCCTCGCGTGTGAAATTCAAACAACCGCTGAGCGTGCAAAGTGCGAGCCAATCCCTACCCTAAATGTCGACATCCTTCAGAGAGTCGTTTCGACATCGACTTGCCCACGTGACTGGACCAGGGCATGAGCAGATGCGGACAGGGCCTGCGCGATCGCACACAGGGTGTGACAAAGATGACAGCCTGGCCGATGGACATTCCGTTGCAAATGATCTGTCCGGGAATTTGGTCCCAGGTTTGCGTTTGCAACATTGCATTGCTTTCACCATCCACTGAACAGGAACCCAACCATGTCCATCGAACTCAGCGAAGTCGCCCAAGGCAAATTCTTGGAAGTCCACGTTTCCGGACAACTCGACCGGGAAACGTATCAACGCCTTGTCCCGGGTGCCGAGGAACAAATCGAGAAATACGGAAAGATTCGAGTGCTCTTTGCCATGCATGACTTTCACGGTTGGGACGCGGGCGCGTTGTGGGAAGACATCAAGTTTGACGCCAAGCATTTCCAGGACTTCGAACGCATCGCGATTGTTGGTGAACGCAAATGGGAACGTGCAATGGCAGTGTTCTGCAAACCATTCACCACCGCGTCGGTTCGCTACTATGACGAAAGCGAAATCGACGAAGCTCGTGAATGGTTGGTGGAAGACTGAACCAATTGGATTCCCCACACCGGCTCGGTGAACGCCGCCAAGGAACACGCCCCCTCGCTTCCCCCCTCGATGAACGACATCTCAATGAACGCCTGGGAACAAATTGAAGGTTCGCCTTTTCCTCTCGGCGCCACTTGGATCGCGAAAGAATCCTCGTTCAATTTCTCGCTCTATTCGCGACATGCCACCGCCGTGCATCTGTTGCTGTACCGACGAGACGATTTGGTTCATCCTGCGCGGGAGGTGGAGCTCAACTACTTGTGCAACAAGTCGGGCCCGGTTTGGCATTGCCGCGTCCACCGCGAACCCTCAGAGGATTGGTCGTACTACGCCTACCGCGTCGACGGGCCGGCGCCGCAAGGAGGCTACGACTTTCACGACTTCGACTTTGAAAAGATCCTGTTGGACCCGTTTGCAAAAGGCGTTTTCTTCCCCGAAACGTTTTCGCGCGACGCGGCCCGGCGTCCCGGATCGAACGCGGGCCAAGCCCCGCTGGGGATTCTGCCCCACCAAATTTGCGAATTCGATTGGCAAGGCGAACGATTGACTCGCCATGGCAGCGACCTCGTGATTTACGAGATGCATGTGCGTGGCTTCACCCGAAACCCAAACTCCGGTGTGCCCGAGGCGCACCGAGGAACGTTCCTGGGTGTTGTTGATAAAATCCCCTACCTGGTCGAGTTGGGCGTGACGGCAGTGCAATTGATGCCAGTCTTCCAATTTGATCCAGACGACGGCGACTACTGGGGCTACATGCCCCTGAACTTTTTCTCGCCGCATCACGCCTACGCCACCGATCCATCCGCGTGCAACCAAAGAGAGGAGTTCTGCACGATGGTGAAGGCCCTCCACGCCGAGGGAATCGAGGTTCTCTTGGACGTCGTCTACAACCACACTTGTGAAGGTGATCACCGCGGGCCCATCTATTCTTTCAAAGGCATCGACAGCAGCACCGCCTACATGATGACAGGCAACCCAGAGTCTCCGTATGCCAACCACAGCGGCACAGGAAACACGTTGCACACGGCCAATCGGGCAGTTCGTCGAATGATTGTCGACAGCCTGCGGTTCTGGGACACTCACATGCACGTGGACGGATTTCGTTTCGACCTTGCATCCGTCTTCACTCGAAACAGCGACGGTTCGATCAACCTGGACGATCCCCCGATCGTCAGTGAAATTGGCACCGACGCAGACCTCAGCGACGATCGGTTGATCGCTGAACCTTGGGATGCTGACGGGCAGTTTCAGCTCGGACAAAAATTCCCAGGGCAACGTTGGATGCAGTGGAACGCCCACTACCGCGACACGATGCAGGGTTTCGTTCGCGGCGACCGTGGCATGGTGCCGGATTTGATGACGCGACTGTATGGCAGCTGTGATTTGTTTCCGGATGACCTTGCCCACGCTTTGCAGCCTTTGCTGAGCGTCAACTACATGACATCTCATGACGGCAGCACGCTGTACGACTTGACGGCGTACAACGAAAAACGCAATTGGGCCAACGGAAACAACAACACCGACGGAGCCACGGAATACAGTTGGGATTGCGGCTGGGAAGGTGACGAGGGGGTGCCACCCGAGATTCTGCAGCTTCGCAAACAACAGGTCCGCAACTTCTTCTGTTTGTTGATGCTGTCCAATGGAACACCGATGTTTCGAATGGGTGACGAATTCCTTCAAACTCAGCGTGGGAACAACAACCCATACAACCAAGACAACGAAACAAGCTGGCTGGACTGGGATCGACGCGATGAGCATGCGGACATCTTCGACTTTGTCCGTGAATTGATCGCCTTTCGAAAGTCACATCCTTCGATCAGCCGCTCGCGGTTCTGGCGTGGCGACGTGCGCTGGTACGGGACCCGTCACGTGGTCGACATGTCCCCCGAATCGCGGCAACTCGCCTATGGCCTGCATGGCGAATCACAACAGGACACGGATCTCTATGTCATGATCAACGCTGGAACAGGAACGGTCGAATTTGGAATCCAAGAATGGGCGGTGGACAAGTGGCGTGTCGCCATCGACACCTCGCGCACCTCACTGGCGGAACTCGCGGAGACCCCATCCAGCCAATGCGTCGCGTCCCCCACCATGAATGTTCCCGCTTGGTCCATTTGCGTTCTTGTCGAACGATAGGTTGTTCCGTGCTTCCCTGCTTTTCACTTACGCTGTCGGTCGAAGCCGTGTTTCGGTTGGGCCGTGTCGTTGAAGAACGTCGATGAAGAATGCGGATCAGACGCTGGATTGAGCTGAATCGCTGGCCCCGAGGCTTGACCGAGTGACCTGCCCCTCGCCGCGGCGTCAAATTGAGCCCCCTTTGGGTTCGCCCCTCCGATCAGTCATCTTGGTCAGCGTGTGGCTGCGAGAATCGCTGCTTCGATCGCGAAAATTCCCCGGCGTTGGACGACGCACAACAACCGCAAGGCGGAAATCATGAACAATCGTTTGCAACTGGGAATCGCCGGGCTTGCCGTGGTCGCGATCGCGGTGCACTTGTGGATGCGTTTCGGGATGACGGTCGATGTCGACTTAGCTGGTATCGCGATGCATGACTGGCCGCTGGTGGTGGCACTCGTACTCGGGGGCATTCCGCTGGTCTGGAACCTGTTGGTCAAACTGTTTCGGGCCGAATTTGGATCGGACCTGTTGGCCGGCATCTCGATTGTGACCGGCGTGCTGCTGGGAGAATACTTGGCAGCCACCATTGTTGTTCTGATGCTTTCTGGTGGCGAAGCCCTGGAAGCCTACGCAGTTCGAAGTGCGTCCTCGGTGTTGCGTGCTTTAGCCAATCGCATGCCAGCGATCGCCCTTCGCCAAGTGGGAGATTCGACCGAAGAAATCCCACTGGACGAAATCGCCATTGGCGACACCATTTTGGTTCTGCCGCACAAGGTTTGCCCGGTGGATGCAACCGTGGTGACCGGGCACGGCACCATGGACGAGTCCTACTTGACCGGCGAACCGTACATGATGTCCAAAACACCTGGCTCGCAGGTGCTCTCGGGTGCAATCAATGGCGACTCCGCCCTGACGGTCCGGGCGGACAAGCGTGCTGTCGACTCACGCTACGCCAAGATCATGGAGGTGATGGAGTCGTCACAGCAGAACCGTCCCAAAATCCGCCGCCTTGGTGATCAACTCGGCTCTTTCTACACACCTCTCGCCGTCCTGATCGGTGTGGCGGCTTGGGTTGTCAGCGGTGATCCAGTTCGATTCTTGTCGGTGATGGTCGTGGCCACGCCCTGCCCTTTGTTGATCGCGATTCCAGTTGCGATTCTCGGTGCGATTTCGCTTTCAGCGCGACGTTCGATCATCATTCGCGATCCATCCGTTTTAGAACAAGTCGATCGCTGCAAGACGATGATCTTTGACAAAACCGGCACCTTGACCTACGGACGCCCCAAACTGGTCGAGCAATTGGTCGCTCCTGACCAGGATCCAGCGCGCGTGTTGACGTTGGTTGCCAGTCTGGAACGATACTCCAAGCACCCACTGGCGGAAGCAATCGTGTCCGCCGCCACCGAACGAAACACGACCTCATCGCAAAATGAGTTGTTCAGCGTTTCCGAAATCAGCGAGCCTCCCGGCGCGGGACTTCGGGGAATCGTCGATGGTCACGAAATGCAAATCACCAGCCGCAAAAAACTTCTTGCCAAGGGCGACGACTGGGCGGAACGATTGCCCGAACAAACTGGGGGCTTGGAATGCGTCATCTTGATCGATGGAGAATACGCCGCCACGTATCGACTGCGTGATTCACCCCGCAGTGAAGGCCATTCGTTCGTCGATCACCTGGATGCTCGTCATGGGGTCAAGCGAGTCATTTTGCTGTCCGGTGACCGAACCTCCGAAGTCGAATACCTCGGCAAACAAGTTGGGATCACCGAGTGTTTGGGCGATCAAAGTCCCGAAGACAAGCTGCGGTATGTGACCGCGGAAACCCAAACGTCGAAAACGGTATTCGTTGGCGATGGCATCAATGATGCCCCCGCGCTGATGGCGGCAACGGTTGGCATCGCGTTCGGTCAAAACAGCGACGTGACCACGGAAGCAGCGGGCGCCGTCATTCTGGATTCCTCCTTGGCCAGAGTGGATGAACTGATGCACATCAGTCGGCGGATGCGGCGAATCGCTCTCCAAAGTGCCGTCGGTGGCATGACACTCAGCGTGATTGGAATGTTGATCGCCTCAGTCGGCTATCTGCCGCCAGTCGCGGGCGCAATCGCCCAAGAAGCCATCGACGTGGTTGCGGTGCTCAATGCACTGCGAGTCGCCTGGGCTCCAAAATCACTGACCGATTTCTGACCCCTGCCACCCAGTCAGCACGCCCGTCCAAGACGGCCTCATCCCCGATTGGACTTTCAGCTCAGCCGCTTGGTGAGCAACTGGTTCGTCACCGAACACAATCATGCAATCTTTCACGAGCAGAACCTTCCACGATGGATGTCAACGTTCGTCCTCATGACTTGATTCACAAACACCTCGTCCACTTCCGCCAACTTCTCGCGAGCAACCAGTCCGCCTACGTGATGGACCAAGACGTGACTGGATTCACCTGAGGCATCACAAGCCTGCACCACCAAGCGATCCACCTCCGCCTTGCGTGTCATGTCGCCCTCAACCAGGATTGCGGTGCCACCTGCCTCTTCGATCTTGGCAACCGTTTCTTCGCCAGCCGCCCGGTTGCTGTGGTTGTTGACGACGACCTTTGCACGCGCTTCGGCCAACAGGATCGAACAGGAACGGCCAATGTCACGTGTGCCACCCGTTACGATGGCGACGCTTCCTTGGAAACGGTTCATCAATGGCCCTGTTTGAAGTTGAAAAGACGGGGTAGTTTCTTGGGGAAAATGGCGTTGCAATTCCACGTCAAGTCCATCCAGCAAATGCGTCCGATTGTCTCTCGCGGAATCAGCATCGACGCACCGGCGACGACTTTGTACCGCATCACTCCTTGGTCCATCGAATAAAACATCATGTCATTGCGACTGATCGAAATTGTCTTGCCCACCACGACGGTTCACCGAATGGACTCGGTCCTGAGCAGTGACACCGTGCTGGGGCGTTGGGACGACACCATCGACAACGACCATTCGTTGATCCGCATGTTGGTGCGTACGGAACAGTCCGAAGGGATGTTGGATCACTTGGCCAACCAGTTTTCCAGCTCAGAATCGTTTCGCGTGATGTTGCTTCCGGTGGAAGCCACTTTGCCGCGACCGCCTGAGCCCGTGGCAAAGGATGAAGCACAAACGAGTGAGTCATCGACTCAGCGGATCAGTCGAGACGAACTCTACGACGATGTTGTGGCCGGGGCGAAGTTGTCCAACGTATTTATCGCACAAACGTTGCTAGCAACCGTGGTTGCTGCGATTGGTTTGCTGAGAAATGACACGGCAATCATCATTGGTGCGATGGTGATTGCGCCGCTGCTGGGCCCCAATGTTTCCCTGTGTCTGGCAACGACTCTCGGCGACATGGATTTGGCCAAGCGATCCTTGCGCACCAATGGGGCTGGATTGCTGGTCACCTTGCTCGCTTCTTTGATCATTGGCTTTCTGTTCAAAGTCGATCCGACGTCCACCGCCATCGCCGCACGCACCAACGTGAACTTGAGCGACGTGATCCTGGCCACCGCGTCGGGTTGTGCAGGCGTGCTGGCATTCACGACCGGCGCTCCAGCGTCACTCATTGGTGTGATGGTCGCGGTCGCGTTGCTGCCTCCGTTCACCGTGTTTGGGTTGATGCTCGCCGGCGGCGAACTGCATGCCGCTGGAGGTGCCCTGATGTTGCTGGCCATGAACGTCATTTGCGTCAACTTGGCTGGCGTCTTCACCTTCGCTGTCCAAGGCGTGCGACCGCGGACCTGGTGGGAATCCGAGCGAGCGAAACGAGCCATCCGGATTTCCCTTGCAACCTGGGTCACGCTGCTGACAATCTTGATCTTGTTGATCTATTTCGTGGTTCAAAAGCCGTGATCCATCCAGCGAGACGTTTCGAAAGCCGTTCACCGAGGTGGCTCCGAAAACCACAGCGGCTTTCCCTCACTACAACGTCGAAAGGCACGTCGATGCCCGCTCTTTCGGTTGGAACGTCACGCATTCCGTTGCCGGAAGGTGAGTCGCGGCAATGGCTTGGCATAGCGATGTTTCCCAGCCAAGATCGGGCCCCCCTGAATCAGTTTCCTGGTTGCCCGAGGAGCGACCACTTTCGCCCTGGATCTCTTCGCACACAGACGACCAATCAACGGTGATTTCATGCACCGAAACGAGTTGGCGCGGGACATCCAACCATGCAAACGGCCACCATTGGCCACCACGTGGTAGAGGTTGGCGGTCCTTCTTTTGGAACGCGTCCGGTGAAGGGAATACTCTCGAACCGGTGTCCTCAATTCACTGAACCGTGGACGTTGCTCGGGGGGTCGCCTGCAAGCTCGGACCAGCGTCGCAAATCGATCAGCGAAATCATCGACGCGTTCCCAATCGGTGTAGTCGTAGTCCTGATCGAAATCGGTTTCCGCCCCCGCTCGCTGTGCAATTCGGTGCATGATTTGTCGCTTCAACCAGCCATACTTGGAATACTTGAGCGCTCCCGCGAAGCAGTCCATCACGGGCGGATTCCAAAGGGTGGATTGCAAGAACTCATTGGCTAACCTTTCAGCTTCCGCTCGCTCTTTCCGTTTCTTGCTAGCCGAGGCCAGGCTCACGGAGAAAAACGCCGTCGGGATTTCATTCAGGAAATCCAAGTTGTGCTCGATGAAAAACCGAATCCGGGGGTCATGGCGACCAAAATGCATGGGCGATCCGACCAACACGGCGTCGTACGCTTCGACTTGGATTTCAGTCGCAGAGTGTTGCACCACATCCAAGACATCACTGGGCATGCGATGGTGCAGCAACCGGCGATGGATCCTCTCGGCGATCTGTTCGGTTTGTCCCTCGTGAGACGCGAAGACAATGAGGTTGCGCATGATTGGGTGTCAGACTTTTTTTCAATGATGTGGTTGTGTGCGCTGCTAGATTCGGACTGCGTGCTGAATGGAGGCTTCCAAATCCCCGATGCTGATGGGTTTGACCAAATAGTCCACAATTCGGGGATTGTCGCTGACAGCTCCCTTCTCGTGCGAGGAGACGACAATGATCGGCACCGAAATGGCCTGTGAGATCTTCTCTGCCGCTGTCAAACCGTCCATCTTTGGCATCATGACATCGGTGATGACCAAATCAGGATGCTCCTGCTCGCACAAGGCGACCAGCTGCAGTCCGTCCTCGGCTGCCCCGACGACTTGATGCCCCAGACGGGGCAAGACGGCTTCGAAATAGTCACGGATGTCGGATTCGTCATCTGCCACCACGATCCGCAATGAACTTGATGGTGAATTCATATCTGTTTTCGAGGAATTGCAAGTTCGACACAGGCCCCACCTGTTGAGTTGTTACGGACTCCAATCGTTCCGAAGTGGGCCGTCATGATCCGTTTGGCAATCGCCATTCCCAACCCAGTTCCTTTCGGTTTGGTGGTAAAGAAAGCATCGAAGAGTTGTTTCTGTTGTTCTTTCGCGAGTCCCGGCCCATTGTCGCGAACCTGAATCAAGAGCGCTGGATCGCCCTCGATGTCACCCTCACGACAATGAACGGAAATCTCGATCGGATCCTCACAGGCAGCGAGCGCATTCTCAAACACATTGCGAAAGACCTGTTGCATCCGAAAGGGGTCAATGTCGCAGTTCACATCCACCGATGTTCCGCCATCCATCTGGGATGAATCCAGAAAAGTGACATCGCGTCCTTTCCATTCCGACTCCAGATTGGCCCAGGTTTGACGCCACACGCCGGCAACCGAGCAATCACAAAATTCCAGCTTCAATGGAGCAGCGTAACTTCGAAGCTCTTCAAACAACTGCTTCAAATCGTCCTTGGCTCGCGAGATGCGATCCAACTCCTTCACCATCTCGGAATTTTCGGGAACGTCAAAGCCTAGCATGTCGACTCCGATTTGAATTCGTTGCAGCGCGTTGCGACTCTCGTGTGCAATCGCAGACACCATCTCTCCCACGGCCGCCAACCGTGCTGATTGAATCAGCTTCTCTTGGACCGCTTTCAGCTCCGTGATGTCGTGTCCCACTGCCATGTGCCCCACTGCCTTCCCTTCCCCATCGATCAACTGAGTTGCATTCCAAAGGATACTACGACGCTCTCCTTCTCGGGTCACGCAAGACAGTTCGTAGCCTTTCAACGGATGTCCCTGGTTGACTCGTTTCGCCTCGGCGATCACGGCCTCCCTGGATGCCTCTTCCACAAACAGCTGATACGGATTCTGTCCCAACGCTTCGCTTCTCGAATAGCCAAGAACTCGCGTGGCCCCTGAATTCCACTCCGTGATCTTGTGGTCGAGGGAAACACAGACGATCAAGCTGTTCGCCGTTTCAATCACCGATCGGTAGCGTTGTTCGCGGTCCCGAAGTTCGATCGTCGCGGCTTCTCGATCCGTCACATCGGTCGCATAGCCTTCCAGAGCAATTGCAATTCCGCTCTCATCATAAATTGCCTGCCCGTGTTCCCAAATCCAGCGTAGGGAACCATCTCGGTGGATAATTCGAAACTTCAGTTGATACGGACGTCGCTCCGCGATCGCTTGAGCAATTTCACTTCTCAGCCGACCAATGTCACGGGGGTCCACGGTGGTGATCCAGCGGACTTTTTTCGATCGAAAATCATCCGCCGAATAGCCGGTGATCGCCTCGATTCCTTCACTGATCAATTCAATGCTGAAGTCTTCATCAATGTGACAACGAAACGCCGCCCCCAAGAGATTGCTCAACAACATCGAGTGTTGTCGACGAGTCTCACGGAGCTCTCGCTCCGATCGTTTGCTCGACGTCATGTCTTTTTGCACTTCCACGATCTGCACGATTTTGCCAGCTGCATCGTGAACCGGCGACATGGTCAACGCGACATCGATGAGCTGGCCATCTCGCGTGCAACGGACAGTGCTGAAGTGCTCGATTCGTTCCCCGTTGCGCAGTCTCTTTTGATATTCCCTTTGTTCCGCTCGGCGGTCCGCTGGAACCAACATCTCAATCGACCTGCCAATCGCTTCTCCTTGGGAGTATCCGTAAATCCGTTCGGCTGCTGGATTCCAACTTTGAATCACACCATTCAGATTTTTTGAGATCACCACGTCGTCGGTCGAGTTGACGATCGCAGCCAATTGACGGTCACGCTCTTCACCTCGGTGTCGCTCAATCGCCAACGCGGCGAGCTTCGCACACTCATTGACCAAGATTAAATCGTCGTGCTCAGGGCTTCGCGGTGTTTGATAGTACATCCCAAACGTCCCCAGGATCTCACCCTCTCCGGATAAAATCGGCTCGGACCAGCAGGCCCTCAATCCCGTCGCGCGGACCAATTCGCGATACGGTTTCCAATTGGGATGAGTGAAAAGATCTTCGATCACCACTCGCTCTCCCGTGCACGCCGCCATCCCACAGGATCCCACGCGTGGACCAATCTCCAGACCATCCATTGCTTTCACATAGCGATCGGGAAGCGAAACACTGGCGGCCAACTGCAACTGCTTCGCTTGGGAGTCGAGCAGCATCACTGACCCCAGCATGCCCTCCCGTGATTCTTCGGCCAGTTCCACCAACTTGGTCAGCGTGATCTCCAGCGATTCGCCTCGCAGCAGATCCTCCAAGATCCTTGAGTGCCGCTCCACTTTCAAACCTGGCAACTGAACCTCGTCTGACAACGGTGTTTGGTTGAGAGCCTCGATGGATGGACGGGTCATGCAACGAACAGTGGTGGAGGATCTGGACATAAGACGAATCAAGAACGGGCAGGACGACGTCACCGCAAACTTCGCGAGGAATCGTTCCCAAACACGACTGGGTGGCGTTTGAAACGCTCTTCGTGAGCGATTCGGTTCGCAGTTTGCGTACCCACCTCCGTGACAAAACTGGCCAACACGCATTTCCCAATCAATCGCCCGGCGGATCACGTCCAGCAGGCTCGTACGAAACAAACTGCATTTGCCGTTTTCGCGTTGGAGAAAGCTTTCTCTTGCCGAGGAGACCGCCCCCATTGGGCAAAACGCAATTCGTCCAATCATTTCCGCAGACGGACTCTGGCAGGCTGCGATCGAACGTCAAAGTGTGCACGGGAGATCACCCGGTGTGCTCATCCGGCCACATTTCATGAAAGCCACTCGATGAATGAAACACTCAGCATCCTGTTTGTTGACGACGAGGAAGACTTCGGCGAAGGCTGTGCACGCTGGTTCGAGCGGAAGGGGTATCGAGTGGCCCAATCGACCAGCGGCCAAGATGCCCTGGACCTGTGCGGCCACCACGACTTCGAGATCGCGATCCTGGATTGGAACATGCCAGGTCTGAGCGGATTGGAACTGGTGCAGCGAATGTGCGAATCCAATCCCGACACGGAGATCATCGTGTTGACGGGTGCAGGAACAATTCACAACGCCGTCGAGTCGATGCGTTTGGGCGTGTTCGACTTTCAGACCAAACCATTTCCGATGGACGAACTGGAACGTCGCTGCCGGGCCGCCTTCGAACGCCGGAAACTCCGAAAAGAAAACACTCAACTTCGCGAGGTCATCACGCGTTCGACGAAGAAGACAAGAGGGATGATCGGCCACTCGGCGCCCATGCAAAAACTGATGGCGTTGATCGACCGTGTCGCTCCCACCGAAAAATCCGTGTTGATTCAAGGGGAAAGCGGAACTGGCAAAGAACTCGTTGCCGCCGCGATTCACTCCGGCAGCCCGCGATCCGACAAACCCTTGGTGACGGTCAACTGCGCCGCCTTGCCTGAACAATTGGTCGAAAGCGAATTGTTTGGACATGAAAAAGGATCATTCACGGGCGCCACTGCGATGAAACCAGGCCTGTTCGAGGTCGCAGACGGCAGCACGTTGTTCATCGATGAAATCGGCGAGATGCCATTGGCGTTGCAACCAAAATTGCTACGTGTGTTGGAGGACGGATCACTGCGCCGAATCGGATCCGCCAAGGAGCGACACGTGGACGTCCGCATTGTCGCCGCCACCAACCGAAACATGGAAAACGAAGTGGCTGAGGGACGCTTCCGAGAAGATTTGTATTACCGAATCAACGTGATGTCCTTGGAACTCTCACCGCTGCGTCACCGTGGAGAGGACATCGAACTGTTGATCCAGCACTTTCTTGGAACCGAATTTGAGCTGGACGAGGAAGCCCAGGCGGCCTTGCTGTCCTATGAATGGCCGGGGAATGTCCGGCAACTGATCAATGTGATCGAACGCGCCAAAATCCTGGCGGACGATCAACTGCTCACCATGGAAGATCTCCCCAAGGAATTGCAGCGTCCCCCGATCGATCACGAGGCTCCCTTGGAACTGGCGGGATCGTTGCAGGTCCTGCAGCGGGATCACATCACCGAAGTGTTGCTGCGTGAAAACGGTAACAAATCCAAAACCGCTCGCGTCCTTGGGATCGAACGGCGGAAACTGTACCGGATGATGAAATCGCACGGGATCGGCTGAAGACTCCATTGAATTCGCGTCCCATCCGCACACCTGCAAGCGTGCACATTCACCGGAGTGCACACTCGTTGGTGTGCATCGTTGGCCCAGTGCGTGCAAACGATGAGCAATCTCCTCTGAAACAGTCGTGGCCTTGAATTTGCTTTGAATGAGGCATCGCACCTCCTTTCAAACAACAACTCCAATGTCCAAACGTCTTCTCCTGTCGTTCCTGATGGTCGCCGCCGGTGTTGGTGGTTGGGCTTGGTGGCGAACCGAACGCGCCGAACAAATCTCTCAGGCTTTGCCTGCGGAAATCGTGCAGGGCAATGGCCGCATCGAAGCGGTCCAGGTGGATGTTGCGGCCAAGTACGCTGGCCGCGTGTCTGAGATCACCGTTCACGAAGGTGACATGGTCAAGCCAGGTCAAACGCTTGTCAAGATCGACACGGCTGAACTGCGAGCCACGATGGCCAAAGCGAAAGCACAACGAGCCGAAGCCGTCGAATCACTCGCAGAAGCCGAAGCTGAAATCGTCCGCTACGAAAGCGAACTGCTGCTAGCTGACCGAAACTTGCAACGCACGGCCAAATTGATGGCTCAAAACGCAGCATCGCAAGAAGAGTACGACACACGAAAAAGCCAGCTTGATTCGGGCAAAGCCATTTTGAAGGTCGCGGAAGCACATCACCGCACGTCGCAACGAGCCATCGAGGCGGTCGATGCTGAAATCGAACGCATTCAAACCCAACTTGACGACTTCACCCTGCGTTCGACCGTCGATGGCCGTGTGCTCTACCGCCTTGCAGAGGAGGGCGAGGTTGTCTCGGCAGGCGGCAAGGTGCTGACTCTGCTCGACCTGAGCGACATCTACATGGAAATCTTCTTGCCGTCCGAGTACACGTCTCAACTCTCGATTCACGCCGACGCTCGCATCGCACTCGACTTTGCACCGCAGTACACCATCCCGGCGACCGTGAGCTTCGTTTCCCCTGAAGCCCAATTCACGCCCAAACAAGTCGAAACGATGAAGGAACGCGACAAATTGATGTTTCGCGTGAAGGTTCAAATCCCCCGTGAACTTGTGAAAAAGCACATTGAGAAGGTGAAGACCGGAGTCCGAGGCGTGGCCTATGTGAAGTTGGATCCCGATGTTCCTTGGCCAGAACGTTTGAATCAACGATTTCCGCAAGCCATCGAGTTCGACAGAGAATCGTTGGAAGATGCGAAGTCTGACGAAGCAACTGCGAACGCCTCATGAACTCAGAAGATGACACGGCCGCAAGGCGAACGAAGTGGTGCTGCCATGAATGACACCCAAATCACCGCCGTGTCGCATCGTTACAAAAAGACGGTCGCCCTCGATGATGTTTCTTTGGTGCTGCCCGCTGGAAAGATGGTGGGATTGATTGGTCCCGATGGTGTTGGCAAATCGACATTGATGGGATTGATCGCCGGTGCCAAACAGATTCAAACAGGCCAGGTCGACGTGCTCGGTGGCTCGATGCAAGATCGCCATCACCGGCGAGCCGTCTGCCCCCGGGTGGCCTACATGCCGCAGGGCTTGGGCAAGAATCTTTATGCGGAATTGTCGGTCGCGGAAAACCTCCACTTCTTTGGAAGACTGTTCGGACAGGGCCGACGCGAACGCAATCAACGCATCGCCCGTTTGTTGAAAGCGACCGGACTGGCTCCGTTCCACAATCGGCCTGCCGGAAAACTGTCGGGCGGGATGAAACAGAAACTCGGCCTGTGCTGCGCCCTCATTCACGATCCTGACTTGCTCATCCTGGATGAACCGACCACGGGAGTTGATCCGCTCTCACGGGAACAGTTCTGGCGTTTGATCGATGAGATCCGTGCGCAACGCAGTGGCATGAGCGTCTGCGTCTCCACCGCTTACATGGAAGAAGCCGAGCGGTTCGATTGGCTGGTCGCCATGAATGCTGGCAAAGTGTTGGCCGAAGGCACCCCGGAACAGCTCAAAGGCGACTCGGCAACCACCTTGGAAGAAGCCTTCATCCAACTGCTGCCCGAAAATGAACGGGGTGATCCCGAACCTTTGGTGATCCCGCCTCTGGAAGCCAAGAGCAGTTCACCAGCAATCGTCGCAAGCGGCTTGACGCGGCGATTCGGTGCGTTCACCGCAGTGGATCATGTCAGCTTCGAAATCTCGCGTGGCGAGATCTTTGGCTTCCTTGGATCCAACGGTTGCGGCAAAACCACCACGATGAAGATGTTGACCGGACTGCTGCCCACCACCGAAGGAACGGCCAAGCTGTTCGGCAAAGTGGTCGATGCACATAGCTTGGAGACGCGTCGTCGGGTGGGCTACATGTCCCAGGCGTTTTCGCTCTACGAGGAACTGACGGTCCGACAAAATCTCCTGTTGCATGCTCGCCTGTTCGCAATCGACGACAAGCTCCAACGTGTCGACGAACTGGCGAAACGTTTTGGATTGGTCGAAGAACTGGACCAATCGGCAGGTTCCTTGCCGCTCGGTGTTCGTCAACGACTCTCGTTGGCCGTTGCGATTTTGCACCGTCCGGAAATGTTGATCCTGGATGAACCAACGTCTGGAGTCGACCCAGTCGCTCGAGACAGCTTTTGGCGTCTGCTGGTCGATCTTTCCCGTCGCGATCACGTCACCATTTTCGTTTCCACCCATTTCATGAACGAAGCGATGCGATGCGATCGCATCTCGCTGATGCACGCCGGAAAAGTTCTTGCGTGCGACTCACCTCAACAACTGATCGACGCTCGTGGCGAACAAACGCTCGACCTCGCCTTTGTCGGGTACATCCAAGACGCCGCGAACGAATCTGATCCGACACAAACCGCCTCCCGTGATTCATCAACTTCGGACGCGATCCAGGTCGTCCCCTCGCCCAGCGAACCCCACGCTCCGCCGCGTCCACGCGGTTTCAGCCTTCGCCGGCTGCTCGCCTATTCCTATCGCGAGACATTGGAAGTCATGCGAGATCCGATTCGGCTCGGATTCGCGTTGATTGGATCGGTGCTGCTGATGCTCGTGCTTGGGTTTGGCATGACCACCGACGTCGAAGACCTCCGCTATGCCGTGCTGGACCTCGACCAAACGCCACAGAGTCGTGACTACATCCAAAGTTTCGCGGGATCGCGGTACTTCATTGAGCAACCGCCGATTCGAGACAACCAGGAACTCCAATCGCGTCTGGTTTCCGGTGATGTCTCATTGGCCATCGAGATCCCGCCTGACTACGGCAGGAAATTGCTTCGAGGCGATTCCCCCGAGATCTCGGCTTGGATCGATGGAGCGATGCCGTTTCGCGCTGAAACCATTGTGGGGTACACCCAAGGGGTTCACCTGAACTACCTCCAGGACTTGGCGAGAAAAGCGTATGGCAGCACCCCCTCTTTGACCTTTGCTGATCTCGAACTGCGATACCAATACAACCCGGGTTTCGAGAGTATCAATGCGATGGTCCCCAGTGTCCCAGCCATGCTGCTGGTCCTGATCCCCGCCATCTTGATGGCGGTCAGCGTCGCCAAAGAAAAAGAACTCGGGTCAATCACCAATTTCTATGTCACGCCAACCACTCGCATTGAGTTCCTGATTGGAAAGCAACTGCCCTACATTGCGATCGCAATGGTCAACTTCGCCCTGCTGACTTGGATGGGCATCCACGTCTTTGGCGTTCCCATGAAAGGCAGCCTGGCGACCTTGACGCTTGGTGCGGTGTTCTATGTGATGGCGACCACGGGGCTGGGGCTGGTCACGTCGTGCTTCACCAGCAGCCAAGTGGCTGCTGTCTTTGCGACCGCCATCATCGCGATGATGCCAACCGTTCAGTTCTCCGGCATGATGCAACCGGTGTCGACGCTCAGTGGCAGTGCACAAATGATTGGATCGCTGTGGCCCACCACGTACTTCATGCGAATGAGCGTTGGTGCGTTCACGAAAGGACTTGGTTGGCAAGACCTCTCCCCTGACCTCTGGACGCTCGTTGCATTCTCGCCCGTCTTCTTGCTGGTCAGTGCCGCTCTGCTCCGCAAACAAGAAGAATAGGTGGCACACGACCATGCGAACACTCCGAAACATCTTCTGGCTCACCTTCAAAGAGTTGCGCAGCCTGCGTCACGACAAGATGCTGATCGCACTGCTGCTCTTTGCATTGACATTCAGCGTCTACAGCCAAGCGACCGGCATTTCAACGGAGGTCCACCACGCATCGATTGGGATTGTCGACGAAGACCGAACGACGTTGTCGCACCGAATTGCCGCCGCGTTCTTCCCACCCTACTTCAATGAGCCTGTGATCATCTCGGCCGCTGAAGTGGAACCCATGATGAACAAAGACAAGTTGATGTTTGTCATCAACATCCCAGCCGGATTTGAATCGGATGCGATCGCAGGCCGAAACCCCGAGATCCAAGTCAACATCGACGCCACCGCTGTGATGCAAGCCAACATCGGTGCGACCTACATCCAGAACATCGTCAACAGTGAAATCAATCGCTTTGTCAGCGGCACCGATGAATCAACGCAGTTGCCCGCACGTCTGGTCGCACGGCGAGCATTCAATCCCAATGGTGATCCAACCTGGTTTTCGGGGATCACGGCGATCATCGACCAAGTCACCTTGCTGACCATTGTGCTGACCGGTGCCGCGCTGATTCGTGAACGAGAGCACGGCACGATTGAACACTTGCTGGTCATGCCGTTGACCTCGTTTGACATCGCGGTCTCCAAGGTCTGCGCCAATGGGTTGGTGATTTTGCTCGCCGTGATGCTGTCGCTTTGGTTGGTCGTCGAAACGTTGTTGGACGTGCCGATTGCTGGTTCCCGTCTGCTCTTGCTCAGCGGTATCGCCTTGTATTTGTTTTTCGCCACCGCAATGGGCATCTTCTTGGGAACGCTCTCGGGATCCATGGCCCAATTCGCGTTGCTGGTGCTCTTGACCGTTCTGCCGCTGCAAATGCTCTCGGGTGCGATCACGCCCATCGAAAGCCAACCGGACTGGTTGCAACCCATCACTTACTTCTTCCCCTCCCGGCACTTCGTTGGCTTCTCCCAGTCGATCGTGTTTCGAGGAGCGACGTTGCAAGACGTTTGGGAACAATTCGTCGCCACCGCTGCTCTGGGCCTGACCTGCTTCCTGGCCAGCCTCGCCCTCTTCCGCCGTTCGATTGCGACCAGCAAATGAGCGACGGATCCGAGGTGCACCATCGACCCTGAATCGCCCCCGACGAATCCATTCACACGGTCACCTCCAATCGTTCCGCGTCACGGCATCGCTCGCGAGAACTTTCATAGGCAGGTCGGCAGGAATGCTCGGCCAGGATCATGAGAGCCGTTTGGGCATTCGCCCCGGTTGTACGTGGGAGCAACAACGCTTGCCAAAACAGTTCAAATCCCCAACGACTCTGGCCGACCTGCTTGGTCCAATTCAAGGAAAACCGCTGCCATTCGAGTTCCCCCCACGCCCAGCGGTGGTGCAGTTGATCGACGCCGCCTAGCAGTGGGTTGCGCATGATGCACCTCTCCTGAAACGAAGTTTTTGGGGAGCGATCTACGTAGATCGAGCAACGCCGTTCAGGCGTACGCGAGGGAGGCGGCCCGGGCATGAGAAACGGCTCGCACTCCCCCTCCCCTGAGAATCTCGCAGAACGCTCGTTTCCCGCCCCCTCCCGCTGCGGCTTGTCGATTGAGTCGTCAACGAGGTTTGAACGCATGTAGGATGGCACTCTTGCCCGTCCGAGTTGCGGATGTCGGCCAAGAGTGGCCAACCGACAGCAAAATCGACTCGCCCGTTGCCAACGGGCGGGGTTCGCAAGAGCCTACAGGCACGGCACTTGGAATCTGCATGACCTCCCGACGACGCGGGGCAATGACAATGGACTCCCTCGCGATATGCTGAATGTCGCTAAAATCCAAGCCGGGGCGTTCGAGAAACGGTGACGTGACACCGGAGCAAACGGGTTGCATTGGATTCTGTTCATGGACTCGCTCACACTGGTTTCACTCCTGCTTGCTCCTAGTCTGCCTATTTGAGTCGCGAGATGCCTGCGCGAGAAACTCAGCCCCAACGTTCCGCCTCCCGCATCCAACACGAAATGAAATCGATCATGAGAACACTTCTTGCCCTGCTTGCCGCGTTCTGGTGCCACTCGACGGCGCAGGCCGACGCCCCTCCCAACGTGATCCTGATCTTTGCGGACGACCTCGGCCCTGGAATGCTCGGCTGCTACGGACAACAAGTGGTTTCGACACCCAACATTGATCGCTTGGCTCGCGAAGGCATGAAGTTCAACAACTACTACGGTGGCGTTTACTGTGCCCCCGCCAGGTGGACTCTGCTGACGGGCATGCACGACGGCCGCAATGGCGGCTGGGCGCAGAATCGTGCGGGACTACCGATTTGGCGAGACGGGGGCCAGATCACGGAAGACGAGTTTCAAACTCGATTGGCGAAACACAAAGCCAACTCCAATCCGATCGCTGAGGAAGAAGTCTTCCTTGCCCAGGTCGCACAGAACGCAGGCTACAAAACGGCGCAGTTTGGAAAACTCGACCGCGGCTTTTTGACGTGGCACGAACGTGTGAAGCGATTTGGCTGGGATTTCTATGAAGGCTATTATGACCACCAGCGCTGCCACGGTTTTTATCCGCCTTATCTCTGGCGAAACGGCGAGAAGTTCGAACTCCCGGGCAACACGCTGGCCGACTGTGGCAAAACCAGCGAGCACGGGGATGAGCCGGTTGGCTATGGCGGAGAAACCTATTCGCAAAACGTTTTCATCGCAGGAATCCTGAAGTACCTGCGAGCCAATCACGACCGACCGTTCTTTCTCTATCACCCGACTCAACTGCCGCACGGCCCCGTCGCGATCCCCGAACTGCATCCTGATTTCGCCGATCATCCCACGATGTCATTGGCAGAAAAGAAGTACGCTTCGATGGTCAAAATGCTGGACGATCACGTCGGTTTGATCCTGGATGAGCTGGTCACTTTGGGAATCGAAGACAACACCGTGGTTGTATTCACCTCCGACAATGGGCACGAACTCTACTACGGCCCCAAGCCCAGCTACAAAGCTCAGAAGCTTCCCAGCGGCGAGCCCGCCAATCTGACGGATAAGAAATGGCGCACCTCCGAGTGCGGTGATATTTTTGATGGTGCGGGTGGCCGGGCAGGACTCAAACGCAGCGCTTATCAAGGCGGGATGCAGTGCCCGATGATCGTCCGCTGGCCAGGGAAGATCGCGGCAGGAAGTGAAACAGATCTGATGAGTTCCCACTATGACTTTCTCGCGACCTTGGCCGACCTGACTGGCCAAGAAAAGCCTCACGGCAAAGACGGGATCTCGTACCTGCCCACGCTGTTGGGGCAACCGCAAACTCAGCAGCATGACTTCATCGTGGTCAACAACCGCTTCTCCGCAATGGGCAGCCGCGCGTTGATCACGCGGGAAGGACTCAAACTCGTTGAAGCAAACCGCAACAAGGGCATCTATCAACTCTATGACATTTCCAAGGACAACGAAGAACGGACTGATCTGGCGTCCGGTTTCCCTGAAAAGGTCGAGCAACTGAAGTTGGTCCTCCAACAAGAAGTGGATTCACCACGCCCCGATCTTCTTCCCAAAAACAATTGAGTCTCCCAATACAAAGTCGCGACAGCATCATGATTCAAACCGCACGAGCGTTCGCCTTCGCACTCTTGGCGTCCGTGGCCTGTCCCACCATTGCTGCCGATCCTCCCAACATCATCCTCTGCATGTCAGACGATCAGGGCTGGGGTGACACGGGCTACAACGGGCACCCTCACCTGAAGACGCCTCATCTGGATCAAATGGCAAAGGAGGGCGTGACGTTCACTCGGTTCTACGCCGCCGCCGCGATGTGCTCGCCGACTCGAGCGAGTTGTTACACCGGTCGCAACCCGTACCGATTCGGCGTCACCTTCGCGATGAAGGGCATGTTGGAACCCACCGAGATCCCCATCACCACGGTGCTGAAGAAGCACGGGTACACCACCGGGCATTTCGGCAAATGGCATCTGGGAACCCTTTCCAAAACCATTGGCGATCAAAAGCGATGGGGAACCTTTGCCGAGCAACCAGAGCGTTACCACTGCCCGCCTTGGGAGCGTGATGTCGACACTTGTTTTGTCACTGAATCGAAAGTCCCAACGTGGGATCCTTTGATCACCCCGGGTCCGAGCAATCCGGGTCCGAGCAATCCGAAGGAACCCCAGCAACCACCACGTCAGGACCAGCCTTACGGCAACGACTACTTCACCGGACCGAACCAAACCGTCACCGAAAACACTCGCGGCGACGATTCGCGAGTGTTGATGGACCGAGCGATTCCATTCATTCGCGATGCCGTCAGCAAGAAACAACCGTTCTTTGCGGCGGTGTGGTTTCACACACCGCATTCACCCGTCGTCGGCGGCCCGGAATACCGCCGAATGTACCGCGAACATCCCGAGCCCACACAACACTACTACGCCTGTTTGACAGCGATGGATGAACAAGTCGGACGTCTGCGATCCGAGCTCAATGACTTGGGAGTGGCCGACAACACGCTGCTCTGTTTCTGTTCGGACAACGGCCCCGCGCGTCAGGGTTCCCCTCGGCACGTCGGGTCGGCAAAAGATCTGAAGGGCTACAAGCTTTCGATCAACGAAGGCGGCATTCGCGTGCCCGGCTTGCTGGTCTGGCCCGACAAGGTGACATCCGCACGCACGATCAATGCCCCTTGCTTCACGTCCGACTACTTCCCAACCATCCTCGACGCGATTGGAATCGAGTTGCCTGCCGACCGAACTTATGACGGAACCAGTCTGCTGCGGTTCGTGACGGGAGATTCCATCCTCAGACAGAAACCATTGGGATTCCTCAATCGTGATGGCAAGGAAGCTGTCTGGATGGAACAACGGTACAAGTTCATCTCGACCGAAAAGGGTGACGCACTCTACGACATCGTCGATGATCCGGGCGAGACGACGGACTTGGCAAACCAAAAGCCAGCCATCGTGAAACGCATGAAAGCGGAACTGACACAGTGGAAAGCAAGCGTGATGTCTGAGCTGGAACGTGTGCCCTGAACAGAACCACTGCACACACATGCTGCCCCCCTGACACGATACAATGAGGCCCCCCTCCAACTTCGTCGCTGCTCCAAAGGTGACCAAGTTCCCGCCACACAAATTGATCGAACGACTTCCGATGGAGAGATTTGCCTCCCAATCGTACTTCCTTCGCCTCCTGATGCGCCAGCCCTGGACATGCTCGACCGTCGCGATCTTTGCCTGCCTCGCGTTCTGCTCCATGGGACGAGTCCTGGCGGACGATCCGGCCGATCGTTTTTTTGAAGCCGAGATTCGACCGATTTTGGTCGAGCACTGCATTGCTTGTCATGGAGAAAGCGAACAGAGCGGTGGCTTGCGTCTGGATTCGAAACCAGCGTTGATTCAGGGAGGTGACTCCGGGCCTCTACTCTCCGGACCGCTCCCTAGCGATGTGTCCGCCGACAGCCTGCTACTCGAAGCCGTCCGGCGAAGCGACAACATCGCAATGCCACCGGACCAACCGCTTGATCCACCGCAAGTCACCGCGATCGAAACGTGGGTCGCGATGGGCATGCCCTGGCCTGAAAGTTCGTCGCAACTGCAATCGGCCGCCATGGAAAATGCCAAGGACCACTGGGCGTTTCAAAGCGTCAAGAATCCTCTCGTGCCTCGGTTGTTTGCAAACCCAACCGCCTCCAAACTTCAACCTTCCTCTGGAAGGGCCGAGCGAAACGAGGGGCAGACCGATCGCGAAGTCGTCCCCCATCCAATCGACGCCTTCGTCCTCCGCAAACTCGGTGAGGCGGGACTGTCACCTTCCCCCGAGTCCGACCGGCGGACCTTGATTCGACGATTGTCATTCACTCTCACGGGTCTGCCACCAAGCCCCACCGATGTTGACCAGTTCATTGCGTCATCGTCCACGGACGCCTATTCAGACTTGGTCGATCGTTATCTTTCTTCCGCACAATACGGCGAACACTGGGCTCGTCATTGGTTGGACGTGGCTCGTTATTCCGACACCAAGGGGTACGTGTATGCGCGTGAAGAGCGTTTTTGGGTGCACGCGTGGCGTTACCGCGATTGGGTCGTCAATGCTCTGAACGAGGACATGGCTTACGACCGTTTCCTGCTGTTGCAATTGGCTGCCGACCAGGTCGAATCCAGGCGTCAGAAAGACTTGGCCGCCATGGGATTTTTGACCGTTGGTCGACGGTTCTTGGGGGTCAATCGTGACATCATGGATGACCGCATCGACGTGGTGACTCGCGGCACACTGGGGCTGACGGTCAGTTGCGCTCGTTGCCACGACCATAAATACGACCCGATCCCCACCGCCGACTACTACTCGTTGTACGGGGTCTTCAACAGCTGTGAGGAACAACTGGTTTCGCTGAATAGTCCCGCGGGCTCAGAAGCCAATGCTGATGAAGCGTTCAAAGCGGAGTTACAGAAACGCGAAACAGCATTCCAGCAAAAGCTGAAATCAAGTCGCGAAGAAGCATCCAAGCGAGCCCGCAGCCGGGTTCGAGATTACTTGTACGCTCAAACGGAACTGGACAAGTATCCGCCCAAGGGTTTCGATCAGATCTTCGAGGCCTCGGACCTGCTGCCGGCATTCGTGCGACGTTGGGAGGCATCCCTGAGAACAGCAGATCGCCAGCGTGATCCGGTGTTTCTGCCGTGGCATCTGTTTTCCAAATTGCCGCCGGATCAGTTCACCGAACAGGCATCATCGGTGTGCGACGCCATCGCTGTGGCGACACCTGTGGAGATCAATCCTCGCGTTGCCGCCATCTTTGAGACGCCGCCAACCAACTTCACCGAGGTCATCGATCGTTACGGACAGTTGTTGTCGGAGGTCGCTGCCGACGAGCCGAACCAGAACGCTCCTGCCGACCACCGTCTTTGGCAGGTGATGTTCGGTCTGGCGTCTCCCTGCCATGTTCCCGACGAAGGAATCGTTCATACCGAAATCTTCTTCGACAGCAGCACCACGACCGCGTTGTGGAAACTGCAAGGCGAGATCGACCGCTGGTTGATTCGCTCCTCGCAGCCTCCTGGTTATGCGTTGATCTTGAAAGACCGTCCAGTTCCATCGGAACCTCGGATTTTTCGACGCGGCAACATCCTCACACAAGGCGACGACGTTCCGCGGCAATTTCTCGCAGTGGTGTCTCCCTCAGACCGCCAGCCATTTCAGGTCGGTAGCGGGCGTCTTGAACTTGCCCAAAACATCATCGACGAGTCCAACCCGCTGACCGCACGCGTGATCGTCAATCGCGTCTGGGCACATCACTTCGGAACCGGTTTGGTCACCACACCCAGCGACTTTGGACTGCGAGCCGAACGTCCATCGCACCCGGAACTGCTGGACTGGCTGGCTCATTGGTTCATCCATGAAGGATGGAGTCTCAAGAAGCTGCACCGTCTCATCGTGACTTCCTCTACCTTCCGTCAATCGTCTCTCGGACCAACCGGTGGAGCTGACCTGCAGCGAGCCATGGAGAGTGATCCAGAGAACCGGTTGCTGTGGCGAATGAATTCGCGGCGTCTGACGTTCGAACAGTTTCGCGATTCAATGCTCACGGCGACCGGTGAAATCGACCTGCAGACCGGTGGTAAACCCGCGGATCTGTTCAAAGCCCCATCCAACGTACGACGCACGTTGTACGGGTTGGTGGATCGCCAGTTCCTGCCCGCGATTCTGCGAGTGTTCGACTTTGCCAACCCTGACTTGCATGTGCCCCGCCGCAGCCAAACCACGGTGCCGCAACAAGCGTTGTTCTTCATGAACCATCCGCTTGTTCTGAAACGATCTCAGGAGCTGGCCTCCGTTTGCGGCGAAGGCGCTGAGCCTCGTCAGGCAATCGAACAAATGTTTCAGCGAGTGCTGCAACGGGCTGCAACCGAAGCAGAGGTGACCGACGCTTTGCAAGTTGCTTCCCAAGCGGCGACGGAAAGCACTCCCGTTCGGCCAACGGTCGCGGACTGGTCGTATGGGCACGGGAAGTATGACGAGGAAGCCCAACGTGTCCAAGACTTCGCATCACTTCCCCACTTCACGGGCCAAACCTGGCAGGGCGGTCCCAGTTGGCCGGACGGCAAACTCGGTTGGGTGAAACTGTCCGCAGTCGGCGGGCACCCCGGCAACACACGCAACACCGCGTGTGTCCGCCGCTGGACGGCACCAGACAAGATGACGGTTCGAATCGAAACTGAACTCCGCCATCAAGTCGCGGCTGGCGATGGCGTGCGTGGCTTCATTGTTAGCTCTGAGCAAGGTCCGCTTGGTGCGGCCAAGGTTCACCAGTCCTCAGCAGCTTTGAATGCCGAGGCAATCAAAGTGCAGAAAGGTGAAACGATTGACTTCGTGGTCGACATCGACTCGGTTTTGAACAGCGATCAATTCCTTTGGAAAGTAACGATCACCGACATGACTGAAGCGGTGACGACCGAGCCCGGAACTGCTTCTGATAGCGAGGCCGCTCACTCGCCCAATCGCGAGACGAAAACCGGGGCCGGCGACGCAATCGTTTGGGATTCGGAAGCTGACTTTCCGACCGACGAAGCAAACCGCCTGACGCCACTGGAGCAGTTGGCTCAGATTCTGTTTTGTTCCAACGAATTTTTGTTTGTGGATTGAAGAGGCAACGACACGATGAACATGAAACACTCAAACGCGTTCCATCCGCTGCGGGGCCGATTCCAATCGCCACTCAGCCGACGTGACATGCTGCTCCGGTCCGGTATGGGGTTGGGAGCCCTGGGGCTCAATTCAGTCCTGGCCGACGACAACGGCACCGGAGACGCAGTGATCGGCCCGCACTTTGGTGGGAAAGCCAAGCGAGTGATTCAGTTCTTTTTGAACGGCGGCCCCTCGCATGTCGACACATTCGATCCCAAACCCGCCTTGCAGAAGTATGCCGGCCGGCGACTTGGCGAAACCCTGACGACCGAACGCAAGACCGGAGCGGCGTTTCCATCGCCTTTCAAGTTTCAACGCTATGGTGAGTCAGGAATCGAAGTCAGCGAACTGTTTTCAAAGACAGCCGAGCACATCGACGACATCGCCGTGATCCGGTCCATGTACGCACAAGTGCCCAACCATGAGCCATCGTTGATGCTGATGAATTGCGGCGACTCCGTCCAGACACGCCCCAGCGCAGGGGCTTGGGTGCTGTACGGCCTGGGTGCGGAAAACAAGAACCTGCCCGGCTTCATCGCGATGTGTCCAGGTGGTCTGCCGATCAAGGACGCGGAGAATTGGCAGTCGGCCTTTCTTCCCGGTTCGTTTCAAGGCACCCACATCGACACTCAGCACACCCAGTTGAGTCAGTTGATCGAGAACATCGAACACCCACAGATCAGCACACCCGACCAGAAACGTCAGTTGGAACTGTTGGCCAAGTGGAATCACCAGCATCAAACCCCGCGGGTCGATCAACGTTTGGAATCCAGGATTCAGTCCTACGAGCTCGCGTTTCGGATGCAGACGGAGGCCAGTGACGCGTTTGACATCGCCAGTGAAACAAAGCACACGCGGGAGCGATACGGCGACACTGTGCACGGACGACAGACGCTGATCGCGCGACGGCTCGCGGAACGCGGGGTCCGCTACATCCAGTTGTGGCACGGGGCCGGTCAGCCCTGGGACAATCACGACAACATTGCTGACAACCATCGCAAACTCGCTGGAGAAATTGATCAGCCGATTGCCGCACTGCTGGGCGATCTCAAATCACGCGGCATGCTGGAGGAGACTTTGGTCGTGTGGGGAGGCGAATTCGGACGCACGCCAACGGTGGAACTGACCGGTGCTGGTGCATCGAAACTGGGGCGTGACCACAACCACTACGGATTCACCGTGTGGATGGCAGGAGGCGGCATCAAGGGTGGAACCGTCTACGGGTCAACGGACGAATTTGGTTTCAAAGCCGAAGAGAATCCAACCAGTGTGCACGACCTGCACGCCACGATGTTGCACGCCCTCGGTCTCGATCACGAAAAACTGACCTACCGCTACTCCGGACGAGACTTCCGCCTCACCGACGTCCACGGAAACGTCCTCCACGACATCCTCGCCTAAGCAGGTACGCAGGTGTCATCGGGTATGTGAGCCGCTGGCGTTAGCCACGGTTTTCACGCACAACCGGGGCTAACGCCCAAACGGCTCACATGGTTGTGCTTGATCACTCCTGCCGACCTGCTTAGCACCTTCCGGATCACCCCGGATGGTGCCACCCACCCCCGGATGGTGCCACCCACCAAAATCGAGCGATTCGATACTCGATACAACCGCGATCGGCGAGCGTCCAAGCCGGTTTACCATTTGGAGATTGCAATGCACGCGAATAGCTTTTGGGTTGGTGCTCTTGCTTGGGCCAGTTTGTTCGCTGTTGCGACTGGCAATGCGAGTGCCGATGACCAATCGGCTGACCAAACGCAATTGCAACACTCGGACCTGTCCCAGTACCGAGCCGCCGACGGCAAACTCAAACCAATCCAGTCGGTTGCCGACTGGATGTTCCGTCGCCAGCAAATCATCGCCGGGGCAGAGTTGGCAATGGGGCCGTTGCCACAAACCGAAGCCTTGCCTGCGTTTGACACTCGAATCACCGAAGACGTGTGGATAGGAAAAGTGCGTCGAATGACAATGACGATGGCTGTGGACGACTCGGATCGTCTGCCATTCGATCTGTACCTTCCCAGCTCCGTTGCACAGTTCGTGAACGTGAACGCGCTAACAAACGTCATTTCTTCACCCAAATTGCCAGCCGTTGTCGCCCTGCATCCCACGGGGGCAGCAGGGAAACGGATCGTTGCCGGCCAGGGTGGTCGACCGGGTCGACAGTATGGAATCGAGCTTGCACAGCGTGGCTATGTGGTCATCGCACCCGACTACCCGTCCTTTGGCGAGTACGCCGACTATGACTTCAAACGCGACAATTATGCATCGGGCACGATGAAGGCCATCGCCAATCATCGGCGATGCGTCGACTACCTTGCCGAGCTGCCGATCGTTGATTCCGAACGCATCGGTGCGATTGGGCATTCACTTGGAGGTCACAACGCCATTTTCCTGGGAGTGTTTGACCAACGAGTGAAGGTGATGGTCTCCAGTTGTGGCTGGTGTCCATTTCATGACTACTATGGCGGGCAAATCGAGGGCTGGGCAAGTGAACGGTACATGCCCCGACTGAGAGACGAGTTTCAATTGGCCCCCGACAAGGTTCCGTTTGATTTCTATGAATTGGTCGCCGCGATGGCACCACGAACCTTTGTATCGGTCTCCCCCACTCACGACGCAAATTTTGACATTCGCGGCGTCCGCAAGGCGATTCCAGTGGCTGCCCAAATCTATTCGCTGTTTGACGCCCCCGAGGAGTTGATCCTGTTGACTCCAGACTGCGAGCACGATTTCACAAAGAACATGCGAATGGAATCCTATTCCATCATCGATCGTGTTCTCCAGCACACACCCATCGAGCCTGAACCTGCGACCAACTGATTCGCCGCCAGCTTCTTCGAGTTGGCACATCTGGGAGAGGTGAAAAGAAGCGGCTGTCCTTGAGGGGGCAGCCGCTTTCCATGGAAGCCGTTCGTTGACGGATGGCGGTTTCGCAACGCGATGGCCTCCGGCATCGACAACGGATCAGTTTGCGTTGCGGTTGAGCGGTTCCTCGACCACAAAGGCTTTGGGGAAGTCAGCGGCCGCGGATCCACCCTGTTCAACCCAACGCTTGTTGTTGGATCCTCCACGAGGTTGGTTCATGGGAATGTCCATGCCGCCTTCGTCGCCCAGCATCTCGTACAGCTGGTTTTCCATCTCCTTGGCAACCGATTGGTAGTCTGGGTCGTGGATCAAGTTGTTCAACTCATCAGGGTCGGTTTGCAGATCATAGAGTTCGTCGGTGTCCCACAATCCGTAGTAAGTGATGTACTTGAAACGATCTCCACGCAAGGCAAATTGAGTCGGCGTTTGGGGGAAGTTCTTTTCCCAGTAGTACACGTACAAGAAATACTTCCGCCAATCGGCGTCGCGATCGTTCGGCAGGTCAAGGAAGCTTTGCCCGTCCATGTAGTCCGGTGTTTGCAACCCAGCAGCATGCAACACGGTCGGTCCGACGTCGATGTTTCCAATCACGTTCTCAATTGGTTTGCCGCCCTCGAACAAGTTGGGGCACTGCATCAACATCGGGACGCGAATTGACGCCTCATAGGAAACCCGTTTGTCGATCAACCCGTGTTCGCCCCACATGAATCCGTTGTCGCCCATGTAGATGACCAGCGTGTCGTCGTGAATGCCCATGTCCTTGAGCTGCTGCAAGACTCGACCGACGCTGTCGTCCACCGCGAGCACGGACTCGCAATAGCGGCGATAGAGATAGTCGAGTCCTTTGTCGCTGTGATACGAAAAGTCGATTCCGTGCCAACTGTTCTTCTGGTCTCTCACCCAACGCGGTGTGTTTTTGTCAGCGGAAAGCTCTTTTCCCGTCGGCAGGAAACTGAGATCAGCATCAGCGTAACGTCCTTGATGGCGCTTGGCGGGGGTGAAGTTCGAGTGAACAGCTTTGTGGGACAAGTAGAGAAAAAACGGCTTGTCGTCGTCTCGCTCTTTCAACCAATCGACGGCGTAGTCCGTCAATTCATCGGTGATGTAACCCTTTTGCTTGACCCGTTCGCCGTTGACGTTCAGGGTGTACTTGGGACCTGGTGGCAAGTAGTTGCCCTGCCCTCGGAAGCTGACCCAATGATCAAATCCGGGACGCGGGTCATCGTGGTGCCCACCCATGTGCCATTTGCCCACGAAGGCCGTGTCGTATCCCGCCCGTTGCAAGTATTGAGGAAAGAACAATGTGCCGTCGGGAACCACTCGGTTGTTGTCGATCACACGGTGCTTGTGTGTGTACAAACCGGTCAAAATCGAGGCGCGGCTGGGCGAGCACAAACTGGTGGTGACAAACGCATTTTTGAGGTGCGTTCCGTTGGCCGCGATCGAATCGAGGTGCGGTGTTTCGAGAAACGGATGGCCGGCGCAACCCATGGCGTCGAAGCGATGGTCATCGGTCAGGATGAAAACCACGTTGCGAGGTTCGACCCCATCACGCTGGGGAGTGGGAGGAAGCTGGTCGGCGGCCTGGGCAATGGGGCCGCCCAAAGCCGCGCAGAGCAGCGCAGCTAGAAACGGGCGGGCTTGTGAAAGTGCGGTGCGCATGTTCAACAATTCTGAGGGGCGGGATGTGGGGAAGCCCGCCATTGTAATCGAATTGCGGGGATCGCTCCGTCGTCGAACGAAGATGGTCTCAAAGCCCCCGCCCCAACGCTCCGCGGCACCGCCGGACATTCGCTTTCAAGCTGCGTGGCCTGCCTGGTTGACTACTGGCTCTGGGCCGCGTCCCAGATCGCTTGGTCGGCTGCTTGGATGATTGGATCGAACTGTTCAATCTCGATGGCGTTGTTGCCTTGCTCGTGCTTTCGAAACAAGAACAAATAGGTTTCGTTTTGAGGGCGGTAGCGATGGAAGAAAAACTCGTTCTTTCGACCAATCGCTTCCAGCAACAACTGGCGTTCGGGAGCGTCCATCTTGGCGGATCGGGTGGAGTCACGCTGCTCGGTGGATTCGCCCAGCAGGGCTCCCCCCAGTTGCGTGGCTAATTCGCGATACCCCAGTTCGTTGGGCAACATGCGATCGTCCACCAATTGTTGATCGGTGGGTTTCCAGTTCAATTCCACCAATGCGAGTGATTGGGCTCGTGCAACATCACGCAGCATCTGCTCAAAGGCCTCCAGACCGGCTCGGTAGTGGGGACGTCGGTCCCCGGGCATTTCGACAGGAGTCAGCAGGATCACGCGGATTTGCCGCTTTTTCAGTTCGTCAACCAAGCTCAACAGGTCCGCTTGATATCGAGCTGCATTTTCCTCGAACTGCCCCGCTTCCGATTGTCCGTACCAAATCAGTGCGACCGTCGGGTTGGCTGCCTCAATGTCCGCCAAACGCCTGGCGCGGCCCGCTTCGATGTTGTCAAAACGCTTGCGAGCGATGGCAGACACGGTGTCGCCCGACCAACCGAGGTTGCGAAGGGAGAGCTTCCAGTCGGGCCGCTGCGTCTGCAGTTCGGCTTCCAGTTTGTCTCGCGGTTGCATGCGTTCGACGAACGTGCCCCCAATGATGGCGATGCGATCGTTGGGACGCAGCAGCGAATCAACGTCCTCCGCCACGGCGGCATTTCCACCGACACCCAAGAGCAACGCAAACAGAACAACGGCGGAAACCTTCTTCACCATGACACATTCCTCTCTGTCCGATTCGTCATCGCCTCGCACGAATCGGTACAACCAGCCACCCGCGATCGCACCCACGATGGGTGCGGTCAAATACAACCAGAGCAGATTGTAATGGTTGGACATCACAGCGGGACCCAGGCTACGAGCCGGGTTCATGGATGCTTTGGTGAGTGGTCCGGCAACGAAGGCTTCCATGGCAATGGTAGCGCCGACGGCCAAGCCCGCCGTGATCGATTTTTCTTTCGCACCGGTTGAAACACCGACCACAATCCACATCAAAATCATGGTCATCATGAATTCCACCGCCCAGGCGGATCCTGTGGGCAAAGACGCCATCGTGCTGCCGAGCTTCACGTCGTCGACCCCGAACACCATTGCCAAGGAACCGGCCGCGAGCAACGCGCCGGTGCATTGAGCGACGATGTAGGCGGCCGCATCGAGGAGGGGGAAGCGGCCCACGCTCGCGAATGCAATGGAGACAGCCGGGTTCATGTGAGCTCCCGATAAATCGCCGATCGAGTAGATCATCGTCATCACGATCAACCCCCAAACGGTGGCCACACCCACATGAGTCAGCATGCCGGTCTGATTGTCGACCACCATGGCCCCGCACCCAATCAGCACCAAGCAGTAGGTGCCGATGACTTCACAAACTGAACGTCGGAGTAAAGAAAGCTGCATCGCGGGCAATCAAGCTCGGGTGGTGGGAAGGGGAATGACGTCTTCGATGTGATGGGCATCGACACGCAGCATTAGCAATCGGTCGACTCCGAGCGCCACGCCGCTGCATGGTGGCAGGCCCCGACGCATGGCTTGCAGCAACGTCGTTTCGACGGTCAGGGCTTGGCGTCCGTGGGCGACACGAATTTGGTTGCTGAGTTCATAACGTTTCCGAAGTTCTTCTGCGTCCAGGAGTTCGTCGTAGCCGTTGGCCAACTCAACGCCGCGGTAGAACAGTTCAAAGCGGTCGGCGCACTGCGGGTCATCCTGGCAGGGTTTCGCGAGCGCGGCTTGTGTCACAGGGTACCGAGTCAGGATGGTCGGAGTGTCAGTGGCCAGGTGGGGTTCGATCTGTTCGCTCAACAAAACATCGAGCAAAGCGTCGCGATCCAGCCCAATGGAGTGAGCCAGCGTCGTGTCCATTTGGGCGACACGGGCCTGCAGGTCTTGGACTGCGATCTCAATTGGATCAAATCCGAGATGTTGTTGAAAAGCCTCGCGGTAAGTGATCGTTCGGTAGGGACGCGTGTTCAGTATTTCGACGGCCAAGCTACCCAGCATCTCGATCGCCGACGCCGCATCGCCGCCAACCTCATACCATTCCAACATGGAAAACTCGACGTTGTGACGCGATCCCGTCTCGCCTTTGCGAAACACGGGTGTGATCGCGTAAATCGACGGAGCACCTTCGGCCAACAAGCGTTTCATGGCGGATTCAGGTGACGTTTGCAAGTAAAAGGTCGCGGGCGAATCTGGCCCGCCAACCAATCCGACTTGCGCCCCGTCCACCTCAATGGGGTCCAAGAATGCGTCAACCACGCAGTCGCGACTCAAACACGGTGGCTGGACTTCGACCAAGCCTCGGTCGTCGAAGAATCGGCGAAGGTCGCGAAGGAGATCGGATCTCTGACGCAAGCGGTCCGCGAACGTGGGAATCAATGGCGGATCGGGCATCGGAGACAGCAGATGGGCGGGTTGGAGGGCGGTGCGGACGGGAAATAGCCGGCGGAGAGACGCTCAAAACGAGCATTTTTGCCCTCTCGATCAAGCTGTTTTCCTAAGAATAGGGGCATCGAAAGAACAATTACATAACCGTTACACGCTTTTACATCAGGGGTGACGTCGAAACGGCATTGCGTTGCTATTCTTCCGGCGGAAACGAGACGTCGGTCATTTTCAGGCTGCGTCTCACGACTTATTTAACGCACCACGAGACCAGGATCGTTCTCTGATGTCGACCGTTGTTGAACCAACCAAGAATCGCGCCCCTGCCAAGAGCAAGGGCAATGCTGACCAAACCACGTCCCACGCACCCGAATCCACCACACTGGAATCGCCGGAATCAGGCGGCAAGTTGCGTTTGGACCAGCCTCGAGCCGAAGACGCCGACGGTTTCTCGTCGCTCGTCGCTCAAAAGGCCGCCAAGAAGCGAGATTTGGCCAAGCCGACGAAAGCTGACCGAGTTCGTGCTTCCAACATCAGTTGGTGGGCCGTCGGTTGGTTGGCCATGGCACATATTGTTTGTTTGGCCGCACCTTTCACTTTCACTTGGACCGCTCTGATCACCGCGTTGGTGCTTCACTGGGTCGCTGGCAGCCTCGGCATTTGCCTTGGTTACCACCGGTTGCTGACGCACACCGGCATGAAAACCTACAACTGGGTGCGATACCTTTTCGCTGGGATCGGTTGTTTTGCAGGCGAAGGCTCGCCTTTGGATTGGGTTGCCGATCACCGCAAGCACCACGCTCACAGTGACCTCGAAGGCGACCCGCACTCGCCTCGCGATGGTGGCATCTGGAGCCACATTTTCTGGCTCGCATTTCACACGCACAACGGTGACCGCGACGCTTACCTGACTCGTTGGGTGCCGGACCTGTACAAAGACCCAGCCATGCGGGCGTTTGACCTGTTGTTCTTGCCCATTCACATCGTCGCTTCGTTTGCCCTGCTCGGTATCGGCTACGCGTTCGGTGGCTGGGAACTGGGAATCTCGATGTTGGTCTGGGGCATGTTTGTCCGCTTGGTCGCTGTGTTGCATGCGACTTGGATGGTCAACAGTGCTTCCCACATTTGGGGCTACAAGAACTACGAAACCACCGACGACAGCCGCAACAACTGGTTGGTCGCGATCGTGGCATACGGCGAAGGCTGGCACAACAACCACCACGCTTACCCACGGATGGCCAAACACGGTCACAAATGGTGGGAATTCGACATCACTTGGCAAGCCATCAAACTGCTCCGTGCAGTTGGCTTGGTCTGGGACGTGGTCGATTATCGCACCGTCGCTGAAAAGAAAGCTCGCGACGCGAAGAAGACTGCCGCAGCCTAACGCACCTGCGTTCTCAGAGCCTCGGAACGGTCTATTCGGGGCTTGACCAAACAACCAACAGCCGACCTCACACGAGGCCGGCTGTTTTCGTGCGCGGACGATGTCGTCGCCACAAAATGCGGGACGTCCGGAGTCGAATCCAGTGTCTCGGCGGACGACGTCGCCCCACGTCAACCCTTCCGGCTTGCGCGCTACATGATGTTGTTGAAGCGGGCAGCGCGACCCGGCTGATCCTGGTGTTGGCTTGGAGGGTTCATCATCCGTTGTTGGAACGGCTAAGCTGCCACCGTTTGGCAGATAAGCGGTTTTGGTATTCGCCACCGTCCCCAAAGGCAACCGGGTCTGACGCCCATGGGGATCGTGGGGCGCCCCCCAATCATTCCCGGCTGCCTGCTTCGCTGACCAAGGGGAACACCAGTCCCGTTCTGACCGCCCGCGACAGGAAACAGCGTCTCGGAAGACGACCTAGCAGACGAAGCTTGGTCGGAGGAGCCAATCCCAGGTTGTGAAATTGCCCCGACCCTCGTATTGTCCGGCAGTTTCTTTCCTTGGGGCTTCGGAGACCATGAACCCGATTCTCGTTCTCCTCTGTGTGATCGCTTTAGGCCTGCTGATTGGCCGTGTTTCGTTTCGCGGCATTTCGCTGGGCACGTCTGCGATTTTGTTTGTCGCGTTGCTCGCCGGGCATTTTGGCTGGAGCATCCCAACCGGCTTCGGCACCTTGGGACTGGCGCTGTTTGTGTATTGCGTCGGCATCTCGGCTGGACCGACGTTTTTTCGAGGGCTCGCGTCTCATGGCCGAGCCATGGCGATCACCGGATCTGTGATTGTGCTGACCGGAGTCGCAGTGACGTGGGTGTGCGCTCGGTTGTTGGATCTCCCCGCCGAGTTGGCTGGCGGTTTGATGGCTGGTGCAATGACCAGCACCCCTGCCCTGGGTGCGATCACCCAGTCATCCGATGATCCGGCTGCGGTCGCGGTGGGGTTTGGTGTGGCGTATCCGATTGGGATCATCGCCGTCGTTCTGTTTGTGCAGATCGCGATCAAACTGTTCGCCAAGACGAGTGACGACGAACTCGATTCCAGTTCGGATTCTTCAGAACCTTCCACTGCTGAAATCGCGGAGTCGAGCAGCATTGGGCGACGTGTGGTGCGAATCGCGAATCCAGTGGTGGCGGGGAAGCGCCCCAGCGATATCGCCGCGTTTGCGGATTCACCTTGCCAGATGTCGCGTGTTCAACGCGAAGGTCGCTGGCGTCCCACGCCTCCAAATTACAAATTTGAAATTGGCGATGAAGTCATGTTGGTTGGCGGTTCGTTGGAGATCCGCCGGGTGTCGGAAACATTAGGCGAGCTGCAAGACACGGCGGATCCGGTGGTCGATGCGGATCGAGAACGCCGTTATGTCGTTGTCACATCACCAGAGATTTATGGTCGCACGCTGAAAGAGTTGCGTCTGCGGTCGAAGTACGGTGTGACGATCGTTCGTGTCCAGCGTCACGACGTTGAGTTTGTTCCCTCTTCGCGCACTCGAATTGAGTTTGGCGATGGTTTGGTCGCCGTTGGAGAGCCGGATGCACTGGCAAAAATCGCGACGGCTGTTGGTCATCGACCTCGAACGGTGAACGAAACCGACCTCTTGTCTTTGGTCGCCGGCATTGTGCTGGGGATTTTTGTCGGCAATCTGTCATTGCGAATCGGCGAGTTTTCGATGTCGTTGGGAATCGCCGGCGGTCCCTTGATGGTGGGACTGATCCTAGGTCACTTCCGTCGACTCGGGCCGATCCGTGGTTCGTACCCGCCCGCCGCGATGTTGTTGATGACGGAGGGAGGGCTGGCGTTGTTCTTAGCCGATGCGGGATTGAACGCCGGAGCCAACGTGGTCGAAGTGCTGATGGAACGCGGCGTTATGCTGTGTGTGGCCGCAGCGGCCATCGCCATCATTCCGTTGCTGGTGGGCTTTGCCGGTTCCCGGTATTTCGGCGGACGAACGCTTTGGCAGTCGCTCGGTGCGACCTGTGGAGGGATGACATCCACGCCGGGATTGGCCGTTCTAACAGGGGCGACGGATTCCAGCCAACCGGCAACCAGCTACGTCGCGGCGTACCCAGTGGCCTTGGTTTTAATCACGGTTGCCGCACCTTGGTTGGTTGATCTGATCGGCTGAGGAGGTGATCGTCCAATCGGTCAGACCGCCTGACGGATCACTCCGTCTCAGCCATGTCACGTGCGTGGTAGCTGCTTCGCACGAACGGGCCGCTGGCGACCTTCTTGAATCCCATTGACTTCGCAATGTCAGCCAGTTCGTCGAATTCTTCTGGTGGCACGTAGCGAACCACGGGCAGATACTTGTCGCCAGGTTGCAGGTACTGGCCCAGGGTCAAGAAGTCGACGTCGTGTTCGCGAAGATCGGACAGTGCGTCCAGCAATTCGCCTCGTTCTTCGCCCAACCCCAACATCAAACCACTTTTGGTTTTGACTTCGGCGTCGTAGCGTTTGACTTCCCGCATCATTTGCAGCGTCCACGCGTAATCGCTCTTGGGGCCGCGAACTCGACGATACAGGCGTGGCACGGTTTCCATGTTGTGGTTGAACACGGTGGGCTTGGCTTCGATCACGCGAGCCAAGGATTCTTTGCAATGCACAAAGTCAGGCGTCAAGACTTCCGTGGTCGCTCCGGTGCGTTCGCGAACAGCGATGACGCAGTTGTGGAAATGATCGGCACCGCCGTCGGGCAGGTCGTCTCGGGTGACGCTGGTGATGACAACGTGTTTCAGTCCCAAACGCTCCGCCGCTTTCGCGATTCGTTCCGGTTCATCGACGGCGGGGGCCGCTGGTGGACGACCTCGGCTGACGGCACAGAATCCACAGGGCCGTGTGCAGACGTTGCCCAACACCATGAACGTCGCCGTCTGCTGGCTGTAACATTCCATCCGGTTGGGGCACTTGGCGTTGTCGCAAACGGTTTCCAACCCGTACTCCTCCATCAGCGAATCGGTCAGGTGATTCGAGTTGGATTTTGGGATGGGACGTTTGAGCCAGCGGGGCAACCGTCCCGTCGAGCTGACGTCGGTGCCCGCAGGCATTTCTGGTTCCGCGACAACTGGCAATCGAAAAGCCATCGGCGTCTATCCGGATGAAAGGCAAAAAATCAAAAATCAATGGTCAGCGGGGGACTGAACCGTTCCGCAGAAGCGTCCGTAACCCAAGCCAACCCTGAATCAGTGTGAAGGCCTCTCATTGTAGTGGGCCGGGTGGAAATCGAAAATGGTCGCCCCATCCTGCTTTTGCGCGATCCCGATACAATCACGGCCATGTCAAAGAACAAAAGTAAAAAGCAGCCCACCTTGACCGAGGCTGGCGCAAAAAAAGCGGCCGGTAAGAAGTCAGGGAAGGGAAAAAGCAAAAACGCGAAAAAGAACCAACCGAACATCACGCCGGTCGCTGAAAACCGCAAAGCGAAGTTCCGCTACGAGATTCTCGACAGCGTCGAGTGCGGCATGATGCTGATGGGCAGCGAAGTCAAATCCATGCGAGAAGGCAAACTTTCCCTCGATGAAGCGCACATTCGGGCCACCAACGGGGAACTGTGGTTGGTCGGTTCCGACATCGCTCACTACAACAACGCGGGAATGTGGAACCACGATCCACGCCGTCCTCGCAAGCTGCTGGTGCACGCCAAAGAATTCGAGAAGTTCGCAGGGCGGGCTTTTGAACGGGGACTGACCCTGATCCCGCTGCGGGTGTATTTCAACGAACGAGGGTTGGCGAAGTGTGTGATGGGGTTGGTCAAAGGGAAAAAAATTCACGACAAACGCGAAACCATCAAGAAACGTGAGACCGACCGTGGGCTGCAAAGAGCCATGCGGCGCAAGTAATCTGTGCCATGCGGCGCAAGTAATCTGAGCCATGCGGCGTAAGTGACCCAAGCCAAATTGAATCAGCCGAACGGCGTTCATCGCGGCTCTCTCTCCAAAATCGTGCGCGGCCTGTGGGTCACGAAGCACCTAACCCCCAATCATTCCAGCGACATGCTAGCGATTGAAAATCTGATCAAACGATTCGATCAACCTGGTGGAGGCGAACTGACGGTGCTGGATGTGCCCCAGTTCAACATCGCAGTCGGCGAACAAGTCGCCTTGATCGGTCAAAGCGGTGGCGGCAAAACCACATTGTTGCACCTCATTGCAGGGATGCTGTCAGCGACATCCGGTTCGATCCGCATCAACAACTTGGAACTCACCCGCCTCAGCGAACAGGGCCGCGATCGATTTCGGGCGGGAACGATTGGGTACGTCTTTCAAACGTTCAATCTTTTGCCTGCGTTTTCGGCACTGGAAAACGTCAAGCTGGGCATGTCGTTCGGAAGCGGCAGCGTCGATGCGGCCCGCGCGTCAGACTTGCTGGATCGAGTCGGCCTTTCGGATCGAGCGAACTATCGTCCGAATCAATTGTCGGTGGGGCAACAGCAGCGAGTCGCGATCGCGCGAGCTCTCGCCGGTCGTCCCAAACTGTTGTTGGCCGATGAGCCCACCGCGAATGTGGACCCGGCCAGTGCCGACACGGTGTTGAACTTGATCATCAATTCGTGTCGTGACGAGGAGATCTCCTTGTTGATGGTCACGCACAGCATGGATGTGGCCCAGCGTTTTCAGCGAGTTGACAAACTCGAAGACATCAACCGAGCCTTTTCACCCTTGGGGGCCGGATCATGAGCCTGTTGTTCATCGCTTGGCGAAACTTTCGTTACCGTGCTTTGTCAAGTTTCTTGACCACGTTGTCGCTGACATTGGGCGTCGGATTGGTGGTTCTGGTGATGTCGGTTTACGGCATCATCAGCGAAGCCTTCGTTCGCAACGCGTCAGTGGGATACAACCTGGTCGTGGGTCCCAAAGGCAGCACGCTGCAGTTGACGCTCAACGCAGTCTATTACCTCAGCCAACCAATCGAGAACCTTCCCTACACCGAGTACATGGAGTTTTACCCGAAAGAGAAGCGTGCCGAGATGGTTCGCACTTTCGGTGGTGATCCGGCACTTGGGGAACGGGATGGGGTCTACGCTGGATTCATGACCGATGGCTATGCGATCCCGCTCGCGTTGGGGGATTACTTCGGTGAATTTCGAGTCGTCGGCACCACGCCTGACTTCTTTGAATTGCTGAATCACGGCCCCGATGCCGACCAGCCCTTCACGTTTGAGGAGGGACGCAACTTTGAATTTCACAATGAAGAGAACAGCTACTTCGAATGCGTGCTGGGTTCCCGCGTTGCCGCTCAAATGGGAATGCGTGTCGGCGATGTGATGAACCCGACGCACGGCGATCCGGAAGGCAAAGGCCATGGGCAGGGGTTCCAGATTGTCGGGGTGTTGGATCCCACTGGAACGCCGAATGACCGCGCCGCGTTTGTCAACTTGGAAGGCTTTTACCTGCTGGAAGGGCATGCCAAACCGATTCCGGATGACGCCGTGATTGTGCTTCCCGAGTCCGCTGCAACGGCGGGGCCAGACGAACCGTTGTTGTTGACGATTCCTGAACGGGAAGTCACGTCGATCTTGGTTCGCAATGGGAACCTGATGATGGCACCGATGCTTCAAAACCGAATCAAGGAAAGCGTGCGAGCGGAAGCAGCGACACCGATCGGTGAAATCAACAAACTGATGACGATGATTGTTGGTCCGCTGATGCAAGCCTTGCTGGCCATCACGTTGATCACTTGCGTGGTTGCTGCGGTGGGAGTTTTGGTGGCGATCTACAATTCAATGAACGACCGCAAACGAGACATCGCGGTGATGCGTGCCCTGGGGGCTCGCCGAGGCAGCGTGACGTGGATCATTCTGTTTGAAAGTTTGATCATCGCCCTCGTCGGTGGCATCGCCGGTTGGGTGCTGGCTCACCTGGGGATTCTCGCGGCCAGTCCGTTGATCGAGGCCCGCACCGGTGTCCAGGTCGGGTTCTTCTCAATGAGCACGTATGAGCTTTACCTGTTGCCGTTGGTGATTGGATTGAGTTTGTTGGCCGGCATCGTTCCTGCCGCATCTGCCTACCGCACCGACGTGGGCACCAATCTATCGGCCTAACCCGTCGCCCATTGACTCCGTTCGATCGGGGCAGCCGTTGTCGTGAACATGGGGAGTGGTGACGGGCTCGATGCCGGTGTCGCCGGACTGCACCGTTGGGCGGATTCGGTCGGGCACAAACGACTGGTTCGCGAATGGTAAACTGGACGGTCCTACCTCCCACCATTGAGAATGGACCACCATGAATTGCCGTCCCGCCCGCCGTGTCACTTGCTCCCTGTTCCTCGCGTCGATCACGGCGTTTTCCGTTGGCACATTTGCGTTGTTGCCGTTCGCCCTTGCCGCTGAACCGGCAGGAGATGGCGTTGCCGACGACACCGCTGCGATTCAGCGATGGATTGACGCCGAACGCGACGTGCAACTTCCGGCGGGAACGTACCGAATCACGCGTCCACTTCGGATTGATCTGAAGAGCACTGGTGCGATTGGATTTCGAGGCGAGGGGCGTAGCCGGATCGTGATGACGGGCCCCGGGCCAGCGATCCAGGTCATCGGGACTCATGCGGGAACCGCAGATCCTTCGACCGTAACAGACGAGGTTTGGAATCAGCAGAACGCACTGATCATTTCCGACTTGGAGATTGTTGGTGAGCATCCCGAGGCTGACGGCGTCGAACTGTCGGGAACGATGCAGCCCACGCTTCACAACCTGACGATTCGAAGGTCGCGACATGCGATTCATTTGGTGGATCGCAATCGCAACGTGATCGTCAGTGATTGCCATCTCTACGAGAACTCCGGCGTTGGACTGTTTCTGGATGCGGTCAACCTGCATCAAATCAACGTCACGGGAAGTCACATCAGCTACAACGCCGGTGGAGGAATTGCTTCGCACGGTGGCAACGTTCGCAACTTGCACATCACCGGTTGCGACATCGAAGGCAACATGGGTTCCGCCGAGGCCGCTTCTTCCGCAAATGTTTGGTTGACCAGCGGGTCGGGATCAATCGGAGAAGTGGCGATCACCGGTTGCACGATCCAGCACACCCATCAAGGCAAAGACTCTGCCAACATTCGGATCGATTTGCACAGCCAGCAAGTCAACGGCACGGAGGAACGTCGGCATGGCAACATCACGATCAGCGGCAACATCCTCTCGGACACTCAAGTCAACGTTCACTTGCGGCACCTGCGAAGTGCGACGGTCACCGGCAATACCATTTGGAAGGGATTCCAAAGCAACGTGGTGCTGGAAAATTGCGAAGCGGTGACGTTGGCTTCCAACGCCATGGACCGGAACCCTCGCTACCACCTGGGGCGACACGCCGTTGCCAAACATGGTGTTCAACTGACCGATTGCCGTGACTGCGTTCTTTCCGCCAATGTGATCCGAGGCGTCAACGATCGTCCCGCGGTGTTGGAGCTCACTCGATGTCGCGGCATCCTCGTTCAAGGCGGATTGTTTTCAGACGACTCGCTGCCGGCGATTTTGGCGGTGGAATGCTCGGACTGCATGATCCGAAACAACATCGTCCGCGGCAGCGATTCCCCGATTCAATTGCGAGACTGTGAAGGGATGCAAACCGACTGATTCGTCGACGGACTTCTGGCAGGTTCTCAATCCCGGGCGTGTTTCCAGGACGAAATTCCCCGGAAACGAATTAATTCGCAACATTCCTCGGAATTTGCGGCAGGTTGTTCCCGTGACTCAAATAGGTAGTCATGTCCCCATCCCAAGACCCGCCGCAACCGTTGACCGAGAGCGACTTCATGCGTCTCTTCGTCAAGCATGAACTCGCTTTGCGAGCGTTTGCGAGATCGATGCTCCCTCATTGGAACGCGGTCGATGACGCGATCCAAGAAGCCAGTGTCACGATGTGGCAAAAGTTCTCTCAGTTAGATGGTGAGGACGGATTTCTTCCCTGGGCGAAGGTCATCTTGCGTTTCAAATGCCTCAGTGCTGTCACTGGATTGCGACGTGACGGACGGTTGCTCAGCGATGAAGTGTTGAAACAAATCGCGGACGAAGCAGAGGCCATCGAGACCGAGCGAGTGGCGGAGATCCGTTCGGCACTGCAAGAGTGCCTGACCAAGTTTCCTCCGCCACACCAAGAATTGTTGATGGCACCGTATCAAAGCGGCGGCGAAGTCACGCGGCTTGCGGAAAGCGGCGGCAAAACCGTCAACGCGTTTTACAAGCTGCTCGGGCGACTCCGTCAAAAGCTTGCCGATTGCGTTCAGCAACGTTTGCAAATGGAGGCGAACTGACATGGACCCTTCTCAGTTGATTCAGCAATACCTGTTGGGAACGCTTTCGGATTCACAAGTGGCTGATCTGGAACAGCAGCTCGCGAGCGACTTGAATTTGCGGAAAGAGTTTGCCATCGCCGCGGCCACGGATGCGGGGCTGCGTGATCTGGCCATTCAGCGTTCGATGGAACCGCCGGTCGTTCGAAGTTCAACCACCAATCGAAACATTTGGTTGGTGGGTTGGTGTGCGATGGCCGCCTCGTTGTTGCTCGCCTTTTTGTTCACGACCGGTTCGCAAACGCCCACTCCCATCGCAACGCTCAGCACCAGTGAAAACGCGGCATGGGAAAGTTCGTTGCCCACCACGGTCGGATCCAAGTTGGTCGCCGGCAACATGAAGTTGATGGCGGGCATTGCGACCGTTGAGTTTGAGTCGGGAGCCAAGATCACGTTCGAGGCCCCTGCCCACTTTGAATTGTTGGATGCCATGCGAGTTCGAATGGTTGACGGGGCGGCCGTGATTGATGTCCCTGAATCCGCACATGGATTCGTCGTGGAAACACCTGGCGGATTCGCGATCGATCACGGAACTCAGTTTGCCGTGTCGGTGCAAGAGTCGTCGCAGACATCGGACTTCGAAGTGCTGCAAGGCGAGATTTCGGTTCACCATCCCACCAGTGGGAAAGAGGTCCACTTGTTCGACAAGCAATTTGCTTCGCTCTCAGACAACGCGTTGTCGATGCAATCTGCGACCTCGCCCGAACAAGAATACGACCAATCCAACGCGGATCGCCCTCGTGTGATTCGGGTCGGAACGGAAGGGCGATCCGACTATGTCATTCGCAACAATCGCCGCGGCAAGTGGATTCATCCAGAGATGCTGATGGTCAAACGAGCGGACAGTCGCAAATGGGACATGCGAGCGATGTTTTCGATGAGCATCGATTCGGTTGACTTGAACTCCGTCTCAACCGCAAGGCTGCGTCTGAACCAAGTTCCCAGCGGCAAGGGGTTCGCTTCGCGATTGCCAAAACTCAACACCTTCGCGATCTATGGTGTGACCCATCGATCCAAAGAGACTTGGGACGACGACCCGAGTTGGGAAGACGCCCCCGACATCACCGATGGCATTTTGCTTGGCAAATTTGACATCCCTCGCAGTCAACAAACGGGAACGTTTGGCATCCAGTCCGATGCGTTGCTGCAGTTCCTGCGAAACGACAATGACGGACGGGTGACCTTTGTTCTGGTACGTGAATCGGGCTTGGTCGAAGGCACCGACCGTGGTTTGGTCCACGCGTTTGCGAACGATGCCCACCCCGAGGTCTCCGGCCCGCTTCTGGAGTTCACTTTGGACTGATCGATTGAGTCTGCCTCCCCGCGTCCCCACCATTCTCTGGTGTCCCCTCCACCTTCACCGCCTGAGATTCATCCTCATGGTCTTTCATCGTCTTTCACTCGCTCTGCTGTTTCCCGTTGTTTGCCAGGCAGCATTTGCGGAAGAACTTCCCAGCACCGAGATGCCAAGTCGTCACGCGGAGTTGCTTGAAAACCACTGCTTGGATTGTCACGACAGTGCGACCAAGGAAGCCAACATTGACCTCGAATCGCTTTCGATGAACGTGGCCGAGGACATGGCGACCGCGGAATTGTGGTCGAAGGTGCTGGGGGCTCTGAACTCGGGCGAGATGCCACCGGAAGATTCGGAGCCTCTTCGTGACGCGGACAAACTCGCGTTTTTAGAGGACTTGTCTGAGAAAATGGTGACCGCACGACTGCTACTGAGCGATTCGGGCGGCGACATCATGATGCGTCGTCTGAATCGCCGCGAATATGCGAACACGATGCAAGCATTGTTGGGCGTGCGTCCGGATGTGACCACGCTGCCGGACGACCAAGCCACGGCTGGGTTCGACACCGCAGGAGCCTCGCTGTTTTTGTCGAGCGACCAAATCGAACAGTATCACTCGACGGCGATTGCGAATTTGCAGTTGCTGCTTTCGCCTCGAAAGAGTCCGGAGTCCAAAACGGTTCGCATCCAACCCGAGGAGTACTACACGCCGCACTACACCGAGGCGGCCGAGCAAATGCGAGACATCGGCAAGCGTGCCAATGCATTCTTGTCCCAATCAGAGAAACCTGCGTCTGAGTTTGGGTTGTTGGATGCCTACCAAGCCAAGAAGCAGAAGGTCCAGGAGTGGTTGCCATTGATGGAAGACTACATGGCTCGACCGGAGACCCAAACGGGGATCACGTTGATCATGACGATCAAACAAGGCGGGTACACGAAAGTCAAACTGCCGACGCAGCATCCCGACGCGGATGGCAAGTACCACGTGCGAGTTCGTGCGGCGATGTACCCCGACGCCGATGAACGGCATCACTACTTGGAATTCAGCTCCGGCTTTGGAACCGGGCGCAAGTTGCTGGGGTGGCGGAAGGTCTCCGCTCCAATGGACGATCCACAAATCATTGACTTTGAGTTCACGCATGAACCGGGAGCCAAGCAACAAGTTTGGATTCACCAACGATCTCATCAAGATCGCGGCGACAAGAACCTCGCCACGCTGCACATGCGAGAAAACGGAATCGGAACCCCGCCTGGTATTTGGATTGATTGGGTCGAACTGAACGGTCCTTTGCCTTCGGATCAAACCAAGGCCATCCAGGCTGCTCGTGATTCGATCCTGTTTGAGCACCCGAGTGACATGGAGGAATCCGAATACGCTTCCGAGGTGATCCGGCGTTTCGCCAGCCGAGCGTTTCGTGGTTCACCACCTGCTGAAGAATACCTGCGGCGTTTGCGTCAGCACTATCAAACGGCCCGCGACCAGGGCCAATCAGTCACCGAGGCGTTGGTCTCACCACTGTCGATTGTGATGGCTTCCCCGAGTTTTCTTTATCAAGTCGAAGAATCGGCTTCCGGACAAGATCGTGACTTGTCGCCCAAGGAGTTGGCGGTGCGGTTGTCGTACTTCTTGTGGTCAGCTCCTCCGGATAAGGAACTGATGGCCCTGTCGGAATCGGGCGAACTGTCAGATCCTTCGATTTTGGCTGCTCAAACGGAACGAATGCTTCGAGATCCACGCAGCAAGGCTTTCATCGAGGGGTTCGTTCATCAGTGGCTGCAGATGGAACGATTGGACATGTTCCAGTTCAACGGAGCGGACTTCCCCAACTTTGACAACGCCGTTCGCGAGAACGCTCGGCAGGAGATTTTCGAAACGTTCGCTTACTTGCTGGAGAGTGAGCTGCCTCTCGAAAACTTACTGAAGGCTGACTTTGTTGTCATCAACGATTTGTTGGCGGGGTACTACGGAATCGAAGGCGTGGAGGGGCACGAGTTTCGCAAGGTCGCGGTTCCGGACGGATCGTTGCGAGGGGGCTTGTTGGGCACAGCAGCAGTGTTGGCGATGGGCTCCGATGGCCAGCGATCGTCGCCGGTCGAACGTGGTGCTTGGGTGCTGCGTCACTTGCTGAACGATCCACCGCCGCCGGCACCACCCAACGTTCCTCAACTGAGTCGATTGGCGGGGGAAACCTTGCCCGCACGCGAATTGGCACGAGCTCACCAGGAGCAACCTCAGTGCGCCAATTGTCATCACAAGATCGATCCGATCGGGTTTGGACTCGAGAATTTTGACGCGGCCGGTCAATGGCGAGATCAAGAGGTGATTGGACTTGGGAAACGTCGATACGGGCGTTGGCAGGAAGACGTCCGATTCGAGATTGATCCCGCTGGGAAGGTTCCGAACGGAAAACAGTTTTCAAACTTCTTGGAACTCCGTGACGCAGTCGCGGAATACGACGATGAATTCGCTCGCGGATTCACGGAGGCTTTGATCGCGTACGGTCTCGGTCGTCCTTTCGGATTCACCGATCAAGAGCTTGCCAGCCAGATCAGCTTGCAGGCAAAGCAACACCATCATTCGATTGTCCAATTCATTCACGCACTGATTCAGTCACCGGCGTTTCAAACTCGTTGAGCAGTGAAACTGGCTTCCAGCTCGTCCCTCGATCCTTCGCAACAATGACAGGCAGAATGTCTGTCGCATTTCTCGTCCCCATCAAGGCAACTCCCATGAGAACAATTCGTCCTTCCCGTCGTGGGTTTCTTCGCAGCAGCAGTGCCTTGGTTGCATTGCCCATGCTGGAGTCGTTTGGTTTCAAGCGATTCGCGAGCGCCGCAACGACGGCGATGGCTCCTTCCAAACGCATGGTGTTTTTGGGAATGGGGTTTGGTGTCACCGCGGACCGTTGGTACCCCGACATCAACACGGTGGGCGAGAACTATGAATTGCCCAAGATCCTTCGGCCGCTGGCCAAGCACCAGAACGACATCACGATCATTCAGAATCTGATGCACCAATATTCCGCTGACGGACACTCCGGCAGCACGTTCTGGTTGACCGGCGCGAACCGTTATGCGATTCCCGGGCAGAGTTTTCACAACACCGTTTCGGTCGATCAAGTTGCCGCCGAAGTCCTTGGGCAGCAAACTCGATTCACGTCGATCCAGCTTTCTGCGCAGGGTGCCGCCATCGATGGCCATGGTCCCGGCGGATCACTGGCTTGGAATCGTTCTGGCAAACCGATCGCAGGGTTGGACACGCCGGTGGCTGCTTTCCACCGTTTGTTCTCCGTCGACAGAACCCCACTTGAAGTTCAACAGCAACGATTGCAGGAACAACGAAGCGTGCTCGACACGGTGCTTTCGGACGCCAAGTCGATCAATCGGAAACTCAATGCTTCTGACAATGCGAAACTCGATGAATACTTCCAATCCATCCGAGAGATTGAGGTTCGATTGTCCAAAGAAGAGAAATGGTTGGGGGTCGAGAAGAAGCGGCCTCAACAAGCGGTTCCCGAACCGGGGGAATCACTCGAGGGCGTGGAAGAGATTCGGATGATGTACGACATCATGGTCGCAGCCATGCAAGTCGATGCCACTCGGGTCTTCACCTACCGGATGCCGGTCAATTCGATGATCGCCAGCCTCGGTGCGACGATGAGTGCGCACAGCATGAGCCACTATTCCGAGGGCGAACGTCGCACCGTTTCGCAGAATCGTGACACCGCCCACGCGCGGTTGTTGGCGGAGTTCATGGACAAACTGAAAGCCAGCACGGAACCAGATGGTTCGACCCTCTTTGACAACGTCGCCATCTCGATGGGAACGAACCTCAGTTCGGTGCACACGTTGAAAAATTGCCCCACCTTGATCGCCGGTGGTGGAGCTGGATTCCGCCATGGTCGTCACCTTGTGATGGACGACCCCAAAACGCCGTTGTGCAATCTTTGGCTCAGCACCTTGCGGGGCGCCGGCATTCAGTCGAATTCCTTCGGTGATTCGACGGGGATCATCGAGGATCTGTTTTGATGCTTGAATCGGAGTGAATTCGAAAAGAGTTTCTAATTCGCTGCACTGTTTCCACTTCCTGCGCTGAAAGTACCTGGTCCTGCCATGACATGTCCTACCCTGTTCTCCTTGCCGATTGTTATTCGCTTGTCGGCTGTCATGACGCTGGCGCTGATGCCGGGGGTGACCCGCGGGGAAGCGGCGGAGCGTCCCAACATTGTCTTGATGATGTGTGACGACATGGGTTGGGGCGACACGGGGTTCAACGGGAATGCGATCATTCAAACTCCCGAACTGGATGCTTTGGCCAGAGAGGGGACGGTGCTCGATCACTTCTACTCCGTCGGTCCCGTTTGCTCGCCAACCAGGGCCGCGTTCTTGACGGGACGGCACTACTTTCGAATGGGCGTTTGGTCGGCCAATCAAGGTCACCTCCCCGAGCAAGAATTCACCTTGGCAAGAATGTTGAAGTCAAACGGTTACATGACCGGGCACTTTGGCAAATGGCACCTGGGGACACTCAGTCGAACAATCTCTGCGAAAGGGAAGCGGCGGCGTCCGGATCTTCATTACGCACCGCCTTGGGAACGCGATTACGACGCTTCTTTTGTGACGGAGTCGGCGGTGTGCACCTGGGATCCCGGCATCGGCAGACGTGCACGCAACAACCCCTACTACGAAAACGGTGTTCCAACGGACGAGAACGTTTTGGGGTGCGATTCCCGGGTGCTGATGGATCGAGCGGTGCCGTTCATCGAACAGGCGGTGGCCCGCGAACAACCGTTTCTCAGTGTGATTTGGTTCCACGCCCCGCACGAAGACATCCAAGCTGGACCGGAGTACTTGGCCCGCTACGAAGGGCACGGCGAGGCGGCCCACTACTATGGATGCATCACCGCCGTGGACGACCAAATTGGGCGACTACGACGGAAACTCGATCAGCTTGGTGTCGCCGACAACACGCTGCTCTTCTTTTGCAGTGACAACGGACCGGAAGGTCAGACGCCCAAAGATCGATCCAAAACGCGACGTGCGGGCAGTGCAGGCGATTTCTCGGGACGCAAACGAAGCGTGCTCGATGGTGGCGTTCGAGTTCCCGCGTTGGTCCATTGGGCTGGCAAAGTCCCTGCTGGCGTCCGACTCGATGTCCCGCTGTCGGTCATGGATTTGCTTCCCACCGTGGCAGCAATCACGGGGACCGAGCCGCTCCCAAATCGTTGGCTCGATGGTGAAAACGTCCTTCCCATTTGGAAAGGCGAACAATCGAAGCGTCAAAAGGCCATCCCGTTTCGCTACGGGGAATTCGCATGCTTGGTCCGAGGAACACACAAGCTGATCATCGAGTCAGCCAGCGACACTTCACACGACCGATTGTTTGATCTCAGCAACGATGTCACCGAATCAAACAACCTCGCCGACCAGCATCCAGGTCTGGTCGGATCGATGCGGAAGGAGCTGCTTGAGTTCTTGGAGTCTGCGAAATCCAGCCATGCGGGCGAGGACTATGACGGTGATCACACCAAACCGGTGGAACGATGGCGTTCACTTTCGAAAGCCGAGTCGTCTTCTTTGCAATCTCACACGAACTTTGTGCGTTGAATCTGAACGCGTCCGATGTCGAAAAAGCGGCTCCCGGTCCTTCGAGGGCTAGTCGAATCGCGGACCAGGAACCTTGCCGGCATTGGAACGTCCTCCACCGACTGTTGCGATGAGACCACCATGGTGAATGCAATCACCCCGGTGGCTCAGCGTTTTTTTTGATTCAGTCGTGGTCGTGACCCTCTGCGTCGTGGTCGTGTCCCTCGTGATCATGATCGTGCGAGATCTTTCCGGTGTAAGACTTGCCGCTGATCTCCAACGTCACCGCACCTTCGGCACCCTGTTCCATCCACGCTGCCATCTCAGGGTTGGCGACGCTGAACGAGGACGACTTGCCCTCAGTGGTTTGTGCGGCCGGCAGCGAGAACGTTTTCACGATGTCATCGTGCTTCAAGCTGACGGTCAGTTCGGCCGCTTCGATGGCAACCGTTTCGGTCGCAGCACCGTTGAGCACGTTCAGCGTGACAGTTTGGTCGTCGTGAAGCATCTCCAAATGGAACGCTTCCTTGCCGAGTTCAATCAGTTCTCCACCGTGAGGGCCATGTTCGGGGTGACCATGTGCTTCAGGCGGCATTCCCTCCATCACCACCGTGTCGGTGCTGGAGTTTGTCGCCGCACCTGAGGGCGACTTGGGGCCACAGCCAACCAGGAAAACACACGCCACTGCCACCAAATTCCATGCAAACTTCATTTCAACTCCGAGATTTGAGGGGATAACAATCACTTCGAGGATTCTTTTCCATCGATTCAGGACGTCGTTGATCGATCGAAGGGTTCTTTCAATTCAATGGGTTTCGTTCAAGAAAGGGTCGCTGGTTTCGGCGCTCGAGGCGTCCACCATTTGCTTCCCAGCGCCACGTCCAATGGCCCAGAACAATGCCGGCCGCACGAAAAACTCGGCCAGGGTGCTGCTGAGCAATCCACCGACGATCACCGTCGCGATGGGGTACAGGATTTCTTTTCCCGGTTCTCCTGCGGCAAGTGCCAACGGCAGCAACCCAATGCCTGATGTCAGGGCCGTCATCAACACCGGTGCCATGCGTTCTTGTCCTGCACGGACCACCATCTGATGAGTCCATGATTCACCTTCGTGACGAACCAAGTGCAAGTAGTGGTTGAGCAACAGGATGCCATTTCGACTGGCGATACCGCACAGTGATATGAAGCCCACCATCGCGGCAACCGTCAGATTTTGGTCGGTCAGCACGAGTGCCGCCACGGCACCGACAAACGCGGTCGGAAGTGCGACCAGGACTTGCATGGCGAAATTGATGTTTCCAAACAACGTGTAGAGAACCAGGAACATTCCCAACAACGCCACACCGGACAGGAACATCAATCGACGCGTTGCCGATTGTTGGCTCTCGAATTGGCCGCCGTATTCCAAGTAGTACCCCGGTTCGAGTTCCAGGTCTTCCAGACGGGATTGGATGTCGTTGACCACGTCCACCACGCCTCGGTCGGACACGTTGGCTTGCAACACAATTCGGCGTCGAACCTTTTCTCGCTTGATCATGTTGGGACCATCGCTGCGATAGATGTCTGCCAACTCATCCAGTGGAAGTGTGCCGCCGTTGGGCAAGGGAACTGGCAGTCGCTTCAGTTTCTCGATGTTCTCTCGGTAGGGTTCGTCCATGCGAAGCATCAAGTCAAACGTCCGTTGACCGAGCACGACTTGGCTAACAACTTGCCCATTCATCGCCGTTTCAACCAGTTCCATCACATTGGCAGGGCGCAGCCCATTCTGCGTCAGAGCGGGTTGATTCACGTCGATCCGCAGTTGGGGAATGTTCGTCTGTTGCTCGATCATCACGTCCGCCAAACCCGGCACACCTGCGATGCGTTGCTTCATTTCTTCCGCCTTGTTTCGCAACACATCCAAGTCATCGCCGTACAGTTTGATGCCAATCTGCGCCTTCACCCCAGAGATCATGTGACTGATCAGGTGAGCGAGTGGCTGTTCGGTGCTCGAAACGACTCCAGGAAATTCTTCCATGGTTTCGCGAATGGTTTCGATGGTTTGTTCCCGATCCGCTCCGTCGGCGATCTCCAAGAACATTTCCGTGACGTTGACTCCTTCCGCGTGTTCGTCCAGTTCGGCACGTCCAGTGCGGCGAGCCACTGACTTCACGGAGTCGAGCTTCATCAATTGCTCTTGAATCGTTTCACCGATCTGGTTGCTGGTCGCCAACGACGTCCCTGGTGCCAACAGAGCGTTGACCTGCACCGCACCTTCGTTGAAAGGCGGCAGGAAATCACGCTCCAGTCGCGACAAGGCGATGCCGGCGAAGACGACCAGCACCGCGGTCGCGGCCAACACGGGGACTGCGAATTGCGTGCTGAAACGAATTGCCAATCCCGCGATTCCTTTCAGTCCTTCCAACAACCGTCCCTCTTCCGCGTCCTCGCCACCAAGCATCCATTCAGAGACCTGGATCAAGATCCAAAACACGGGCGTCAACAGAAGCGTCCAAGCAAGTTGGTTTCCAGGAAGTCGCCAATCTTCGACGAACCAATGTGAGAATCGCGGCAAGATCCAGGTGACGGTCAGCCCAGCGATTCCGAATGCCAACAAGGGAACCACCAATTGCCAGTTCCGTTTTCCCACCATCAGCAACGACGCCAACACAGGAGTCACGGTCAGCGAAACGCCGAGCGAAGCAATCAGAGAGACCACATACCCCATCGCGAGCGGCACAAACAGTTTGCCTTCCATTCCTTCAAGGGCGAACAAGGGGATGAAGACGAGCACCACAATCGCAGTGCCGTAAACAACACTGCTTCGCACCTCGACACTCGCGTCGTAGACGACTCGCAGATTAGGTCGAGGGGTATCGGAATGACGGTTCTCTTTCAGCCGCCGAAAGATGTTTTCGACATCCACGATCGCGTCGTCGACCAACTCGCCGATCGCGACTGCCAATCCACCCAACGTCATTGTGTTGATCGACAATCCAAACGCTGCGAACACGCAGGCGGTGGAAATGATGGACAAAGGGATTGCGGTGAGCGTGATGAATGTGGTGCGAAAGTTCAACAGGAACAGAAACAAAATCACCAGCACCAACACGCCACCATCTGCCAAGGCCTCGACCACATTGTCGATGGCTCGATCGATGAACGAGCGTTGGGAATAGACGTTGGCGATTCGGATGTCATCCGGAAGCGATCCCCGGAGTTCCTCCAGTGCTTCCACGATCGCTTGATCCACCTTGCGAGTGTCACTGCCGGGTTGCTTGTTGATGGTCAGCACGACGGCGGGACCACCTTCGACGTTGCCGTTTTCATCACGCACAAAGGCGGACGAATCACCTCGCTTGACTTGAGTTCCCTCGACCACACGAGCGACATCTGCCAAGGTCACCGGCCGTCCCGAACGCATTGTGATCGCGATCTGTTTCAGTTCCTCCAAGCTGGTGATGCGTCCCAGCCCTCGAACCAGCAACTCGTTGGCTCCTTGGTCATCCAAGTAACCTCCCGTCGCGTTCAAGTTGGACTCTTTGACCGCTGTGTGAACTTCTTCAATCGTCAGGCCAAACTGAATCAACTTGTCGGGGTCGATCAGCACTTGATACTGCATTCGACCGCCGCCCATGGTGAACACCTGCGACACACCCGGCACCGTCAATAACCGCTGGCGGACAACCCAATCGGCCAAAGTCCGCACTTCCATCGGTTCGGTTTCGCCACCTTCGCTCCACATCCCGTACATCAGGATTTGGCCCATGATCGATGAAATGGGGGCCAGGGTTGGCTTCACGCCATCAGGCAATTGTTCGGACGCCAGTTGCAAACGTTCGTTGACGATTTGCCGGTCATTGTAAATGTCGGTGTTCCAGTCGAACTCCACATAGATCACCGACAATCCAATGCCACTGCTGCTGCGGACCGCTTCCACCCCACTGGCTCCATTGAAGGCGGTCTCCAATGGAAAGGTGATCAAGGTTTCCACTTCCTCGGGTGCCATCCCATGGGCCTCGGTGATCACCACCACGCGAGGGCGATTCAAATTGGGAAAGACATCGATTGGAAGTTGGGTGGCTTGCCAAGTCCCAACGCCCAGCATGATCGCCGCGACCACCAGGATCAGCAGGCGGTTCCGCAACGAGAATTGAATGATCTTGTCTAACATCGTGGTCACAAGTTGAAATGAATGGGGTGGCTTGGTGGGCAGCAACCTGCGAGCGACATTCGCACTCTTTCTTGGCTGGCCCCCAAAAGAATCTCAGAACGATCGTCGACGGATCGAGATCAGTGGTTGTGGCCGGCGTGCGGGTCAATTGCACCACCACCACGATTCTTCATTTCCATTTGCAACTGGTGAGCACCACGCACCGCGATCTGTTGCCCAGGCCAGATCTGCCCATCGTTTCGGATCGCCACGTGGACGCTGTCGCGAGCCACAATCTCCACTGCGACGCGATCAAAGTGATCGCCGTTTTCGATGAACACAAACCGGTTCAACCCTTCTTCCGCAACCGCATCTTTGGGCACCACAATCGAGTTTTCGATTCGCGAGACAGGAAGGCGAAGCGTCAGTCTTTGCCCAGGTTTGAATCGCCAACTGACATAGCGCTTCTGATTTCGGACCTCGTCACGTTCAATTTCGTTTTCGAGACCGACATAGAACGCCAAGGACCGTGATTCCGTCTCGATCTTGTTCCCAATGTAAATCACATTCAGGCCACCAATCATTTCCACGTCGCCGTCCGGCCCGCTCATCGTGGCCTGGACTTCAGCGTGTGTGTCCGCTGCTTGTCGCAACAGTCGGGCATCACGTTGATAGGCCAGGCCTTCGATCAGCAGTTGGCTGAAGTCGGAAATTTGGGAGATCTGTTGGCCAGCGGTGACGGATTCACCCCGGCGCACGTCCAGTTCCGAAACAACAAATTCTGCATCAATGTGCGTGTGCCCGTGATCGTCCAGTGGCGGTGGTTGCATCGACGCCAGTCGGGCTTCGGGGTTGCCCGCCATCCGATTGGTCGCCTGGCTGAGTGCCTCGTGATGCAGCGAATTGTCTTCCTCGACCCATGGCGCCCGAACAATGACTTCGCGAATCAAGGTGCGGTCTCGTTCGATCGTGGCAATCTGTTGTTCCGTCAATCCGTGCAGCAGCATCGATTGCTTTGCCGCACGGAGGCCCGCGAGCAACTTCTCGCGTTCGTATTCGCGAGCCAAACGCGTCTTGCCTGAAACGGCCCCTGAACTGGTGATCGCCGACAGGCGTTGGATTTCACGATCCTCGACATCCAGTTGTCCCAACTGCAGCAAGAAGTCCTCTTGGGTCTCGACCAAGTCTTGGTGCGTCAAACGCAGCCGAAACATCGGGGAGCCGCTTGCGATCAACTCACCTCGCGACACATGAATCGCGTTGATGACCCCCGTTAACGGCGAGGTGATTGAAATGTGGGTTTTGCCGGGCCACGGTGTCACCATGCCAGGCACTTCCGCGTACTTGGTGTAGGGGCCAACGGTGACCGGTTCTGTTTGGAGCCGCAAGTTGGCTCGAGCCTGCGATGTCAGTTCCAGCGAGTTTGCCGCATCGTGGCCCACATGGTCGTGACCGGCATGGTCATCGTGCCCGTCATCCACACTGGATGGCGATTGCGTTTGGGCGGTTGATGGACCATCGAAATCGGTGAGGAGATACAACCCGATCACGACTGCGATTGCGATGGCCAGCAATGAAAGAATGGAGGTGCGCAGCGACGCGAGCCACGGAATGGATGAGGTCATGACAGTGCACGGGAGCAAGTTGGACGACCGGATCGTCCTCGCAGACAGCGGTTTACGCTGGGCGAAGCGACAAGTGTCTCAATGCAATGGAGAAGTTGCGGTCTCTGTCCTCCCTCGCCACTGGGCGACTGAGGAAATCGAGCCAACACCCACCGGTCGCAAACGAGAACTCGTTCCGATCAAAAGTGAAAATTGGGAATAAAAAGAAGGCAAAAGGTTGATTGCAAACGGGAGATATCCCAGTTCACAAACCACCAATCGCGAGTTCCCAACTTCAAATCACCCAGGTGCACAACCAAGCACAGTGAGACCTGGAATCCATCGCTGTCCAACCGACATCGACGACTGTGACACGGTTCCAAGCAGCCGAGGAACGGTGGTTTGGATCCTCCGCTGGCGTGTCCAGAGAAGCAACCCAAGGCAGTTCGACGACGAATTGCACATCGTTCGAGCCCACAAAGCTGCAACCGACGCCCCCGTGACAACCTGGGTGGTCGTGATCGCATGGGGCGGATTGGCAGAGGCATCCGTCAATGCAAGTTGTTTCACTCGCGTCGGATGTTTTCTGGCCTGCATCATGATGGTGCTGGCAACAATCCTGCGAGTTCCCCTCCCCGTGATCGTGTCCAGCGTGGACACTTAGCGAGTCAGCCTCCAAGTGGTCGTGTGAGCAACCTTCGTGATCGTGGCCACCACAGGCAACGACGTGATGCATCGCACACCCGAAAAACAGGTGCAGCAGCAATGCCACGGCGGTGATGAGACGACAAAAGGCGGACACGGTTTCTCTGTGGATGGAAGGATGCAGCTATTATCGGTTGTTCGGATCACAAAGACCAGATCGAAGACAGCTCAGGAAGAAAATTCAACCAGTCTTTCCGAGGTTCGTTGGACGGAATCTCGCTGATGCCTTTCGACGTTGCCCGCCGTCGCTTGAAGGCCGTTGGACACCAAGATCAATCGGGAATGCCAAACTCCGGGGCGGAGGCATTCCTTTTCAACGGTCCAAGGTCACCAACAACCCTTCGATCTCCGCGGCCGCTTGGCGTGCCTGGGCGGCCGCCTCCAAGACGCTCAAACGCGTGTTGAACAACGTCCGCTGGACGGTCAACAACTGCAGGTAGTCGGTTTCCCCGGCCTCAAATGCCCGTTGCGACAATTGGTAGGTTTCTTCGGAGATTGGCAACACGTTCGCGTTCAATCGGCGATAGCGTTGGAGCGCCACTTGGTATCGTCCAGCTGCGTTGGCCAATCGGCCTTCCAGGCTCCACTGAGTCCTCTCGATCGCGGCAGACGCTTCGGAAATGCTCGCCCGGGCACTGCGGATGTTGCCCTGATTGCGATTCCATAGTGGCAACGGAACGCTGACTCCGATCCGAGCGAAGGTATCATCCGACACGGCGTCGACCCCGACCCCGACGAGCCCGGTGATGTTGGGAGTAACTTGGGCGCAAGCCAGACGCAGCGACCATCGCGCTCGTTCCAACGCGGATCCAGCTGCCGAAATTTCGGGGCTGGTCGCGTTGATATCTGACAGCAGCGAGTCCCATGGTGTTTCGATGAGTCCCTCGGCGATGTCGCCAACCAACGCTCCCTCCGGCAAGGCCGACAAACCGGTTGCAGCGGCCAACGCTTTGCGGCTGGCTCGCAACTCTGTCGCAGCGTTCTCAGCGGTGATGCGTGCTTGTTCCGTCTCAACGCGAGCCTGCAGCCAGGCGACCCGTGAAACTTCTTGAGCGTCCAGCAGATCTTTGACGCTGTCCAGCGACTTCTCCGCCAGGTCGACGATCTGGGACGCGATTTCTGCGCGACGTTGAGCCACCAGGGCACTCGCAAACGCGGTGCGAACGTTGGTGAGGACTCGCAACTCCGCCATTCGCAGTTCCGAGCGTCGCTTTTCAGCCTCGTGAGCCTGAACCTGTTGAGCGATCTCAAGTTTGTTTGCGGTCACGAACTGCTGGGACAATTGCACCGAGTGCAATCCCGATGACGATTCGTTGCCGATCTCATCGGATTGATATTGCAAAACCGGGTTGAATGGCAGGCCCGCCTGGATGGCTTGGCCAGTCGAAAACGCCACCCTTGCTCGAGCTTCGGCAATTGCTGGGTGCGCCCCCAGCGCCATCGATTCAACGGACGAAAGAGTCAGCAGGCCGAGTGGATTGGTGCCCGCCAACTGGGATCCACCAACGATTGGAGACGGCATGCTCGCAGGCGAGATTGGCTGCCCTTCTTCGACCTCTTGCAGGGAGGCATCCAGTTCCATCGCATCACGCAACGTTTGCGGTTCGACGACCAACGTGGAACCTGCGTCGCCGGTCAGATTCAATTCTGGTGGCGCTTGCAAGGCGACCGGTTCTGGTGTGCTTTCACCCGCGAAATTGAGCTGGTCCCAACCGACCTGCTGAACGCGTTCTTTCGGCTCGACCTTCCCTGCCGTCTCTGGGGCGACGGACTCTTGGTACACAGGTTTTGCCCCTGCGAAAGAGCGACTGGGCGTCATTTCGCTGACGGTTTGGCAACCACTCGCGATTCCCAAACAGGCCAGCAACATCGCACTCTTTGCGTTTTGCATCCCGCTCCTGTGATTTGAATGCATTTGCATCGCGACACCTTTCCCATGATTCGACACTAGCCCATTGCGTTCATCGGTTTGACACGACTCGTGCATCACGCACGATCGCGATAACCCGAACGAATCCTCCCCTCCGAGGATCAGGCTGTAACGATTGTGCCAATCAAGAAAATTGGCATGCCACTCTCGCGTTGGACCAACACGAGCCCGTACCGGCGCGATCCAGCATGCATTCGCGGCAAGTCAGTGACTCATCACGACTGCCTACGAAAGTCAGAACCAAGCGAACGGCCCCGAATGCCTCGGCCCCCAATTGCTGGTCCTTGCGCATCGGACGATCACAAGGTGGAAATCAAAGCTGCCGACGGCTGAATGAGCGGAATTGCGGCGACACTTTCCTCTCGCTTTCAAAATGATTGTTTTCCGAAAGCGGCCTCAATTCCACGCGATACCGGCTGGGTCGAGTCCACCCAAAAAACGAGCCGGGAAGCAAAGATTCGCAACCCGGCTCGTTCGTGTCATTGCTGGTCTTGAGCGTGCGGTTACTGCTCGAGAGAGACAATCTCGCGACTGCCTCTGGTTCCTAAAGCTCCCCACAATCCGAACGAGCTCTCAGCTCCGGAATGAGCCGGTGTGATCGCCTGGTTTCCAGATTCAATGCTGTCGGTGATGAATCGAACGGCACCATCACCCATCAGGACGTGAGCACCACCTTGATGCCGACTGGAGGCCGACGAGATTCCTTGCGAAGCGTCCCCGCCACGAAAACAACTTAGACTGTTGGGCGGCTTAATCGTCTGGAACGCCGTGTACTGGATCCGTCCGTCGGCCCAACGTCCGCCACGAATCTGGTTGCCTCCGCCGACCGTGGCCGTCGTTAACCAAAATTGAGGCCGTTGCGGGTCAACAAACTGATCACAGGCGGCAGGGTCTGTCGTGACCGTGTCAGGGCCGTTGAGAATGAACTCGGAGATGATCTCACGACCACCGAGAATCGTAGCGATCTCCCCCATTGCGATCGTGTTCGACAAACCGTCGAGGCAGTCACGAAAGGCGGTTTTGTGCCGCACCCAAAACAACCCGCGGTTGCGACTTCGAGCCGCACTCGCGCGGTTGCTATCGTTCGAACCGTTGCCTGCTCGAATCGCGGCTTCGTCCGTGTCGATTCCGACGGATCCATCGTAGATCCCGCTTTCGTTTTTACCGCCGCTGTGAACCAATTCAATGACGTCGCCGACACACACGGCGTAGTTGCAGCGTCCCAGTGCCGGGAGTCCCCGCCCTGGATCGCTCGGACAACGCAGCATCGGTATCTCTGTCATCCAAGGCGGATAGTAGGTCTGCCACGGACCGGGCCCCATGGGCGGACTGTCCGGAGGATAGGCCAAAACACCGTCTCCGTTGCGATCAAACGGATTGCTAATCTGTTCCCACAACCCTTGTTGCTCGAAAAAGGGCGTCAGACCGACTTGCGCGCTGATGTATAGACGATTGCAAATTGTCGAATCATTGGTGTAGGTACGCGTGTTGCCCGTCATGTGTTGCGGCAACTGGTTGTACGCAGAATGATAGTTGTGCGTGGCGAGCCCAATCTGCTTGAAGTTGTTACTACAACTCATGCGACGAGCGGCTTCACGAGCAGCCTGCACGGCCGGCAATAACAAACCGACCAAGACGCCGATGATCGCGATGACCACCAGCAATTCGACCAGCGTGAATGCCGATCGTTGATGAAATCTCATGGAATCTATCTCCAAAATTTCCCGAAAAGAAAAGCGTCGCGATGAACTCGCGATGAGAGAACAGGAACCGTGTTTCCATTGGATCCGCCGACTCCTGTTGCGACTGGTCCGTCGTTACCGGACCACCATGGCGAGGCAGGAACACAGCGTTCGCCACCTAGATCCAAAACTCTTTCCGACGTTGATTTACCAGACCGCAGCGCAAGCAAGGCACGTAGTCACTCACTGACGCGTGGGGCTGGTAACGTTGGGCTGGCTTGCAATGCATCATTGCAGCAACAAGCCGTCATTCTGTTGGAGGGGGGCCGTCCATCTCTTCAACGTAGGCCTGCTGCGCCGCTTGTTGTTCCGGCGTCATGCCCGACTCATCAACGACAGAGACTTCCTCACTCGTGCAACCGAGCGCCCCAAAAGTCCCACAGCACAATAAAACAACCAACCAACTGACTTTCATCACGACTCCTTGAAAATGAAAACACAACTGACAGCGAACTCAACTCACAAACGGCAGCAAACGACGTCCACAGAAAAGCGTCACGCAAAAAACTGTGATTCAAAAAGCGTCCTCTCAGCCCCATTCGCGCTTCACAATGAGCGAGCCCCCATCGCTAACCTAGTGCTATCGGAAGCTGAAAGCAACTATTTGGGGGGATTTGCGACCAATTGATTTTGCCAGTGACACGCCGTTCTCGTTCGCTTGTTGCTGAGCAGAATGCCACCGCTTTGGAATACCGGTCCTTGCTCATCGGACGTCGACACGGCGGGCATCGAAGTTGATTGACGCTAAGCAGGACGGCAGGAATGATCGGGCATGACCATGGCCACGGCGGGATGAAGGAAGACAGGAGCCGGAAGAAAAATTGCATTCGCTATCCAAACACCAACATCAAACATTTCGCAGTCCAGCGTTCGCCCCGGTTGTGCGCGGGAACCGTGGCGAACGCCAAACGGCTCACATCCCCGAAGACACCTGCGTACCGGCTTAACATGCGAACTGGCGGACGTTGTTTTCTTGACCGCGACTACTCAAGCCCTCCTTCAGAAAGCCCTTGTTCCTGAAGCCACGTCGCAACTGCCGCTCGGCCTTCCTTGAGTGAGTCCAAAGGATTGGTGGAGGCATCGCGATTGCCAATTCGGTGCTGAAATCCGTTGCTGTAGTACAAGTGCTTGGAGTGGCCGAGCTTTGCCATGCGTGGTTCCGCGGTTGCATAGTGCAGTGCGTTCTTGCCGACCATGCCACCGAAGAAGTCTTGAAGGACATCGGCGACAAACGATCCTTGGACCGTTTCGTAAACCCGCCCACCATCCGCGTAGCGTTTCCCTGGCGTGACTTCCGTCGAGGCATTCCACCGAACTTCAAAGCGTTTGTACCTACCGCCTTTGGCGATTTCACTTTCGTCGCAACCCCGTGTTGAAACCGCGTGCAGATCAGCCCCCAAGTCCACCAAATGTTTCACCAACTCCAGGTCCCCCGAAGCCGCCGCAAAATGCAGTAGCGTCTTCCCTCCGCAGCGGTTGTTCACCGTCAGTTTTCCACTCTTGAGTGCCTCCAGGATCTCTGCTGAGTCCCCCAGAATCAATGACTCCACCTCGGTTGGGTACTGAATCGTTTGGCTGTTGTTTCGAAATTCGTAGTGAGGTTGAATCAACGCCAACTCTTGGACGCGAAGTCCAGAGGCCAACTGCCATTCAGTGAGGCCGTCGGTCTCGATTCGGCCCAGCACGTCCAGGCGATGCTCTCGGTCAATCAGCCGTGCCAGTTGCGGATGACCTGACGTCGCGATCAGGTGACCGACGGCGCAGTGCGTTCCCCACGGGTCGATGAAGACGGGGCGTCGACCGGCGACAAAGACGTTCTGTGGAAAGACGCCGGCCAGCGTGTACTCGCGAAGTCGCTCGATGTTTCGCGCGCGTTCTTCGCTCTGTGATTCAGTGAGATCATCGACGTTTGCCGCCATGAGTTGGTCCAACACAAGTCGGAAGTGCGTCTGGATCAAAGCGACTTCATCATCGACGGATCTCAACGAGGCAAGCGCAGATTGATCAGGCATCCTTTCAGACCAATTCGGATTCACCTCCAAGAGCTGCGTTTGCAGTTCGCGGGTTGGCTTCCGCGTCTCGAACGGTTCGGTGGCATGCAGGGACACAGCAGCCAACAGGGCGGGAAGGACGAACGGGATTGCAAGTTTCAGCCATGGTGTGATCGGGGTATTCATCGCAGTTTCATCAGAAAAGGGGGCGAACGGGTGAAGCATTCCTCACCTCAGTTGCCCCTGCGAAATTCGCCACGTTTGCCCCTCATCGAAACCGAGACTTTCTTGCATTTCCTGGAAACAATTCGAACGGTCATGCCACCGCGTCTTTGCTCATCCAGTTCCTCGGCGGAGGCGTCGTGGCAATGACTTGGTTGCGAGTCTATTGACTTACCGCGAATGGAAATTGGCGGCGGCGTGTTCAACTTGGGACCGATGAACGTCGCGTTCATTGGGAGGTTGGCAAAGTGGCAATCTCAAATCACTTGTTACGGGGGTCAAAGCCACACTGGCATTTTCTCCTGTCGATGAATTCTCGGATTGAACTTATTCTAGGACCAAGGCGGCCTGCCTTTTGTTTCGCCAGTGGACCACCGTTTCTGGACGCTGATTGCTGTGCTTGGTCGCGTCTTTGAGTCAAACGACATGGCGGATTTCGTTCGCTCTCATTCGATTCGACCACACCTTTGTTTCACCTCTTGCTGATTGCATCATGATTCTCCGTTGCCTGTTCGCTTTTCTGTTGTTGGCGTCATCCGTTTCCGCCGCGGATCCTTCCTTGGTTCCGCTGCCACTCAAAATGGAATCCCAACCAGGACCCCCATTGGTTCTTCCAAAGATCCTCACCGCAAAGATGCCTGAAGATGCTGGGTGGGCCAAGCATCTGACGATATTTGGGGAGCGTTTAAACTGGATGACGGCCGGGGATCATCAACTGCAATTTGCAGGCGGTGAACATGCTTTGTTGACATTCACCCATTCGGCGGACCTCTCGGAAGAAGCCTACTCGATCGCAGTCACGTCCAATCAGATTCAGGTGACAGCTTCGACCGTCAAGGGGCTGGCTCACGCGACCGCAACGTTGCTTCAGTTGGTCGGCAGCGACAATTTGAAGTCGATCCCGCAACTGCGGATCGAAGACTCGCCGCAACTCAGCTATCGAAATCTGATGATTGACATGGGGCGAAATCCCCACAGCGTCGAGCTCTTGAAAGAGACAATCGATTTGCTTTGGTTCTACAAAGTCGACTCGGTTCAATTGCACCTCACCGACGACCAGCGAATCGCGTTTCCTTCGACCGCGTTCCCAAAACTTTGGGACGGTGTGATTTCTTTGGAAGAGTTCCAGGACCTGGAACGCTACGCGGTGGAGCGTGGTGTCACAATCATTCCCGAGTTAGAAGTTCCTGGACACTCCGAACTGTTGCGCCGGGCCTATCCAGATGTTTTTGGAAAGACGGGAACGGATTTGACCCAGTCCGAAACGGCACTGGAAGGCATCAAGACGCTGCTGGATGAAATGATGGCTGTCTTTTCGTCCTCGCCGTACATTCACATCGGCGGGGATGAGGCATTTGGGGTGCCTGAGAATCTGCAACGCGACTTGATCAATGAACTGCACGCGTATTTGAAGTCCAAAGGGAAAGAGACTCTGGTGTGGGAAGGACCTCGTCCTGGAACCGGTGACAATCGAGTCCATCCGGAAGTCATCCATCTCAATTGGCGAACCATCAACTACCCGGCCGATGAAATGATCCGGGACGGACACCGCGTGATCAATGCGGCATGGGATCCCCTGTACCTGGTCGATCACTATCCACGCACCAACTTCACGATGACGTCGCCTCAGCACATTTATGAAACCATGTCGCTGACGACATTCAAACATGTGAATCCGGAAATTCGAACCTACGCCGATCCGGTCGAAGTCGCTCCCACGGACAAGCTGATTGGATTCTGCATGCCATGGTGGGAAGGCCGTGAAGAAAATTTCTCGCCGCAGACAATCCCACGTTTGATTCCATTTGCCGAAGTCGCGTGGAACCCGAGCCTTGAGCGAAATCACGACGACTTCGAGAGTCGGTCGTCGTTGACCGAGAAGGCAAGGACGGCAGCGTTCTACCCCGTTTCAATCGATGCCAAGAATTTGCTCGTCCCAGCGGACGGCGTCTTTGAACAATCGACAATGGTCTCGTTGGGGATGGCGGAAATGGAGAGTGGTTCGCCCTTGGATTTCGAGATTCATTACACGACGGATGGTACCGAACCGTCGCTGGACTCCGCCGTCTACGAGTCACCCTTGGAATTGACCAAGAGCGCCACGGTCCGCGCCACCGCCTTTTCGGGACGGGAGCGGGTTGGTCACGGGAGCCGACGCAACCTGATCAAAGTGAATGGTCAACCGAATCTCGCGTTGCACCAACCGGTCACCTCGAGTGCGACGTCTGGACCGCCCTTTTCCGTGGAGCGAATCACCGATGGAGGAACCGACAACCTTGGTTTCTACCTGGGTTACCCCGCGGATCCCGAACCAATCCAACTGACGATTGATTTGGGAGGTGTCCAAACGGTGAAACAGATCAACGTGTTTGCCTACAGCATTGCGGGATCGTTTGAGAAGTACAGCGTGGCGACGTCCACCGACGGAGTCGACTTCGAGGAGGTGGCGACGCGACTGGAGAAGCCCGAAGATCCAACGACTCCTGCCGAACATCGCTTCTCACCCCGCAAGGTTCGCTACGTTCAAATTCGATCGCATGGCAACAAAGGCTACGTGTTCAATTCGTTCTCGAAGATTATCGAAGTGCAAGTCTTCTGAGCTCATGGTTGCCAGGGACGACCTTCGAAGGGACCCGCGAGGAAATCGTCTCGGAGCAACTTCGATGTTCCCATGACAGTGGAAGGACGCGAACCCACTGGTGTGACGCCAGGCCGCTGGATCCATTCCGCGAAGACCAATTCTTTGACTGATCTCTCGACGCTTCCACCTCAACATCTAACTGTGCAGGGACATGGCACTTTCATCCATTGACTACGCGATCATTGTTGCGTTCTTTGTCATCACGACGTCCATTGGACTTTTCGCGAGTCGCCGGGCGGGCAAGAGCTTTTCGGAATACTTCTTGGCTGGCGGGCAGATGAGCTGGTGGATGCTGGGCATCTCAATGGTCGCCACCACGTTTGCTGCCGACACGCCGAACTTGGTCACTGGCATCGTCCGTCGAGATGGCGTCAGCGGAAACTGGGTTTGGTGGGCATTCCTGCTGACCGGACTGCTGACCGTGTTTGTCTACGCCAGACTTTGGAAACGCAGCGGCGTTTCGACGGACTTGGAGTTTTACGAACTTCGCTACAGTGGCAAAACCGCGGGGTTTCTGCGTGGATTCCGAGCGATCTATCTGGGGGTCGTTTTCAATTGTTTGGTCATGGCCAACGTGATTTTGGCGGGGATCAAGTTAGGCGGCGTCTTGGTCGGCGCGACACCCATTCAAGTGGTGCTTGTCACCGGAACCATCACCGTTGTCTACACCTTGCTGGGAGGACTGCGGGGCGTGATCCTGACGGATTGCTTTCAGTTTTTCGTGGCCATGTTCGGAGCGATCGCTGCGGCCTACGTCGTTTGCAACTTGCCGGAAGTCGGCGGTTTTACCAACCTGCTTCAGCACGAAGAAGTGCGATCCAAGACAGCGTTGCTGCCCGACTTCAGCGACATGGACGCATTGATTCCGCTAATCATCATGCCTTTTGCGGTGCAGTGGTGGAGCGGATGGTACCCAGGCTCCGAACCGGGTGGCGGTGGCTATGTGGCTCAGCGAATGTTAGGTGCACGGAGTGAGAGGGATGCGACCCTGGCCACGCTGTTGTTTCAAGCAGCCCACTACTCGCTGCGTCCTTGGCCATGGATCATTGTGGCACTCGCATCCATCGTCGTTTTCCCAAGTCTAGAAAGCATTCAAGTCGCCTTCCCTGGCGTTGATCCCCAATTGGTCCAAGATGACCTCGCCTACCCGGCGATGTTGACGTACTTGCCCAGCGGTCTGCTGGGCATTGTGATTGCGAGTTTGATTGCAGCTTTCATGTCCACCATCTCAACGCACTTGAATTGGGGGGCCTCCTACATTGCTCACGATTTCTACCGCAGATTTGTCAATCCAGAAGCCAGCGAACATCGCTTGGTCGCCACGGGACGCTGGGCCACCGTGGGGCTGATGATCGTCGCCGGTGCGGTCGCATTGATGCTGGAAAGTGCGATGGAAAGCTTCAGCATCATCCTGCAGATCGGTGCAGGCACTGGGCTGATTTACATCTTGCGATGGTTTTGGTGGCGGATCAATGCGTTCACGGAGATCACCGGGATGGCGGTTTCGTTGGCGGTCGCGATGTTCTTTCAATTTGGGTATGTGCACACAGGGTTGCCGGAACTCCGTTCCTGGCAACAACTGTTGTTTGGCGTTGTGATCACGACCCTAGCGTGGATGTTGGCCACGATCATCACTCCACCGACCGATCGTGAAACGCTACGAAAATTCTATCGGAAGATTCGTCCAGGAGGCGCGGGCTGGAAAACGATTCGCAACGAATTGGCAGCGGATGGCGTTCATGTTGAAACCGGTGATTCAATCACGACGGGGTTGAAAGCCATGATGGCCGCGACGTTTCTGATCTACTCGGTCTTATTCAGCACCGGGTACTTGCTGTACCAATCTTGGATTTGCTTGGGAGGCAGTTTGTGTGTGTGCGTTGTCTCTGCCGTTGCCTTGTGGCAAACGTGGCCGTCGCTGCGAATCGATGGGCCGCCCTCGGAAAAGCAATGAATCCAAGGCGTTGGTCGCGTTGCGATCGCTGGTCTATCAACGCATCATTTCTGTTTTGCTTCCGACAGGATGTCAGCCAATTCATTGAGATCCTTCACGATGAGATCGGGACGCTGAACATTGGGGTAAAGCGCCTTTCCAGGGCGTTTCACAAATGCGGTCTGCAACCCGACACTTTTCGCTCCGGCCAGATCCCAAGCATGGGCAGCGACCATCAAAACTTCATGAGGTTGGACCCCCAAGTCATCCAACACCATTTGATAGGGTGCCGGGTGAGGCTTGTACTTTTTAAGTTGATCCACGCTGTAACGTTTTTCGAAAAGATCAGTGAGTCCAGCGTTCTTCATCTGCGTTGCGACGCCCACGGACGAAGAGTTGGTCAAGCTCACAATGTGAAAGCCTTGTTCAGCCAGTCGTTGCAAGCCTTCTCGAACGTCTGCGTGGGCTGGCAAGGATCGCAAGGGAGTGACAATCGCAGCCCGGGCGGATTCACGGTCCAGTTCGATTCCTTCCCGCTCAGCGACCATCATCAAGGCGGCGGTACCGATTTCGCCAAAGTCGTGATACTCGCCCGCCAACGTTTCAACCAACGAGTAATGCAACATCGTTGAAAACCACAATGGCAGCAGGTCTTCGCGTCCGTTCAAGGCTTTGCCAACCGATGTTTTCAACGGGGCCAAGTCGAGCAACGTTTCGTTCACGTCGAACACAATCACTTTTGGAATGGTCGTATCGGAGTGGAGCATGGGGGGATCCGGTTGCAGTTGGTTGGCTTCTTCAGAAGGAGCCTCCTTTGGGACGCTTGCCGTTTCTTGGGCGGGCAAGCTCATCATCCAGACAAGCGTGAAGAGGATCGAGGCAACGAGACGAGTTGAAGAGAATGGCATGAGTTGCACAGTGAGAGGTTTTGTTGGAGAGGCAAACTGAAACTGCCATCGAAAACAGTTTCGGTGCAATTCAATGATGTGTTCCCCGCCCCGATGCCCGCCAAGCCCGAAGTTTGTCTTCATCTCGCAAACGATTGGAAAGTGCTTCCCGGCTGGCCCCATCCGATCGCAGCACCCCTCTCTGAACGAGCGAAGTAGGTACGCAGGAAAGATTGGGCTTCCCCATGTGAGCCGCTGGCGTTAGCCACGGTTTTCACGCACAACCGGGGCGAACGCCCAAACGGCTCACATAGCCATGCTTGTGTTCCCGTAGCTGGGGGTTCCGCGTTGGCCACCGTGGCCGACGGGACCACACAGTTACCTCTTACCTCTTACCTCTGTCTCGAAAACACAACCAGCGCTGTTCCGGAGTTATTCCAAGAACTTTTTCGTGTGCCGAAAAACGCGGGGAAACGTTGGCCCACGGTCTTATAGATATGCCCGCGACAAGGCCGCACAATGGCGACGTCGCGGGCGTGTTGGCTGGCTGGGTAGATAGACGGGTTGGTTTGCCAGCGCGGCCGACAGCCCAAGTGCTAGGCAAGCGGCAATGACCAAAAAGCCAATTTGGTTTTCGAATCTATCTCGCGAATTGTTCTAGGGCGTTCGTCTGGGTCACTGCCATAACGAATCAAGTTAAACAAATCGGAGAGTAGTGGTGCAGCCTCGGTAACGTAGTCGTGCCCCAACAACTCCGAGATAGCAAATCCTTCAGCAAGTACGGTATCGACGCCATCGAAACATTGAATTGGCGGAGCTAAGCCCAGACGCGGAAAGTCGTGAATACGTTCCGAAAGGTGAACGGCTAGATCCCCACGCGACGTATAGGCCGTTAGTCGTTTTGCTAGGGGTTCAATCGCAGGGAGCGACTGAGCGAAAAGATCAACGTCGATGTCTGCAGCCGCAAAAACAATTTGTCCCAACTGCCCGGGTAGATTCTCCATGAGAGCCAATTTCTCAAATACCCTAACTGCGAGTCGGTTTCCCATGCTGTGCGCTACGATGTGCAACGGTATGTCTGGGAACGTTTCTAGCAGTTCAAGGACGAATGACAGGCAGTAGGTCACGCTTGTTTCAATTGTTGCCTCGTCGGCGGGATAGCCCTTCAAAGAACCCTTGGCAGGCCAGCTGTAGAAGAACGTGGCACCTGGCAATTTAAGATCGAACCCGAGCTGCGCAGATCGGAGAGCAGCATCTTCAAACGAGTTCTTGAAACCATGCAAGAACAGTAGGTTGTGCTTATCTTGTTCAAACTTCTTGGTCAGCTGCCTAGCGAACAATCGCATTTCTTCATCCGTCAACGGTTGCGTTGCAACGATCCGTTTCTCGTCGCTGGCCGCCTTCTTGAAAAACGGAATCCAGCCACGTCCGACGGATCCGAATTTGTGTGTCGCAGGAATCTCGACTAAGCAGTGCCCACGGTGAAGTTCGTAGTCTCGTTCGTTCGTAAACCCTTTTGACAGATCACCAGCGTCTACAGGCTTGCGATTCGTACCAAAGAAGACCGTGTACTGCCTTGGATCACGCAGTGCCTGTTCATCTCTCGGCCGAAGCTTTTCAAGAATCGACTCCGGACGAACAGGTTTCCAATTGCGAGGCGGCGGCGGTGTTGCATTCGCAATGCCGAACCTGGACGCCCACCGCACATCCGCCTCAACAAAGTTGACGCCAAACAGTCTGGCAACAGCTGACGCACCATCTATTGCGTAGTCCTCGGTGTCGGCAAAACTAACAACTAAGCGAATCTCGTACTTTGTCAGATTGCTGAGACGCTGAACAAGCCGGCAGAGTTCTTTCGCATAACCCATGCCGCGTGCCTCAGGGCGTACAAAGAATTCATCAACGTCAAGAGAACCGTTTCTCGGAATACAAAATGCCCATGCCAAGTATTCATCGTTATCGACGTCGACGATCTCTACACAATGAACACCCTCTCCGTAACGATCCCCCAGCTTCCAACCTGGTGAAACAATGCCCGTTTCACCGTTAGCAGGAACAGACACTGCATGCGTCGTAATATTCCAAGCGGAAACGATGGATCGATCCCAATTCTCGATTGGAAATGATCCAAATCCTCCATCGCCCCATTCGTGTCCCCAAGAGTTTGGGAAGATAAACCGGCGACTTGCGGGATCGAAATGCAGCAATGGAAACGCATGAGAAGTTGAAAAGGCAGGGCTTGGACCAAGCACCGGAATCTCGCCTTTCGGCGGATCATACCAATCTTCGTTGATCTCGCACGCAAATCGCACTTCTCGCATCCGTTGCAATTGTTGGACCGCCTGCGCCGAGGAATCGATTCGATGGTACGAGAGGAGTCGAAACCATCTCGCCTCCTTCCAGATTGCTTCTTCGACCTCAGCATACAGCTTGCCGGTTGGATGCAGGTCTCGCGTAACATTGCCGAACATTCGTTCGCTACGCCAATGTGAAATCCCCCAAACTCCGCGAATCGAATCTGGGCTGCGCTGCTCCAGCAAATGAGCGTGCTGGTAAGGCAAATTGCTCAAATTGCTATCTGTGTCGTGTTGGTTAAACAACTCAGGTGCGATTGTCAAATCGACGTTCCGACGCACAGTACCGGGGTTCCCAAATACTGGACAACTCCAAAGATACTGAAGCGTATGTGATGCGACTCCCTTTTTCCGACGTCTCAATTTTCACCCTGCTGTGTGAACACTCGGTTAGGCAAAACTGTTCCCAACAGAGTATATCGCAGGACTGCAGACTTTGATAGACTTACTTCTGTGGGCATGAAACGAGTTTCAGATACGGGAGCGGTTCAATGCCGAAATTGAGTGAGTACGTTAAAACTGCTGAAGCGGCTGAGATTCTGGGCGTTGCTCAAAACACACTTCGCAAATGGGCGGAGCGTGGTGTCATTCCGATGCACCGCAATCCAGCGAATGGTTACCGGCTGTTCAAACGGAGAGACCTCGACGACTTTTTGAAAAAGACAGCCAAGCCGGTAAAGCCAAAAGCGTAAGCTATGTCACGAATGACGGGCCAAGTAATCAACAAGGAACAGCGATCGAATGACCATCGCCGCGTTGTCATTCTCGTCGGCTTCGGCAGGTAGCATTCGGTAGAACGCGTCGATGACGATCATCTTGAACCGGTCTTCAAAGACGTGGTCGAAGTACGCACCAAGCGAACGGATGTCTTTGAGGTTGCCACGAAGGTTTGAGACGAACAAATGGTCGGCAACATCGCCTGGCGTGATGCCGCGAGCGTCTATCACTTTCGGGATCCGGTTCGCCGAGGTCGTCGGGTGGAGTTCGTTGTCGATGATCAATACATCGCCGGGTTCGGTGTCGAACCGTACGAGCCAAGAACGTCCGATAACCACGGCGAGTGCCATGTCGCTGGCCAACCACGACTTGCCGACCTTCGGTGGCGCGATGACGTTCATCGTTTCGCCGGCACGAAGCAGCCCATGAATGACTGGCGGTTTGAGCAGCGGATAGCGATCGAGCAGTCGTCGTCGACTCCGCGGTCGGATGTCGGCCGCCCGAGGCAGCGTATCGTGTGTCAGTTCCCATGATTGGCGAATCTCATCGAGGCGATCTTGCGTACTGGCATCGAGGTTTTCGTGCGGCCGAGGCGGAACGATGATCTGGTCGGGACACAGCAAGCCTTTGCACCATCGTTGCACGCGAGCGTTCCATCCCGTCATCGCCACGGTGCGAATGGTCTGCGTATCGAAACCCTCGCGACTGAAATGCCGCCACCCTTCGATAGCGATCCAAACCGCCTGGGCTCGCCCGCGAGCTTTCGACGCTTCGATTGGATGATCCGGCCGAAACACACAAACGCCGTGGTCCGCACCGACAACGGCTTTTGCACGCAAGCGTTCCCTGGCCAACATCAGTTGGCGAAACAGAGTCCGGTTGGGTTGCTTCCAAGCTGGAACGCTCATCGCGGTCTTCGCAAACCAATCGCGATACGCCTTCTCCGCTTCCACCGCCAACGTGGTTCGCGGGAAGCAAGGTCCGTCGTTGTAGATTCGGGTTGGTTGGTTATCGCTATCGGCCATGGCGGCGAGTTCTATTGAGCATCATCGTCATTGAGAAATCAAATCGATCACAGCGAGCACGGGCATCGCACACATCTGTTGACGTTGGCATCTACTGAGGCCACAATCTTCTACCCTCTTCCACCGAAGGGTTAGCCGCAAAACCGCTCAAACTACGAGGGGAGCTGGCCCGTTGTTTCAACGGCATAGATGGCTAATCCGGTTAACCGATGAGTTCTTAAATCTTGAGTAGAATGAATCGAAATAGTGTTTGGTTGCCTGTGGTCTTTTGTTCTTTAGTCTTGTCGTTCGCAACTGGCTGCCGACCTGCAATGAACGCTGCCAAAGCAGCGAGATCAGCCGCGCCGACAATTGGGCGTGAAGGAGGAAAAAAGGCAACTGGGGGAGCAGGAATGATGGCGGGACAAGAAGCATACTCTGCTGGAAAGGAATACATGAACTCAAGTGAATAGCTCAGTAGCATCAGCGTGAAGCTACAGGAGCTTGATCATTAAACAGATTCGCAAGTATGAACTGCGTGCCAACGTCATCCAAACCACGAACCGCATGTCTCAACCACAGTCATTCATTGCTTCGACGATCGGCATCTTGCTGCTGTCGTACATACCACTTCCGATCTATTTGCTGATTCCTGTGCTGGGTGCACTCGCCTACTTCATGCACCTTCAGGTTTTCTACACACGTACGCTGGCGCGTGAATTCTGGATATCAACCTATCTTCGCGACGAGAGTCCCATCCGAACGTTTCTGCGAACGACTAAATGGCTAAGGCTGATTTCGGTTGCACTCTGCATTCCACTTGCACTCGCAACGTACATCGTGATCTTTTCGTACGACTTCATTGATTGCATTGCTATTTCCGCTGCGGTTTTCGTGGCCTCAACTATTCACAAGAAGTTGTCACGACCAGTGGATACGAACATAGCTGAGCGACTGACGGAGCTGACGCACGTGCGAGTCTTCTATTGGTTCGCGGTGATCTTGGTTCTGTGTTTCATTGCTTTGACCAGCGTTGCTAAGGGAATTGCAACTGATCATTCGGCGTCGACAAGCAACGAGATTGCCACAGAAACAATTAATGGCGTTAAACACCCAGTTTTGATCGTTCGCCACTGCGTGCGGACATTACGCTATTTCGATCTTCAAATGCTTCGGATCCGCGACTTAAATGGCTGGCCATATGGATGGTTGATATACTTCTTTTTCCTGATACCCAATGCTCTGCCGGCGTACGGGCTAGTAACGCTCTTTTCTGGAATCGATTGCCAAATCAAAGGACTAGAACGAACATGAGAATCAAGTTTGTTGTTGCTGTTTTCGCGATGCTACTGATCGCCCCAGGATGCATGCCCTACCAAGACGAATACGAGCAGGCGATGGAAGCCAAAGAGGAAGCCGAACGCATGTACGAAGAAGCGAAGGTTGAAGCGGAGACCGCGAAGGGCGCACTTGAGGCTGAGCAGCAGTCTGTACAAAGAATCTACAACGAAGACTGATGTTTATTGTCGGATTCTTTAGTTGAGGTTTCCGTTCCGCTCGAATTGGACAGTCGCCGATTTCGTGACTCCATCAACTGCCGAGCGGTATCTTCGGCCGCAACCTCGGCTTCGGGATGTCCGTCATCGTCTTGCACCGACTCCTTCTCCGCATCTACGCCAGAGTCGATCTTTGTGTTTTCATGCACGTCGATCAGCACGGCCGCCCAGGTGTCGGCTACGCGCTCGGGGAGATCGATACTTCCGTCATCGCCATCTTCGCTCCCGTCGTCCTTGGCGACGGCGGACAAATGCCTCATGGCGTTGTTTGGGGAAGACGCGGTGTTCGCGTTCGACATGCTTTTTGAATCTATTCAGAACTTTCGGAGCCTATCCGTTGGCGTGGTCGGTCTCTGGCATTAGCCAACCCCGACGGGGAACATGGAGCAGCAGTCCGAGTTTCCCTGCCCGATGCAAATGCGTTTTCACCGTTCCGTAGATCCGCGACAAACGATCCGCCACATCCTTCGTCCGAACCGGCGTCTTCCCGTCAAACATTTCCCGAACCGTCTCCGCCATCTTCTCGGGTTCGGTCAACGGTCGGTCCAGATCCGCTTCGGTGAACTCAAGCAGATACGGCATCGTTCCGCCACTGAACTAAGCAGGTACGCAGGTGTCATCGGGTATGTGAGCCGCTGGCGTTAGCCACGGTTTTCACGCACAACCGGGGCTAACGCCCAAACGGCTCACATGGTTGTGCTTGATCACTCCTGCCGACCTGCTTAGACGTGCTTGTTGTTGCCTTCCTGCCGCCAGAGCTGAGCGAAGCGGGGGGACGAACATCGGATGCAGCGCGTCCCCCTCCCTGGCCCAGTGCGGCCTGCGTCCTCTGGAGGAAGGGTAAAGTAGAGCCGCTTGACCTCCGTTTTCTCTGGCAACTCAAAGCGTTTCGAAATGTGTTGACAGGAGATCGACCGTGGCTAGAATCGCCGGCGTTCGAGGTGACTGATTGGGTTTCAACCCAATCAGTGAACAGGGAACTCCGGTGAAATTCCGGGACGGTCCGGCCGCTGTGTGCCACCAGAGATCTTCGGAAGTCGATCTCATTGTTCACTTTTTCTATTCAGCCATTGTTCTCGTTTTTGCGTCGTGACGTGATACGTGAATGAGAAGGCAGTGAGTGAACAAACGGGTGGTGAGTCAGAAGACCTACCTCGCGCAAGACGTTTGGGTGCCTTCTTGGATTGAGGCAAACGTTGCAACGTATGAAACCAATGTTGCCATGCTTTGATCGAGGTTGCGGCGGTTCATGTGTTGGGTTTCCGTCTTCAGCAATTGAATCGAGTTTTCGTCGCAGCGTCTCCATGGATTGAACTTCTCGCACTTGGCTCGCAATTTTCGCGAACAAGCTGGAAGTCATCAGGGGAAATATGCGCCGACAACAGAAGATTCAATGCAAAGTGCATTTGGAATTGTCATCATGTCTTCTTCTCGCCCATGCCGTTTTTGTTGGGTCACCGTTTCTTCACGCGATCCGCTACAGGACCATTCACTGGCACTGCCTCGGTGGGTGCTGCTGGCTTTGGTTTGTCTCTCGAGTTTGCGAGGCAGCGTCATTCAGGCCGATGTGGTGGTTGGTTTCGAGAACCAAACTCTGGGGGCATCAGGCGTGTTCAATGGGCCTGTCAACAATGCCTCCGTCGTACCGGGCACCTATGGAGGGAATGACCACATCGGAGTCTTTTCCGCTGATGGAGTGGACTTTTCCAACCGCCACAATGATCTGTACGGCAGTTGGAGCGGGTTTGCCGTTTCCAATCACACCGACACCACCACAGAGGGCTACACCAATGAATTCAGTGCTTACCCGGGGGCGGGATCAGACGGTTCCAGCAACTACGCAGTGGCCTTTGGCTATGCCAACTCGACTCCAACCAACATCAACACGTTGACCGCCCTGCCAAGCATTTATCTGCCCGATGGGGAGCAGGCGATCCGCTTGGATGTGAGCAACACGACGTACGCAGCACTTTCGATGCGTGACGGCGATTCCTTTGCGAAACCGTTTGGTGGAGTGTCGGGAACAGATCCCGACTTTCTCAAACTGTCCATTTTTGGAATTGATGCGAACGACCAAATCCTGGACACCAGCATCGACGTGTTCCTTGCGGACTTTCGCTTCACTGACTCACTGGAGGACTACATCCTGGATGAGTGGCGGACCGTCGATTTGTCTTCTCTGTCCGAAGCCACAAGCTTGCATTTCAATTTGTCTTCCAGCGACGTGGGACCCTACGGCATGAACACGCCGGGTTACTTTGCACTGGATAACTTTGCGACTGTGACCGCGGTTCCTGAACCGGGGTCACTGGCGTGGATAGCCTGCGTGGGGTTGGGGGTGGCTTGGCAACGACGACGTCGCCAAAAACACGGTCTCGACAATCGTGAAATGCCAGGGAACGTTGGGGCGAATTCAATTGGATGACTTCAGCGTACCGGCTTCTCCAGCCACGATGGCCTCGTATTGCGCGACAAGCCGTTCGTCACCGAGACGCCGGAGGTTCTCCCCCAACGCGACATTGTCAGCGATCCGAACGAATCGTTCGTACTTCACTTTCGTTTTGGCTTCATCGGATTCGCGGGCATCGGTTAGTTCGCGAAAACGCGGGTAGTCGGGATGGTTCTCCACCACTTCGACAAACTCGTCTTGGCGACTGGTCAGCAGTTCGATGGCAACTGGGTTGAGGACGTTGGCCAGTTCCGGCCATTTGCGTTCCAAGTCACGTGTGATCTGACGTCGCAGGCCATCCTCCGGGGAGGAGCGTCGGCGGCGGCGATTCGAATTCCGGTCTCGATCGGATTGGGTCGTCTTCCAGGCTTCATTGATGCGTTCATCACCGGAAAGATTCAATTGATCGGACAAACCTTCCAGCATCGCACGTTGGGAGGGAGTCGCCAGATCCAGGATCAACGCGTAGGACTCATCGTTTCGCAGTAGGTCCGGATTGTCTTCGTCGAAATGGCTGTGGATGCTCAGGAACTCGCCCGAACTCATCACGGGCAAATCGATCGTGTCGGCGGTGATCACCGTGTATGCATGGGCTTCATCAAATGAAACAACACCATCGCCGTTGTAGTCCGGACGTTCAATCAAGCGTCCGGAACGGTTTCGACCTGAGAGTGCCGCCCAAAAGTAGGTGCTGTATTCGACGTAGCTGGCTTCGTCCACCTCCGGGGTGCAGCCCGATGCGGGGCGATCGTGCACGGTGGCGAAGAAGCCAATTCGGTTTTGTTGAGAAAGGCCTTGGTCGGGATCGCCTTCATCGAAAATAAATCTCGCGAACCCGCCCGCATGGCACTGGACCATGATCGCAACGACATCCACTCCCTTTGGCAGACCATCCAACATCTCAACGAACTCCTTCATTCGAATGGAGCTGTTGTTCCAGGTTGCGATCGTGGTGTCATAGGGCGATTGGCGATCGCTGCTTCGGCTTCCATGGGCGGTGACGTAAACATACAACCGATCTCCTGATTGCATCGTTTCGCCCACGTCTCGAAACCAATTGCGAATGTTTTTGGGTTCGGTGCTGCCCTTCACGTTGGGAACACTGTGGTTGCGATAGGACAGCCCCAGAGAATCGCGATTGCCGAAGAACTCGGCCATCAAGCGATTGGCTTTCGGAACCGAGTTCGGATCCATCACTTGAAGGTCCTTTCCGACCGCATCCCCATCTGAAAAGTAGATGTCGTTGTGCTCGCCGAGCACCCCTTGCTCACTCAAGGCGCGCTGCGAGAACAGCACGTTGTTTTCTAGCGAGGCTTGATTGCCCGAGGGCGAGTACCCGCCCCCGATTGTGAGGAAGAAATCTTCGGCAGTGGCGAAGGAGCAACAACCGAGCAGCCAACAGCCAAGCAAGCAGCACAAAGTTCGTCTCATCAGATACTCAATCGAATTCGCGGGAGCGCGATGCTGATTCGTGGATGATCAGCAAAGACCGCAGTTTATCAGTTCATCCGAGAGTCGTTTGTATCTTCTTGGTGGGGGGCGGGCGATCAGCGAGCCCTAAAGCTGACGCAGCCAGGTTTCCAAAACCAGCAAATTCCAAAGTCGATACCCATGATTTTGCTCGCCGTTTTCATGGGACCGGACCAAACCCGCGATGGCCTCGGGGCGGAAAAATTGATTGATTCGAGCGTCTTGAGCCAGCATCGTGTCGTGGACCAACGGTTTGAAGTCCTCCCGGAACCATTGCCCGATTGGGATCCCGAAGCCCATTTTGGGACGAGTGAAGATCGAGGCAGGAATCCGATCACCAAAGGCATCTTGCAGAATCAGCTTCCCGCGTCGCCCACGGAACTTGTGCTCCACGGGAAGGGAGGCCGCCAACTCAACGAAACGATGATCGAGCATCGGTTGGCGAACTTCCAAACCGTGAGCCATCGATGCGATATCGACTTTGGTGCACAAATCGCACGGCAAGTACGAAAGGATGTCTGAGGTGGAGGCTCGCGTGACAACGTCTCGCCCTTCACTGCGAGCCCAAACGGATTCCAGAAAGTCGACGGGGTCATTCCCGGGCAATCGTGCGATGAAGTCATCGTTGTACATCGACGCCCGCATCGATTCGGGAAAGATCTGCAACCAATTCAGATAACGCCGAACGACGGGTTGGTCGATCGCTTCCAAGAAACGCTTGGCTCGCCGGATGACCGAGCGGCGGCGATTCGAATCGGGAAGTTTTTGAATCAGTCCAATCCCGGGGATGCGGTTCAGTGGAAACAGGCGAGCAATTTTTTGACTCATCCAAAGAGCTCGGTAACGCTCGTAGCCAGCAAACAGTTCGTCGCCACCATCGCCCGACAACGCCACCTTGACGCTTTCGCGGGTGAGTTTCGACAAGTACCAAGTTGGCACCGCAGATGAATCACCGTAGGGTTCGTCGTAGTGCCAAACCAGCTTTTCAAGAATCTCGATGCCGCTGGGTTGGACCTCAAACCGGGTGTGGTCGGTTTGCAAGTGTTCCGCCACCTGCGCGGCGTAGCGTGTCTCGTCAAATTCCGCGACGGGGAACCCGATGCTGAACGTTCGCAGGGCGGTGTCGGTGTGATCGCCCGCCAAGGCCGTGATCAACGACGAGTCAATTCCGCCTGACAAAAACGATCCCAGCGGAACGTCACTGCGCATTCGCAACCGCACCGAGTCGGAAAGCAAGTCGCGAACTTTTTCAGTGGCCTCTTCCCGACCGATTGGACGTTCCACCGATGGATCAAAGTTCCAGTACCGTTCCACTCGAAGCCCACGCTGGTCCAAGACCGCGAAATGGCCAGGCGGTAGTTTGTGAACGCCTTTGAAAATGGTTCCTGGATGGGGGATGTATTGATAAGTCAAGAACTCATCGATTGCGTTGGGATCCACTTCCTCACAAACGCCAGGCACCAATCGAAGTGCTTTCAGTTCGCTGGCAAAAACCAAACGCCCATTCTTGTACGAATAGTAAAGCGGTTTTTGACCAATGCGATCTCGAGCGAGAACGATTCGGTTGCGTCTGGCATCCCAAATCGCGATGGCGAACATCCCGTTGAGCGACGAGAAACAGTCCGTCCCCACATCTTCATAGAGGTGCAGGATCGATTCGCCGTCACCTTGCGTTGCGAATTGGTGCCCAGCGCCCTGCAAGCGTTTTCGCAGCACTTCGTAGTTGTAGATCTCCCCGTTGAAGACCATCCGGACCTGGCCGTCTTCGTTGGCAAGTGGTTGGCGTGCGCCGTCCACGTCGATGATCGACAAGCGTCGAAATCCCAGCCCAACCCCCATGGGTTGGCCGGTCGCATCGCGATGCTCGGCGTCCATCCAGATTTGCGAATCATCGGGACCGCGATGAGCGATTTCGGTTGTCATCCTGGACAGCAATTCGGCGCTGATCGCTTGGTCTTCGCGTTGCCAGAGACCGCCGGTGATACCGCACATAGATAACGAGAGGGCTGGAGTCAGGAAGGGAAGTTAAATCACATAATCGAACGCCATCATCTCGATGACGATTTAGCCGACGCGTTGAGTTTCGCCGTTTGCACGACGAATCCGCATGCTTTCAATCTTGCGACTGGTGGCGTGCAACACTTCGATCTCCCAATGGCCGACGCGAATCAGATGCCCGGTGGTGGGGATCATTCCCGTGTGATGCAGCACCCAGCCGGCCACGGTTTCGTAGTCATCGCTTTCGGGCAGGTCCCAGTGAACCAAGTCGTTGACGTCATCAATCATGACCCGTCCGTCGACGTCGATGGTGTCGTCGTCGATCACTCGCATTTCGATCTCTTCTTCTTCGTCTGATTCGTCAACGATTTCGCCAACGATTTCTTCCAACGCATCTTCGATGGTCACCACACCGGCAGTTTGCTGAAACTCATCGAGCACAATCGCCATGTGCGAGCGGCTGTGTAGAAATTCACGCAGCAACAGGTCGACGCTGCGATCTTTGGGCACCGACCAAGGGCGACGACAGAGATCAATCAAAGGTTTGTTCGGCAAACCTTCGCCCGCCAAATACGGCAGCAAATCTTTGACGAACAAAATCCCCACCACATTGTCGATGGTGTCTTCGTAAACGGGATAGCGTGTCCGTCCGGTTTCGATGATCGACTCGATGGCTTCTTCCCAAGTCGCTCTGATTTCGATGGCATTGACGTCAACACGAGGCGTCATGATGTGACCCACGGTGTCCTCGTGAAGTTCCATCACCCCTTGGATCATTTCGCGAACACCGGGGGCAAAGAAACCTTCCCGGGTTCCCGCGGCCACGATCGTGCGAATTTCGTCTTCGAGTTGTTCTTCGTCCTCGTCTTCTGTTTCTTCCACGCCAGCCAAGCGGCGAGAGATGATCTCGAGCAGTTCACCGGGAGCATGCAGCGGGCGCATCACAAATGACATCGTTCGCCAAAACGGCCACGTGTGGTAAAGCAGTGGTGCGGAGGCGAACCGAGTCACCGCGTTGGGCAACCAAGTGTGAGTCAGCATGGTTAGACCAGCGGCCGCGATTCCCCATGCCAACAACGTGTTGAGATCCACATCCACGCGATTGACGACCACGATTGTGCCGAACAGAACGAACATCACCGAACCGATGACGTGCAGGTAGGCGCCCGCGCGAATCACGGTGTCTTGGTGGTCCAGCACCGAACCAAAGCGGTCCCGGTTCTTTTTGACCCGGCAATAAATCTCCAGCGACCGACCGGCGAAACGATCCAGCAGTTCACTCCCCAGACCGCCGATGCTGCCGAGCACAAAACCCAGGGCTGCCCACGGCAACGCATTGAGATCGCTCAAGTTGCTCATGAAAAGTCTCCGCTCGACATGCCGTCGTCCGACGAGTCATCGTCCGGGGACGTCTCCAACAAGGAAGGGGGGCTCAGTGGCAATTCGATCCCGATCGCTTTCATGGCCACGGCTTCTGCGCGACGCATGGCAGCACGAGGCTCTGGAGATTGATCGTCATGACCAACGATGTGCAGGGTTCCGTGAACGACGTACAGCAACAATTCTTCGCGGGGCGAAAGCGGGTTGCTGGGTTCACTTGCGTTTTCGATGGCGGTTTCAAAGCTGGCGACCAATTCGCCTTCGACCTGAGGCGGGGCCAGTTCATACGGGAAACTGATCACGTCGGTCGGGTAATCGTGCTGCAAGAATTCGCGGTTGATGGGATGGATCGTGGCATCGTCGCAGATCCGGACTCCGATCGAACCATGGTCGCAGCCTTCCACAGCGGCGGCGGCAATCGCAGCTTCCGCAAGTTGCGTGCGCGCAATCTCCAGGGAACCAAACCACACCGATAAGTCAGGTTCTGCTTCCTCGTCGACGAGGACATCCGCGGTCAAGTTGGTCTCGAGTTGTCCCATCACGCCGATTGTTGTCCTGGATACTTCACGCGAGCGTGATAAATCGCAGTCAACGATTTCACGAGGCTTTGTCGCACACGATGCAGCTGGGCAAACGTGATCCCGCAGTCGTCGAACTGACCGTCCGCGACTTTCTTTTGGGCGATCGCGTCCACCAAGCCTTGAATTCGAGCGGGGGTTGGGTCGACCAGCGTCCGCGAAGCGCTTTCGACGGTGTCCGACAGCATCAACACGGCGGCCTCAAGTGTCTGCGGTTTGGGGCCTGGGTAGCGGAAGTCTTTGTCGCTGACCGCTTCGCGATTGGGGTCTTCTTCGCTGCGTTTGGCGGCTTCCCGATAGAAGTATTCGACCAGTGTCGTGCCGTGGTGCTGCAGGATGAAATCGATGATCGGTTCGGGCAGGTGGTGATTGCGAGCCAGGTCCGCGCCGTCTTTGACGTGCGCGATGATGACCAGCGTGCTCATTGCCGGTTGCAGGGAATCGTGCTGGTTGATTCCCGCCGATTGATTCTCGATGAAGTATTCCGGTTTGAACATCTTTCCGATGTCATGGAAGTACGCTCCCACGCGAACGAGCAAGCCATTCGCACCAATCGCATCGGCGGCGGCTTCTGCGATCGACGCCACGTTGATGGAGTGGTTGTAAGTCCCTGGGGCTCGTTGTGCCAAGCGACGCAGCAGCGGGTGCGATGCATCGCCGAGCTCCAACAGGCTGAGGTCGGTTTGAACGCCGAATGCTTTTTCAACCAAAGGCAACAAACCCGTCATCGCCAGCGACGAGAACAAGATGCAGACGCCTGCCCAGCCCGCTTCGCCGATCAATCCATTGACGACGTGATTGAGCGATCCGCCGCTGAGCATGCCTTCCAGGTTGCCGCCCGGAGCGCCCGAGGAAAGGGTTTGTCCAGTGACGATCCCGACGCCGACGACCGTGAACATGGTGATCGTGGCGGAGATCAGGCCGACGGTGACCAGGTAGGTGCGAGAACGGATGCGACCAGTCAACAAGGTGCAGGTGGTGCAGGCCGCCGTCACGGCAACCAGGTTCGGGATGTCGGCACCGAGCAACAGGATCACGGACAAGCAAACCGACGCCATCAGTAGAATTGCCAATTCACGACCGTAGATCACCGCGGCCGTGATCGACGCCAAAACCAGAGGAACCAGTTCGGCTCGCCAGGCATCGCGTGAGGCGTGGTAGGCCAACGCAATGGTGATCACCATCAACGCGAGCAGTTTGGCGAGTTTGTTGCGATCCAGCAGCAGGGAACGGTCGTCAACAAACCAAATGTACGATCCGCACAGCAGGTAAAGTGCGGCGATCATGCCAGCGTAGGCAGCGACTCGAGCGACACGGTCCATCCAACGCATGGACTCCACCAATTTGGACCACTCGCTGCGGAGCAGCCCCAATTCGCGGCCCGTCAGCGGTTTGCCAGCATCGGCCAATTTGGTTTGGCCAGCGTAGAACGTCATCATCACGTCTTCGACCGCCGCGGCCGCTTGATCGCGAACCTTTTGGCTGGCTTCGTCGTCGTATTTCAGTGTCTCAAATTCGGGCAGTCGTGTTCGCAGCCAATCGCCAATCATGTCGGCGGCGATCAAGCCTTCGTCACCGGGGAATCGTGACCGAAATTGGTCACGCAGTTCTTTGACGAGTTGGTTGCCGGCTTCCGCGATGATGACCTTGGACAGTTCCACGGGGACCGCTTCTTCGGTTTGATCGCCAGTGAAGACACGGATCATCCGCTGCGACCCTTTTTCGGGCGGGTGCTGCGGGGCCTGCAAAATGCCGTTCTTGTAGAGCTTCAGCATCGACGAATCGACGGCGGCTTCCAGCGTTGCCAGGTCCTTGTCCTTGCTGAAGACTCGCTTGAGCAAAGCAAAACGCTCGGCCGGTGATTCACCATCGGGAGCGGTCTCGCTGCCCTCGTAGAATTCCGTCAGCGCGGATCGTTCTTCTTTGCCGAGTTGTTCGTAATTGGCAGCACCAAGGACCAGAAACAGTCGGTTCTTGAGCGCGGCACGCAATTGTTCCAGACGCTGAGGTGAATTGCGGTACAGCGTCATCACTTCCCGACGCCGGCGTTCCTTCAAATCACCGGTTGCAATCGCGTCCGCCACTTGAAAGTCAACACGTGAGATCAAATCGCGAGCGGGGATGGCGCCGCTGCGATAACTGAAGGCTGGTTTCCAGGTGGAGCACAAAACCAGGATGGTGATCGCTGCGATCAGCGTCATCCCGACGCGGAGCGACCATTCCGCTTTGTCTTTTCGAGACCACCAGGTCGCCCATTTGGACTTCGGGATTCCCAGCGACTCAATGCGTTCTTTGCCCGCACGTTGTTTGCCTTTGGTCGTCCCGCTTTTGCTCGCTCCGCTCATTCGCTCGCAGCACCCGGATCGTTTGAAATGGCTTCGTCGTCGCTGTTGAGTTTCGTTGACGAAGACACTTCGTCCACAACGGTTTCGCCGTCTTTGTTTTCGTAGGCAGCCACGATTTGTTGCACCAGACGGTGACGCACGATGTCGGCGGCTCCCAAGCGAACCTGAGCGATGCCTTGAATGCGGCTGAACCGATAAACCGCGTCATGGAGCCCACTGCGGACCCCGCGTGGCAAATCCAGCTGGGTTGCATCTCCACTGACCACCATTTTGCTCCGTTCGCCCATCCGGGTCAGGAACATCTTCATTTGTGCCACGGTCGTGTTTTGAGCTTCGTCCAGAATGATGAACGCATCGTTGAGTGTGCGGCCTCGCATGTACGCCAAAGGAACAATTTCGATGACATCATGTTCCATCAATGCACGGGCTTGGTCAAAGTCAACCATTTCGCCCAGGGCATCGAGCAGGGGCCGCAAATAGGGGTTCAGCTTGGCTCGCAAGTCACCCGGTAGAAAACCGAGGCTCTCGCCGGCTTCCACGGCGGGACGCACCAGCACAATTTTCTTGATCGATTCGTTGCGAAGTGCTTCGACGGCGGTGGCCACGGCCAAATAAGTCTTGCCGCAGCCGGCGGGGCCCGTCGCGATTGTTAAATCGTGCTGCCGGATCGCTTCGACGTAGCGAGCTTGACCAGGCGTTCGCGGGGCGATTTTGCGTCCCGCGTTCTGCAGGTTGATGGCTTCGCCACTGGGGGTCGGTGGGCGACCATTTTCGATTTCGGCACCCTCTTCGGCGGCCGCGGTTTCAATGTCGCCCAGACTGAGTGAGCCATTTTTGCGGCAGAGCAAACGCAGTTTTTCCAGCGTTCGGATCGCCGCCCCCACGCCGGTCTCTTCACCAGCGACGCGGATTTTCCCCGCTCGATGCGTGATGTCGACACCAAACAGCCGTCGCAGCTTTCGCACGTGTTGATCGCGAGGACCGAACAGCGTCAGGACTTCATTGGGACCCGCTGTCGACAGCGTGGCTTCGTTCATTGCAGATTGGACCGACATGCGTCAGAGCGTTTCATTAAGAGTGACTCATTCTAACCGTCCCACACGTGGTCCGACCATCGTGCGGCGTTGGATTGGGCAGAATTCACGGGAGGCCGGGGGGCCGTCATGCCGCTGCCGCTAAACACAGGAAAGCCGGCAAAATCGCAGCAATCAATGAATCCGTCACATCCCAGACTCCCCCCAAACCGGGAAGCCAATTTCCGGAATCTTTTGCCCCGCAGTCGCGTTTGAACATCGATTCCGCCAAATCACCGACCATGCCTGTGATTGCCAGAGCCGGGCCCAAAATCAACGCCCAACCGATCGAGGGAAGCGAGGCAGGAGCAACCGAACCGGCAACCATCGCTGGGAACAACCACTGGAAACAAGCCATCGCGACCAACGTCGACATGAGCACTCCGCCGATGGCGCCTTCCCAAGTCTTGCCAGGACTCAGACGCGGAATCAGTTTGTGGCGGCCCAATGCCTTGCCGGCAAAGTAAGCCCCTGCGTCGGCTGATTTCGTCACCGCGATCATGGTCAACAGCGCCGCCAGCCCCCAGGAGGTGCTGATGTCGCTGCCCAAACCGCGAATCGAGAAGAGCAAACTCATTGGCAACCCGATGTACAGGGAGACAAACGCGGCCCGCATGGTTCGGTCGATGCTGCTGGATCGGTCCCTGCCACTGGGGCGGTCCATGCTGCCTGCACTGGGTTCGGACGCCGTGTCGCTGGACGCGATCGAGGCATCCAAGTCAATCGCGGTATCCAAATCGTTCGTCGCTGTCACGCCATAGGTTCGCATTTCGCGAATCAACAACGCGAACAGGGACGCGATGGCCATGGTCATCGCCCACCCCAATGGCCCGATCGGACAATTCTCAGGGTACACCCCGATGGCACCCCCACTGAACTGGGACGCTGCGTTGACCAAGGTCGGGATGGCCGAGCCTAAGCTGATTGCTCCCACCGCGATCATGCACCCGGTTCGCCACAAGTTGCGGCCAGATGCCAGCAAGAGAGACGTGACGTCCCAGGTGGTGCCCAGGGCGAAAAACAGCAGCAACGGAATCAGAAGGAAACCTTCCGTTCCAGGGGCACTGAATTTCGAATCGGCGAACAGGCACCCCATCGAGATCGCTATCAACACCGCTGCGCTGCGAAGCCGGTCGATCAACAATGAAGGGGGTCCTTGAAAAAAAACGAATCGAGAAATTGAAATCGGGGCACGAAAGGTGACTCAGATATCAGGAGCGGCTGACTGGAAACGATTTCCCTCGCGTCGACGTTGCCGACGGAGGAAAACGTTTTCAGGGCCTTCATTTCACTCTGCCAATCAAGTCAATCAGCCAACCAGATCTTTGAGAGCCTGCAGGGCTCCGTCGTAGTTGGGTTCTTCGGTGACTTCTGACACGACCTGCTTGTAGACCACTTTGCCATCCGCGTCCAAGACGATGACAGCACGACTGAGCAATTTCAGTTCTTCGATTTCGACGCCGTAGTCTTCACCAAACGCGTGCGTTTGATAATCGCTGGCGGTTCGCATCGAAACGTTTTCGGCTCCGCAGAAACGAGCTTGTGCAAACGGCAAATCGCGGCTGACGGTGACCGCGTTGATCTTGTCGCCCAGTTCGCCCAACTGCTCATTGAATTTTTTTGTTTGGATCGCACAGGTGGGCGTGTCCAAGCTGGGAACGATGCTGATCATCGAAGGTTTGCCCTTCAGGTCCGCCAACTTCAGTTCTTTCAAACCTTCGTGGGCGTAGTGCAAGCTGAAATCGGGAGCCGCTTGGCCGATTGCCAATTCGCTACCAGCGAGAGTCATCGGATTGCCTTTGAACGTGATCACACCACTTTGACTCATCGAAATTCACTTTGATTGAGAGAACAGGTTGGACGGGAACCCGGCAGTATGCGCATCGCCGTTCCGGTCGTGAACCCCGGGGCACTTCTCAGGTTTCCCGGCGGAAGATGTCGTCAATTGGAGCGTCGCCGCGAGAGTGTCCCTGTCAAATCCAATCGGAATCAGGATTGATCCGCTGACAGCGGACAAATCCGACACAGTGCGGGAAAATTTAGGTTGCAAACATCACCCCGGAAGATGCAAATAGGTCGTTTCGGTTGGACGCAGCTTTCCCTGAACGGCCCAGTAGTTAGACTACGAAACACCGTGGTAGAATTCACTTCGCAACCCAGTTTTGCTGTGTGTTCAAATGGAGTGCACCGCAGAGCGAAGGCTTGCGGAGGTAAAATTCCGCGGCGGCGAATTGCGTCCGGACGGGGTGCGCAGGAGTAATGGGATTTGCATGTAACGGCTGTGTATTTCAAGGTTCCTCGCACTCCCTCCGGGCGCAACTCGTTTTGGGAACACTCAACCCGGAATGCCCAAGCAGTTCAGCTTGCCGCCTTCCGTGGTGTCGCTGATGTCAATGCAGGCGATAGGAGGCGTTCGCCCGCTTCTCACGGTTGCTCTGGCGAGGACAAGCGATCGCTGCCCTGACGCTGAACCAATGAACAACCTTGGGTCGGACCCCATCCCACTTCATCGATGATCAATCAATCCACCACCGCGATTGTTCTGCGAACGGTGGAATTCAGCGAAACCAGCCTGATCGTCACGTTGCTGACGAAGGATCTCGGGCGGATCTCGGCGCTCGCCAAAGGGGCTCGGCGACTGAAAGGTCCGTTTGAGGGATCGTTGGACCTGTTGTCAGTGTGCGCCATCACGTTGATTGACAAACCAGGCGATACACTGGATTTGTTGACGGAATCCAAGCTCCGCCGCCGTTTTCGCGGCGCCCAGCGATCGTTGGACCGACTGCACGCTGGGTACCACATCGCGGAAATGCTGCGGTTGTTGGTCGACGACGACGACCCGCACGGCGAATTGTTTGAGATGACATTGTCGGCCATGGGGATGATCGATGGGGATGGCCCGGTCGCGGAAACGTTGTTGGCCTTTGACGCCCAGTGTTTGAGATTGCTGGGGCATTCGCCAGCAACCGATCGTTGCACGGTGTGCGGGAAGGACGTCGAGCGAAGCCGACGACGTGCTGCGTTTTCATTGGTCGGCGGCGGCGTAGTGTGTGAAACCTGCCGTCCGGCGCAGACCCATCTGATGACAGTCAGCTGGGATGCCCTGGGGGCGCTGCGTGAACTGGCCCGCGACCCTAGTGAAGACCCGGTCGGCGCGGCAAATTCAGCCACCCGGAGTGGTGAAAATGGCGTCGCAGGGGGCACGCCCTCGGTGAATCCCAGACCCGATAATCCGAGTCTGCTGCCTACGGCCGCGTTTCCGATTGGCCGCCTGTTTCCCACGCTGACCCCGGCAATCTACCGCGACCTGCGTGGGTTGCTGAATCGTACTCTGGAAGCACTGATCGGGCAGACGCCGCGAATGCAAGCATTCCTGCCCAGCAAGCTCGATTCGCACTAGCGACGCGGCGAGCGAGTTGAGTATCTCCAACGAGTCATTTCGAACTTGACTGAAGGAAGCTGCTCGTGACGTTTCGCCGTTCGCTGTTACTCGCATTCGCTGTTTTTACTGCTCCGTTGTTGGGCGTGAATTCTCTTCAGGCCCAAGATGGGTTTTGGGACTCGACGAAAGATTCCACTGACCGTGCCCTGCGGTTTCTCACCATGCGTGAGCAACCCGATGCGGAGCGAGCCCGAGAGCTCTACCAAGAAGCCGACCAGTTGTTCCGTGCTGCTGCCGCTCGCACCAAGCAAACCGAACTCGATGGCGAAGCGGAAGGCACGGAAAAGAAGGACTTTGCCCGCGCCGCGAAACTATTCGCTCGCGCCGCCGACGCGCAGCCCGGCACAGCGTTGGCGCAAGATGCGATGTTCATGCAAGCGGAGAGTTTGTTCTTCTCGGACCAACTCCCCGATGCGACGGACGTCTACGAACGCTTGAACAAAGAGTTCCCCAACAACCGCCATGTCGACCAGGCCGCCGCACGCGCGTTTGCGATTTCTCAGTACTGGATCGACACCGAACGGGCGACCGAAGACGATTGGTTCAAGTTCAATCTGTTCGACCCCAGTCGCCCGCGTTTGGACACCGAGGGACACGCGGTTCGCGTCCTGGACCAAATCCGATACGACAATCCAACCGGACGCTTGGCCGATGATGCGACGATGGCCGCGGCCGTCGAGTACATGCGTCAGGGCGATTTCGAAACTGCCGATGAATTCTTGACGGACCTCCGCGAAACCTTTCCCGAGAGCGATCACTTTTTCAACGCTCACCTGATGGGCATCCGATGCAAGCTCGAGGTTTTTGCGGGGCCCAAGTACAGCGGGTTGATGTTGGAAGAAGCTGACAAGTTGGTTCGGCAAACCAGGGAGCGTTTCCCGGATCGCCTGCAGGATCCAGAAACCTCCGAGATGGTGGCTCGCGCCGCCGCCGAAGTCGCCTTCCGCCGCGCTGAAAAGCTGAACGACCGAGCGACCTTTCGTGAGAAGCGATCGGAGTATGGTGCGGCACGCTTGCACTACCAAATGATTCTCCGTGACTATCCCAGCACTCCCTTCGCAGAACGTGCCCGTGAGCGTTTGGAGGCCATTTCAGGGTACCCCGCCGTTCCCGCTGAGCGAGTCACCGCGATGATGCTCAAGCGAGTCTTCCCAGACAGTCGCCGGTCGCCACCTCTGGAAACCAAGTTCAACTCGTCGACCGGTGAACAAAACGAGTCGATCTACCGATGAGTCAACGCACAAGACGACCGAATTCAGGGACGTTGTTTGGGATTCTTGCCACAATCGTTGTGGGATGCCTCTCGGGTTGCACGCCGTATCAATTCGGCAATGCCTCGATGTTCCCGCAGAACATTCGAACTGTGCACGTGCCGGTCATCCGCAATGCGACGTTTCGAGAAGACCTTGGTGTTCGCTTGACCGAAGCGCTCAACAAAGAGATTGAGCTGCGAACCCCTTACAAGGTCACGGCGGACCCGCTCGCCGACACGGTGCTGCGTTGCGAGGTCGTCGACGAAACCAAACGGGTACTGACCGAGAACGATGCTGACTACGTGCGTGCTCTGGATGCAGCGATTCAGGTCCGAGCCTCTTGGTCGGATCGGCAAGGCCGATTGCTGATGAAGAATTCCATTGTCCCCACGGATGACCTGACAATCCTTTTCAGTCAGGACGAACGCTTTGTTCCCGAAGCTGGTCAATCGATCGACACAGCCACACAGAAAGCCATTGAAGATCTGGCAAACCGAATTGTCAGCCAGATGGAAGCTCGTTGGTAAGCCCGTTTGATCGGAGCGTTTGATCGGAGCGACTCGCGAATCAGACGCCCAGCCACCAAGCACCGATGGCCATCCAGACCGGAATCAACACGATTCCGAGCAACGAAGTCGACAGCACGACTCGCAGGGCCGTTGCCGTGTCACCTTCATAGAGCCTGGTCAAGACGATCGGGAACACCGCCGATGGCATGGCGGCTTCTAGCAGCAACACTTGCTTCAGGTCGGTGGCGGTCACCGTCACCGAGGCGACGCCGAGCATCACGACCGGCATGAACAACTGGCGGAAACCAACCGCCAATCCAATCACCGGTGCGGACCCCGTCCAGTCGGCTGCGCGTAGGAAGTCGACCAGGATCGCTCCGCTGAGCAGCAGTCCGAGCGGGATTGAGCTGGAGGCCAGCAATCCCACCGAACGCATCACGGAGGTTGGAATCAAGGTTTCGGCTCCGGTGGCGCGAAGGAACAGGGCAACGATCACAGCGATCAGGGGGGCGCTTGTGGCAACGGGGCTGATTCGGTTCCAGTTTCGGCGCCACACACTTGTCTGTTCTTGGGGGGCCTTCTTTCCGCTGCTGCCAGTCACAATCGCGACGCCGACACTCCAGAGCGCGATGTCGACGCCGACGTTGTGCAGAATCATCTCGACTTCCGCGTTGGGGTAAGTGATCTGGGCCAGTGGCAGCGGGATGTAGCCGTAATTGCAGATCCCTGCACACAACGCGAACGCTCGTTGCTGGGCGTCGGTTTTCAAACCCACCCAGGGCCCCATCTTTTTGGCGACATACCACGCCGCAAGAAAACCGAACGTGGTGATCGAAAAACCAAGCACCGGGGGCAGCCACGCCGACGCCAGGGAGTCCAGCGTCGGATCACCGAGAATCCGGTCCAGAAACAGGCAGGGCAGCAGGACTTTCGCCGTCAGTTTGGCAAGCGAAACATCGGCCTGATGAGTCAACCAATGCTGAATCCGGCACACCGCACCGACGCCCATGACCAGGAAAACGCCGAGGACACTGCTGATGATGATGGCAAAGGCTTCTGGGTCCATCAGCATGAGCAAGTTCCCTGGCTTGGACGGATGCGAGTTTCGCTTGCTGCGTTTCGACTTGCTGCACAGGCACTGAATTTCGTATTTGTCGTGCGATGGAAATCGTGTCGATCCAAGCGAAACATTATTGGACGTGCCTGTGGCCGGGGATGTCGGAATTGTGGTGGCGTGGACGGTTGTCGGCTCTGCCTGCGTCCGTCGCGTTTGCCGCGGTGGTCAACGCATTGCTGATCGCCAAGTTCATTTATCCCGGATGGTTGTCCGGGGCATTGGTCATGCTGGCCTGTTGGATCGTTGCCGCCGCCTGGGGTGTGTTGACGGTTCGTTCGATTCGCGAGTTGCCGTTGCTGTTGTCGCCCCGCCAAGTCAGCGACCAGCCGGACCGCTTTGCCGAAGCACAAGTCGCTTATTTAACGGGCAACTACGCGTTGGCAGAAGAGGCGTTGACAGCTGGGCTGTCAATCGAGCCGCGTGATCCACCTGCACTGTTGTTGCTGGCCGCCGTGCTGAGGCACACCGGGCGATTGAACGCCGCAGACGCCTTGTTGACCGAAATTCCAAAATTGGAAGCCGCCGCCGCATGGAACTTGGAGTGGGAAAGCGAGCGGGCTCGGTTGGAGCGCGACCTCGATTCGCGAGGTGAACTGCAAGACGACTCGGGGGACCCCGCAGAAGAAGCGGACGAACCAGAATCCGGGGACGACGAGCAAGCCAAGGCGGACGCCGCCGCAGTGGCATCGCGCGAGAACACCGGCGAAGAGGACATCTCCCCCGCTGCGAACGCCCCCAGTCGATTGGCCGAGCCAGATGGCGAGCCATCGACCCTGTCGCTGGACACGGCACTGGAGTCGTTTTCAGCAGTAGACCTCGAGGAGCAGACGGACGACCAGCTCGATGGGCAGCGGGATGCCGATCAGAAATCCACCGATTACCCTGAAGCGGCTTGACCAGGATTCAGCGATCTTCGCGAAGACGCCTTGGCTCGATAAAGTACGGGCATGAATGCTGCTTCCCATCGCCGACTCGTTCGTTTCGAAACGTCACTCCCCTGGAACCGCCGCCAGCGTCCACTGCCGCGACCTGGCGTTTCTTTGGTGGAAGTGATGGTCGTCGTGCTGATCGTGTTGATCTTGCTGTCGCTTTCAATCCCGTTCGTTCGCAACATGCGCGAACTGACTCGGCGCAGCAACTGCGATCAAAACCTGGTCCGACTCTCACTTGCGATGCAGGCCTATTCGACTGATCAGGCTCATCTGCCCACGGGCACGGCTTCTTTCAATGCCACGTTTCGATTTTGGCCGGAGGTGCCGTCGACGGGCGAACCGGTTGCCGCGGACGCGGAGCTCGCGATCGCCAGCGCTCCCGAAGGTTATCACCACAACTGGGTTCCGGCACTGCTTCCCTACGTCGATCAAACGGGACTGTTTCAGTCAATCGATTTCACGTCCAGTGTTTATTCCGATTCCAATCGCTTGATTCGCGAAACAATGGTTCCTGTTTTTCGTTGCCCCTCCGACGATTCCGCACCCACCAATTCAAGTTACGCTGGGTTGCATCATTCCGTCGCCAGCCCCATTGGCACGTCCAACGATGGGCTGTTGTTTCTCAACGCCTGGGTTCGCTCGGAAGAAGTTCCTGACGGGATGTCTGCCACGATCTTGCTGGGAGAAAAGCTTTCGTTTCCAGGCGATCTGGGTTGGTTGAGCGGCACACGAGCGACGCTCCGCAACTCAGGCCACCCAATCAACTCGTTCCCACAAGAAGAGCAGCTCAGTGATCTGAGTTTCGTTGGAGGGTTGGGCAGCCGGCACTTCGGCGGCGCCAGTGTCCTCAAGGGCGATGGTGCGGTGACGTTTCTTTCCGAGACCGTTGATCAGCCGCTGTTTCAATCCATGGTCAATCGGAATGATCGAGCGGACGCCGAATCCAACGCAGCGGATGCCGAATGAAATGCATCGAAGCAGTGAGGCAGGAACGATCGAAATCGCCTCCTGTGCCATTGGGCGCTGGCCTGGACTGCTGAATATTTGGCGTTGTGACGCACTGTGGTTGCGCAAGTTTTCATCCCGGTAGGGATGTCAGAGGGTAGCCGTCGGCAAGCGATCGCGCCACCGACGGACAGGTGAAACCCACGTCACCACTCTCCATCCCGCCGTGGCCATTGGCCACGGCGGGATGGAGAGTGTTTATTGGGGCGCTCGTTTTCCGGGGGTACGCTGCTACGCAGCAACCCCCGGCTACCATCTGGCATCCCTACCGGGATGAAGAAAGACAGCATGCCGGAAGAAAAGTTGCATCCGCTATCGGAGCGTCAACACCAAACATTTGACAGTCCAGCGCTGGCCCCGGTTGCAGGTGCGAACCGTGATTGTCGATTCAGGCGAAGTCTTTTTCCCATTGGCGACCTTGTTCGTCATCGCTGAACTTCAGCGTCCCGAACTGTTCTTTCAGCTTCACCGCGTTGCAGTCGATCGTGGTTTCAACGGTGAAGATTTGCCGGTTAGAAAGTGACTGAACGATCGATGCCACTAAGAATTGTTCGTGCGTCGACAATTCGCGTTCGGCCATCGATGTCACAAACCCTTTCTTGGGCTTGGGTGCCGGGTAGCCATTGAGTTCCACCGGATGCATCAACCGCAAAGACAAGATCGAACGGGCCCCATCCATAACTTGGCCTTCGGGATCACCCACCCACAGGTCAATTGCGGCGAGTGGCTCGTTGGTTTGGTGGTCCATCAAGACATTGCGTTCCATGTCGAAATGGCTCATCGCGACTGCCGTGCGATGATTCAGCGGCAGCATGGGCAACCGGTCGATCCGAGTGGAACGACGCAGTTGCAAAAACTCTCGATTGACTGGCGGGCGATAGGTCGATGTGTTGGCGACCAATCGCAGCAAACTGCGAGCGACACGGAAACCATGTCGCGACAACAGGGAGGCAACGCGCGCGTCCGAAACGGGGACCCCCATCCCGTGCCCGATGGGAGGCAAACCGCCATATCCATTTCTTGCGTCGCGAACGGGACCGACGCACATCCGTTTGACGCCCGCGTCGACGGCTCGCTGCATGGTTTCGATCAGCAAGGAATCGCAAACCGCCAGTCCAGCCTCGCCGGCAAAGCAAATCGCGGCGACCAGAGATGTCGGCACCGCATCGACTTCGGGAACTTCGTTGAGGGCAACCTGCGAGTCGCCTTCCAACAATTCCGGCGGGGGCGATTGCCAGTCGTCTGAAAACTGATGGCACCACGCCACGACTTCGCCATCCACCTCCGCCACCAGCAGGCTGGCAGGGGAAAAGAACGTTCGTGAAAGCACGGCTCGTTCGAGGATCGAAACGCTGACCGGAGGGATTTGGCCGGCCGCCTCCCAGTGACGCATCCAAACGTCAAACAGGCCCGGGAGATCAGAGTTGCGAAACGGTCGGATGTTCGCCATGACGGTAAAACACGATGCAGTGAAAACGAAGCAGGTCGACGCGTTATCCTACCGCGCAATCGCTTTGATGTGTCCCACAGATCGGCACGTCTGGCTTCCCAGGCGACCTTCTTTTTCAAAAGTGGCTCGCTACTTCTGAAGCTGTTCCATCACTCGGCGAGCGATCACTTGGATTGCTTCCAGCGGCATTTCCGATGTGGCAGACATCTTGGCTTGCGTGGAATGGACCATCGCGTTGATGTCGCGTTCCGCCTCTGCGATCAGGGCTTGTTGTATGTCCGACAGTGGCAAGCGACTGCGACCGAGGTCCCAGCCACGGGCACGGGCTCCTGCTCGGAAGCCTTCTGGGAATTCACCCAAACCGATCATTGCGTCGAACAATGGCAGCAACAAATACTGCAGTTCCATGGCCAGCTTGTGATCACCTTCCCCGCAGGCGCGGTGGATGGCCCGGGTCAGTTCCGGCAACACGCCGCTGGTTGCGTTGGTGCCGCCGTCCGCTCCGGCGATCAGCATCGGTGCAAGCGACGCGTCCCAGCCGGTCAAGAACGAAAAATCGTCTCGCATTGGGCGAATCGCGGCCATCATTCGCATCAAGTTGGGAAGATCGCCTGAGCTATCCTTCAGGCCAATGATCCGGGGATACTCTTCGGCCAGCCGGATGACCACATCGACCTCGATCGGTGACGCAAACATCGGGATGTTGTAGAGCGTCACGTCGACTCGCACGTCGCGAGCGATCCGGGCGTAGTAGGCATGCACGCCTTCGCTGCTGATCGGGTAGTAAAACGGCGCCACAATCGCCACCGCTCGAACTCCCATGTCTCCGTAGGCGTTGCAGGCTTCGATGGTTTCATCAACGTTTGCCTCCGCGGCACCCGCCAGAACGGGGACTCGACCGGCGGCTTGGTCCACCACGATGCGAACGATCCGGCGGCGTTCCTCCGCCGTGAATCGAACGAATTCGCCTGTGCTTCCATTCGGGTACAGCCCATCCACGCCATGGTCGATCAACCAATCCACGTACCCTCGCAACTGGTCTTCGTCGACACGTCCCCGGTCATCGACCGGCGTGATGTTAGGAGTCAAAATGCCGGAGATGCGTCGATTCATAGTGGGGTCAGTTCGGAGGGGAAGGGGCCAGGCCCAACAGTTCGTGGAAACGGTCAGGAGGTTGATAGCCTACTCGGTGAGCGATCACTTTGCCGCGCGGAATGGCCAGCAAAGTGGTCGGGTACGTTGTCACAGGGATTCGCGACAGAATCTCTGGGTTGGTGTCCGGTCGAAGGATAATCGGCACAAAACCATTCGCCAATCGAGATTGAATCCCAGCGTCACACAACGTGTTTTGTTTCATCGCGTCACAGAATCGGCAATGTTCTGACGTGATGAAGATCAACATCGGTCGCCCTGAGCGACGAGCTGCGGCCCAGCCGGATTCAAAGTTGTCGTGCCACTGGGGCGTCTCTGGTGAAAAGAGTTCCTTGACTGGCGGGCGATTCGAGTTTGCCGACGAGAGAGCCGACGCGACTTTGCCAATGATTGGCAACTCGGCTCGGGCTGTGGTGGCGAACAGGCCAAAGAAAGTGGCCAGAGCAATGTTCCAGCAAGGCTTGGCCGGCCGGACCAGAAAGAAAACTCGCTGTGAAAAGCGTGGCGTCACCGAGTGGCGATCTTCGCCGGTTCCGCAAAAACGGCTGCGTCCCGCAACCATCGACTGAGCCATAGGATTCCCCTTCTTAAGGCAGCCACCTGTCCCTCGTGACCCGAAGATGGGCGTCGAAAGGACCTTGGACCGGGGAAACCTAAGCGTCTCAAAATGGAATCACAAGAGTTCAACATGGAGGCCTAGGCAATTTGCGCAGTTTTTTTGACGACAGTCGCGGAAACGCTCGTTCGTCGCCCCTCGCGTTTCTGTGCCTGTCCCAACCGTCGTAGGGGCAATACCAAAAACGTCTGAACAGGCGACCACCGGCTCAGGAGATCCACGGCAGGTCCTTCGGCCTGTTGCCTGGACCTGGTTGCTTCGCCCTGGTTACTTCGACCGCTGATAGATGGCGGTGAGGAGCGACTCGGTGTCTTTGAACTTTTTGCCGGTCGCCAGGGTTTCGTCGATCAGCTTGCGAGCATCCGCTTCGCTGTGACCGAGCATCACGAGTGCCTCGTAAGTGTCCGACATGATGGGCGACTCGGACTGCATCGAATCGGCGACTTCGCCACCGGCCACCATCAACGCGAATCGTGGCATCTTGCGACGCAGTTTCGCAATCACCTTTTCGCTGGTCGCTGGTCCAATGCCAGGAAGTGCTGACAGCGTTTTTGCGTCTTGTTCTTCGATCAACACCGCCAGTTCTTTGACGGGGCGGACCATTGCCCGCAGAGCCTTTTTCACGCCGACGCCGTCCACGCTGCAGAACAGGTCAAAGAATTGACGTTCAGGAAGGGTTGAGAATCCGATCAAGCGTGGTGTCAGGCGTCCGCCTTGAGCGTTGCCTTCGATGTAGTCCAGCGTGTGCAGCCGAACTTCGTTGCCGATTTGGTTCTGCAATTGTCGGCGGGTGAAATCGCCCACGTAGACCTCGTAATCAAACGGGGCCGCCTGGATGATGACGCTGATCTCGCCCACCTGGACCAATTTGCCGGCGATCGAAACGATCATGAGGAAATGGATTCAGGGCTGGAGTGATACTTGAACAACCGGTCCAAAACGCCGTTGATGAACCTCGGACTGTTCTCGCCGCCATAGCGTTTCGCCAACGTCAGAGCCTCTGAAATCGCCACTTGGCCCGGCGTTCCACTGTAGAGGATCTCGTAGGCACCCAGACGCAAAACATTGCGATCGGTCACCGGCATGCGATGCAATGCCCAGTTGGTGGAAAGCTTGGCGAGCTTGGCATCAATGTCATCCCGCCGAGCCATCGTGCCATCGAGCAAGTCAGAGGCAAAGTCGGTGAGGACTTTGCGACCTTGCAAGCGAGAGCGGATGAACTTGCGTGATGTGGCGGCATCACGCCAATCATTGAGATCGGCTTCGTAGAGAAGCTGCAGGACTATTTCGCGGGCGCGTCGACGTGTGGACATGCGAGCGATCATCCCGCAGGAACCTCAGAAGTGTCAACTAGGCCAAGGCAAAGTTGTCGGAGGGATTTTGGTGGAGCGCCTGTTGGACGCGATCGGACGGGCCAAACGAAGTGGACGAGGCGATCGCAACGGTTGTTTCTCCCCAGACGATTCGCGAAGGACTTCCCCGCCAAGAGCGGTTCTCCATCCCGGGGCAATCCGCGCAGCAAAAAACGAAAGCCGGCCGCTTCAGGGAAGCGAGCCGACTTTCGATGAGTCGTTTTCCATTCGAGCGAGCTCGATCAGGCTTGGAAGGAGCTGCCGCAACCGCAGCTTTTCACAGCGTTGGGGTTGTTGAACGTGAAGCCTTGCTTTTCGAGGCTGTCGTACCAGTCGACTTCGGTTCCATCGAGGTACAGCGAACTCTTTTTGTCGACGACGACGCTGACGCCGTGACAGTCGTATTTCGAGTCGGCTTTCATGTCAAAGCTGTCGTCGAAGTTCAGCGTGTAATTGAATCCGCTGCAACCACCACCGGCGACACCAATCCTCAACAGCATCGAATCGTCGAAGTTGTGTTCCTTGCGAAAACGCATGACTTCTTCGGCTGCGCGTTCGGTCAATTTGATTGCCATCGTTCGGATGATCCTCGTGAATGGATGGACAGTTGTTTTGAAGTTAGGTCCGAGAAAGGCTCGCCAATGCGAAAATCCGGCATCTTGGCAGTTTTGGCACCAATCGGCCCACTACTGAGTGATCGGAAATTGTACCCGCAGGCCAACCCGATCAACAACCTCTTTTCGCAGCGAAGGAGTGTCCGGTTCATTTGGAAATCCAAGGCGAACCCCCAAGGAACTCGGCGGACGGCGGCCAAATGCTAGCATTCCACTCCGCATTTGACGCCATTTCATGGGCGATCGCAGATTGGGAACAGTTTGAAATGGGGCAACGATCCGGTGAAATTTGACGCCCGAAAATTGAAAATTGGTCCGCAAGCTGCTTGACCGGTAGAATGCTCGCGTCAGGCGGAGACTCGCTGAGAACGATCGCAGCGAGGTCTTTCGCTTGTCCTTTTCTCTTCTTTGCACCGTCAGGTGATCGCAATGACCGATTCTTTGGCCAGCCGGGGTGGACGCTGCGCGTCCGCCGACCGTCGCTCTTTTCTGAAACGTTCGACGCTCGCTGCAGCGTCCGTGATGATTGTCTCCCCCCATGTTTTGGGTGGACCCGGCAAAACTCCCCCCAGCGATCAATTTCGATTTGCCCAGATCGGCGTTGGAGGTCAGGGGGCCCGAGATGTACGCCGAATGATCCACGCCGGTGGGACCCCCGTGGCGCTCTGTGACGTCGATGTTCAAAGAGCAGGCAAAACCTTTTGCCAGCATCCCGATGTCGAACGGTTCACGGACTATCGGGTCATGCTCGATGAGTTCGACAAGGAATTCGACGCGGTCGTCATCAGCACACCAGACCACACCCATGCGGCCATCGGTTTGGCAGCGATGCGGCATGGAAAGCACGTTTACTTGCAATGCCCAATGGCTCGCACGTTTGATGAAGTCCAACGGTTGCAAACTGCCGCCGCGGAATCCGGATTGGCAGTCCAAGTTGGCAACCAGGGCCACTCGAGCCTTCATATGCGAGCCTTCCAGGACTTCGTTCAGCGTGGCGTGTTGGGTGAGATCCAATCGGTTCACTGCTGGACAGACCGTCCGGAATGGCCACAAGGAATGGCGACGACACCGGTTTCGACATCGCCCCCCATTTCGCTGGACTGGGACCTGTGGCTCGGCCCGGTCGCGGATCGTCCGTTCTGCAAAGGCTACCTTCCCGTGGCCTGGCGCGGTTGGTGGGACTTCGGCACCGGAGCTCTCGGCGACATGGGGTGCCATCTGCTGGATCCCGCCTTCACTGCGCTGCGGTTGAAACTGCCGCGAACGGTCACTGCCGATTGTGAAACGGCGGCGTCGATTTCTTATCCCGTCTGGTCCCAAGTCCAAATGGAGTTCGATGCCACCGATGTCTGTCCCAAGGGATTGAAGCTGACCTGGGACGACGGAGGCAAGCAGCCCGAAACGCCGACCATCATTGCGGATGAAACCACCGGCGAACCTGGTTTCTCCGCCGGCGGCAGCGGCTGCATGATTGTGGGCGACAAGATGACACTTGTCGGATCAACGCTCGCGAATGAATCGGATCAGATGCCGCAGATCGTTGCCGTTGCCAGCGATGACGACAGCGAACTCGCCGCAGCACGGCAAGCTGCTCGGGAACGGGCTGAGCAACTGTCTGCCGAGGGCAGCAAGACATCGAAGTCTCACTATGAACGCTGGATCCAAGCCGCCCGAGAAGGCAAGTCGGATGCTTTGGCCAGCGATCTGCAAACGGCCGGCACCATGACGCAGGCGTCTCTGCTCGGCTGCATCGCGACTCGTTTTCCCGGTCAGGCACTCCGTTGGGATGAAGCCAAGCAGCAATTCGCTGGCTCCGACGAAGCCAATTCATTCCTGAGTTTCGAACCTCGCGAAGGCCACTCCTTTGAGGCCTGAATGGGCATCGGCTTCCAACCGGTAAAGTCGAAGGCAGCCTCGTCTCGGTGAGGCTCACCGAGCGACAGGTTGGCAGCACGCGTTTTCCGTCGACGTCGTCGGCACGTGCTGGCCCCTCACGACTTCTTCTTCAGTCCCATCAGGTACTCCACCATGTCCACCAAGCCTTGTTGGTCGGTGGTGTGGTGTAGGTTTTCGGGCATGATCGACTTCTCGCTTTTTTTGACGTCAACGATTTCGTCTTGGTCCAATTCCAAGTCAATGGCTTCTGCCGTTCGCAACACAAGTTTGTCGTCGGTCTCCGAAACCAGCACGCCGTTGACGACGCGGCCATCCTCGGTCAACGCGATCATGTTCTCGTAGTTGTGGCTGATGCCGGCGCTGGGGGCCAAAATCGAGGTGAACATGGCTTCGCGAGAAAGCTTGGACCCGATTTCAGAGAGGTCCGGGCCGACTTGTTTTCCAAACCCATTGACCAGGTGACAGTTCGCACAGGTCGCGACGCCACGGAAGATGGTCAGCCCCCTTTTCGCATCGCCGCTGAGGCGCACCAGTTCATCCAGCGGAGGAAGCGGAGCGTTATCAGCCGCGGCGGGTTGAGGCAGCAACTTCTGGGCGCGTTTTGCGATCGTTGGGTTGGCGTTGCGACCGAGCAAGCCGCCCGCCAGCAAATGCGTGTCCGCTGGAAGGTGATTCTCCTGCGCCATCTTGAGCAACTCTTCGGCGCCACCGTTGGACTTGGCCATCGCGCGCACCGCGGCGCTTCGCAAACCGTAATCCATCTCCTCGTCACCAGCCATCTTGGCCAGCAATCCGATTGCACGCCCGTTGCCCAGTGAACCGAGCAGCGACAGGATTCGGCCTCGTTGGCCGGGATCGTACGTCGAGTCCTTTGCTAAAATGACAACGAAACGGTTCCAACCGTCCGTGCGTTTCAACAACAAACGCAAGGCGGAAAGCGACAGGTTGTCGTCGCCGTCTCGAAGCATCGCGGCAATCAGATCCTCGTCCATGTCCGTGATCTGAAACTGCTCAACCAGCTCGACAAAGTCGGGCTCGCCGGCGCGACCGCGGATGTAATCCGTGATCGCGGAGTGGGTCTTGGGGAACTTCGCCGGATCGAAATCGGGCATTCGCGTGACGGTGTGGATGAGAACTTGAGGATCCACAACAAGCTCGCTGTTTTCATCGGGCAGCAACTGACGCAGCACCAATCCACGCACCGCATCGGAGTGGTATTCCAGTGACCGGAAGTAGCGTTTGGCTTCGTCGCTTGGCATCCCAGTGGCCAGCAGTTCCACCATTTTGGCTGCCGCGTCATCGGTACGCAGTCGCCAGACCAAGTCGCGTCCCGCGGGCGTGTTCCAGTTGCCATCGTTGGCTTTCATCCAAGCCGCGTAGCAGTCGTCGGCTCGCAAATCGCTGGCGATCCCCAACGCTTCCAACATCCAACGGTCGTTGCCGTCGTACTGGACCGCAAGTTTCGCCCAAACCGCTGGCATGGCGTCGGACTTGTCGAATCGCAAGGCCACAGCGAGTTCACGGCGGACCGCGGGAGCTGGATCGTGGGCTGCATCGCCACAAGTTTCTGCGGCTGAAAGACCGAGTTGTTTGCACAGCCGAATCGCCGTGCATCGGATGTCAGAGTTGTCGTCGGCCAAGGCTTGCTCGACGTAGAATTGCCCGCGACCATCGATCTTGCCAAGCAACCACAAAGCACGAGCCCGATAGCGAGGGTTTTCATTCTCGTACAGCGAAAGCAAGGCGGGCTCGGCGGCTTTGCCCATCGCGTGCAGCGATTGCCAGGCCAGGTAGCGAGCGGAACGGTTAGGGCTTTGGAGTGCTTCGATGGCACCTTCGACGGTCGTCCAGTCAAACTTCGGCACGGAGTATTTCACACCAGGCGGGGCCACGCGAAACAGGCGTCCGCGGTCGCTGTCCTTTTGTTGGTGGCCACCGACACCGGGGTCGTACCAATCCGTCACAAACAGCGATCCATCGGGAGCGACACACACATCGGCTGGACGAAACCAATTGTCCGTCGTGCCGGTGATCAAGGGTTCAATCGTGGCTGAGTATCCTGCACCGTCGGACGTCATGGGATAAGCCCGGACCACATTCGGTCCAGGGTCACAGTGGATGACTTCGTCCCAGAAACGCTCTGGCAACAAGCGTCCTTCGTACAGGCAGATTCCGCTGGGGGAACCCGCGCCGGTTTGCAACACGTTGGGAACCACACCGGGGTCGTTCAAGTGCCAGTGTTGAAGCGGGATTTCATCTTCCAAGGTGATCCGGTCGGCTCGCCACGAGGCCCCGGTTTGCTCGTCTTTGTATCCGTAGTTGCCTTGTTCCATCACGAAGTTGATTCGTGTGCCGCGGTTGCCATCGTCATCGTTGTCGCTCTGCCACAACGCGCCGAAGGAGTCGACGGTGGTTTCCCAGTTGTTGCGAAAGTTATGAGCCAGGACTTCGAAGTTGGAACCATCGAGGTCGCATCGAAATGGCATTCCGCCGAACAGAGGCTTGCCGTCGTCGACAACCGCCCGGCCGTGGATGTCGATCACCGTTTCGCCCTCGGCATCCTTGACCTGCATGCCGGTGTTGCCGAAGTTCCAATACAGTTTGCCGTCGTCGCCGAAGAGGAACGAGTGGGCTGAGTGGTCGTGTTGAGGTTGCCCCGTTTCGGTGAACATCGCGACCTTGGAATCTGGGATGTCGTCACCGTCGGTGTCGGTGAACTTCCACACGGTTGGCGAAGCCGACACGATGACCTCGTTGCCGAGCACGCAGATCCCCATCGCCGAATCGATGTCACGACCTTGATAGTAGGTGTGAACGCGATCGAGTTTTCCGTCGCCGGTGGTGTCTTCCAAAATCAAGATTCGGTCGCCTTCGGGACGCGATCCCTGATTGCCGCGATAGTTCATGACATCGCAAACCCAAACCCGCCCGCGATGATCGATGTCGAGGTTGGTCAGGCTGGAGAGGTCCGGTTCGCTGCCCATCAGTGTGACTTCCAGGCCTTCAGCGACCTCCAATCCCGCAATGGCAAGTTCCGGCGAACGTTGGTTTTCCGCCGCCTTGCCATCGACTTCATTGAGATGCTTCGGCGGCGATCCGGCGTAAACGGCAAACCGGACGCTGGTGCTGTTGCCGCCCTGCTGGTTGGTGCCGCCACTTTCTAGAGCCCCCGTCACGGTCAGACGGTCGTAGCCGGGTGGGACATCAAATTCGATGATGCTGGGAGCGTGGGTTCCAATCGCAGCTTTGCCCGCGAGCTGGTTTTCAACCAACACCGGGCCCCCCGAACAATTGGCGTTCTTCCGGACCTCGCCGAATCCGGCTCGAGCGCTCACCCAGCCGTGATCAACTAAACCCAGTGGTCCCTTGGCACCATGAAGCGTTGGTGCCAACCAAGCCACATGGTCACACGAGTAATCGTTGTTGCCTTCGCTGACCACCAGGAACAGTTTTTGACGCGCGGCTTCGTCGACCTCGGTCAGGTCGACTTCGATCGATACTTGGTGTCCTTCGGTCGCAGTGGTCACCAGTGGGCTGGCGAACAACAGCTCAGCGGGCGCCGCCGTCGATCGGTTCAGCGTTTTTTTTTTGCGTTGTCCTTGGACGTCTCACTGGTGGCCGGAATGGCAAACTGTTTCGCGACCGTCTCCAGATCGAACGTCGTGGGCGGTTCGAAGTCTTGGTCTGCCAGCAACCTTTCTGCCGAGATCGGTTGAAGCGAGTTGGCTTCCTGGGTCGGATCGTCGCCAGCGGTCCAACGAATCGCGTTGGTCACCAATTGGCGTACCGGAACATGGGACCAATTCCAGTGATGGTGCCCGCCAGTGAAGCCGAAACTACGGCCGCCGAATTCGGGTTCATAGGCCCAGGCAACTGTTTGGGGTTCGCCCGCCGCGACTGATTTGCGAGCGTGTGGGTTGCCGGTGTGAGCACCATCTGGGCGTCGCATCGTCGATTCTGGTGCGACGGACTGCAGAATCGGAGTCAGCTTGCCTTGGTCTGAAAAACGCAAGTGGAAGTACCACTCGTCATTGGTTGCAAAGGGTTCGACATTGTGAGTGATCGGGTGCTCGGGAAGCGAATCAAACTTCGCGATCCAGTGCGGGTTGACGCTGTAGTGGACTTCAAAGTGACCGCCCAACAGTTCGACCATGTCATCCCCGGATTCGCCCGGCGTCATCTCGGTGGCGTAGTGCAAGCAAACCAGCCCGCCACCACGCTTCAACAGAGTCCGCAATTCATCGCGGTGATCAAACGCGACATGGCCACCTTGCCCGTCGCTGTACAGGACGACGCTGTCGGCTGATTCCACCTTGGAAGCGTCCTTGGGCCATCCACGAACGACTTCGGTTTGAAGGTTTGGATTGGCTTCCAGCAGCGACTGTTCGAGAACTTTCAGTCCAGCGTAGTGCTCATGAGCACCGTAGCCGTGGCTGGGGGAACCAGCGATGAGCAAGACTTTTTTCTCAGCGGCGTCCGCGAATCTTGCCGTGGTAGCCAAGGTGTTCCAACCAACAACGACGCACGCGAGAGCGGCGATCCGTGACCACGAGGTGGCCGATAAGACATCATTTTTCATGGAAGGGGGAGAACCAAGGTTCCAGGCGGGAGGATTCAGGCGGGGTGAGGCAATCGTCGGCGCTCACAGACATGCCGTCTGATTGTAACCCAACCTGAAGTCCATCGCGTTCCCATGCGATCGATTCGCATCGGCCGGTCCAAACGCAGGAAGCCCCGGCCCCAGAGTAGAGCCGTTGTCCTCAACTATTCCGTCAGAAATCTTGCCAACGCCAAGCCACGTGGTCTCCCAACCAACCCGCAAAACATCCGCATCGCACGTCTCGGCAGTTCAATCCAAACACGCAAACAGTTGAGACAAATGTTCTAAGCAGGTACGCAGGTGTCATCGGGTATGTGAGCCGTTGGCGTTAGCCACGGTTTTCACGCACAACCGGGGCGAACGCCCAAACGGCTCACATGGTTGTGCCCGATCATTCCTGCCGACCTGCTTACTTTGCCCGATTCCATCGAGCGGAGTCAGAAAGGCGACAATTGGCGGTCGCGAACCCGCTCAGCTGTAGAAGCACAGGTAGGCGGTGGGTTCGAGCACGCGAACTTGGAATTTTTGGTTGGCATCGATTCGGAATTCGGATCCGGCTGGGTAGGCCCGGTAGCCAGGTTCACTGGGCAGCTTCGCTTCGAGTTTGCCGGAAACGATTTTCATCAATTCCTTTTCGCTGGTTCCAAATTCGTAATCTCCCACCAACATCACGCCCGATGTCGCTCGGCCTTCGCCATTTTCAAACGCGATGGAAGTGACATTGCCGTCGAAGTACTCGTTGACTTGCATGTTGATCTCAGTGAGAAGGGGATTCGGTGATAATGGCTCGGCGAGAGCACGCGATTGTCCAGCTCGCCCGCCGCTCTCGGGGTTGGAAGGCTGGGAACGCGGAGAAGATAATTCAAGCCGCTTCCATTCGCGAGATCTCCCTGGGCGGACTCAACGCATTTCAACCAAACACTCGCGAATTCGTTCGGTGATGTCGGGGGAAAGCAACGCGCGGTGGTCGATGACCAGCAACGAGTCGCTCAGTTTTTCAGCGTTCGTCAGCGGGACTGGTTTGTCGCTCCGGCGGTCGCTGGTTCGATGCATCGCACGAAATCCCTCTCCGCACGGCAGCTGTCTGGAACGCAGGGCTTGCAACACGTTCGCCCGGGTCGGAGCGTCTCGAGCCATGACGGGGAACTTGTATGGAGCCCGGACGTCGGTGGGATCGTCGTTCCAGATCGCGGTGCATCCGACCGATGCCCAATCCAGTTCACTTAAACGTGTCGCGTTTTCGCAGCGGATTTGGTTCATCCGAGTCAGCCAGCTCAATTGCGGCAGCAGTGCGGCACATTGCAGCGGGGACAGCGGGAACGCATCGCTTGGCCGATCCACCATCCCCTTCAACTTTTGAAATTTGCCTTCGACTCCAGTCGCCAAAGCGCCTCCGTTCCCGCACGTCAGTGGCTTGCTGCCGCCAAAGCTGTAGGTGGTCCAGTCGGCCATCGCCCCCACGGGCACAAAAACCAGTTGTCCGGTCGCGGCCGGTTGAGTTCGCCCTGCTCCGATCGCTTGGCAAGCGTCCTCGATCAACCACCATCGGCGTTGGCGACACAGTTCCGCCAGGGCATGCGAGTCCGCCAACTGGCCGTGCAGGTGCGAGACCAGCAGGACGGATTCTGGCGGGGCCTCGATTCGCTCAATTGACTTCAGGGATGGTGAGATACCGGAAGGGGAGCAGCTGTCTGACGCTGCCTGGGGGGCCTCCGTGTCGCATAGCACCGGCCGGGCCCCAAGCAATTCGACCGTCCGAAAATTGCCGGGGTAATCGTAGGCCGACAAAATCACCTGAGTCGCAGCCTTTTGCTTTCCCCCCGCTGGCCCAGCTCCCAGCGATCTCAGGGCAAGCTCAATCGCCGACGATCCCGAGGGGCACAAACGGACCTGGGGCGGAACACCGAACAGGTCGACTCCTGGGGGGGCCGCCCAGCTTGTTGCGGCCTCAGCCACGGAGGCTCGACATCGTTCGTAAACGCCGGGGGAGCCCGTTTTGCCCGCGGTTGTCTCGGGATAGGTCCCCCATTGGCCGTCGTGCAGAACTTCTGTCACCGAGCGTTCGATCTGGCTGGTCAATTGGGCGTTTTGAGGTGGCCAAGCCGGCCACCCATCGGAGGAGGCCTCGAACGATTCTTCGGCGGGGAAATCCAATTGATTCTCTGTGCTACGCAAAGGAGGATGGCGAGGCAAGTTAGGGCTGGGCTTGTGGCGATTTTTTTGCTTCCATATCATGCCGCATTGCGAATGACGCAGGCAACCACCAGCCAGGACGGCTGGGGCCGCGTCGAGCTAGTGTCATCTTCCCCGGAACCCCTGTCTTGTTGCCTTCTTTCGATCTGTTCTTAACTGATCTGACGCGGCAGGCAACCTTGCTCGCATTTCAGTTGCTGGCACAGGATGCACCGCCTGCTGGAGAATCCTCGATTCTGCAGCGAATTCTCGAAAACCCGTTGATTTTGCCTGTTGGCGTGGTGGCCATTTTCTACGTCACCTACTTCGGCCCTGAACGACGCCGGCGTGCCGAAGAAGCCAAAATGATGTCCGCGCTGGGCAAAAACGATCGCGTGGTCACGATTGGTGGCATTCACGGCACGATCGTTTCCGCTGCACCGGACAGTGACACGGTGACTCTGAAAATTGACGAGAGTGGTTCGACACGCATCAAAGTCAATCGGTCAGCCATCGTCAAAATCGTCGGCGAACCGAAGAACAAACCCGACAACGATTCGTCGGACTGACCTCTTCCCAAACCATCCTTCCCACAGCGACTGGTTTTGGTCGCAGCGGACACATCGCACCCGTACTTAGAAACCACGATGGATCTTTCGACTCTTCCCGATATTTGCCAAACGATTTCGGCTCAGTGGCTCGCGCAAACCGACGCTGCCGTCGCCAACGAAGTCTCCAAGGGCATCAGCATCGAACAGTTTCTGACTTTGCTCAGCGCTGCGGCCGTTCTGATTCTGCCGTTCATTGTTGGCAACTTCTTGGCGAAATCCTTGAAGATGCCAACCTACGGCTCTCGCTTCGGTTTCATCTTGCTTGCCATCACGGCCAGCGCTGTGACGCTGACGAACAAGTTCCCCAGCCTCGGCATCGACCTCTCGGGCGGTACCATCCTGGTTTATGAACTGGACCCGGAAAAGCAAGCCGCTGTGATCGAGGGCGGAGGCCAGCGAATCACCAGTGAAGACTTGGTGGCACCGTTGACCCGTCGTATCAATCCGGCAGGCACACAAGAAATCGTGATTCGCCCCTACGGCGAACAACAAATCGAAATCATCATCCCGCAAAAAGATCCTGACGCGGTCAAACGCATCAAGGACTTGGTCGAAGAGGCCGGTCAGTTGCGATTTGCGATTTTGGCCAACCAGTTTGACCACCAAACTCTGATCAACGAAGCAATTGAGCAAGCTGAATCGCCGCAACCGGGCGTCGCAACCAAAGACATGGTTGGATCGCCTGAGGATTCGCTCTACGGCTTTTGGGCTCGCATTGGTTTCGAAGAAACCGAGACCGATGGCGTGCGTCCTCTGTTGGTGCCTGTCACCGGTGCGTTGGCTCGTAACCCACGCACGGGTGCGATCCTCAACGTCCCACCGGAAGCACGCATCGGCGATGAGTCGGTTTCTGTCGCCAAATGGTTGAAGACTCAAGATTTCGACAACATCGAAGTCCTGATGGTCGTCAACCCGAAGCTGGACATCCTCGGGGAAGACCTCGCTTACGCCGCCAGCACCTTCGATGAGACCGGTGCTCCTGCCGTCGCGTTCACCCTGACCGACATGGGTTCGGGACGTTTCCGTGCTCTGACAACGAACAACGCTCCCGATGGTTCGCGAACGCGACAATTGGGCATCGTCTTGGATGACGAGCTGCTTTCGGCTCCTTCGATCCAAGAGCCAATGAACAAGAACGGTCGCATCACCGGTAACTTCACTCGTGATCAAGTGGACTCGTTGGTTCAAATCTTGAAGGCGGGGCAGTTGCCTGCAACGGTGACCAAGCAGCCCATCGCTGAAAACGAAGTGGGAGCAACGCTCGGTGCTGACACTCGGACCAAAGGTTTGTACTCGATCGGTGTTTCGCTCGGTTTGGTGCTGGTTTTCATCCTGTTCTACTACCGCTTCGCCGGCATGGTCGCTTGCATCGCATTGGTCATGAACATGGCGATGATCTTGGCCACGATGGTGTTCATCAGCCAGCCACTGACCTTGCCCGGTTTGGCCGGTTTGGTTTTGACCGTCGGGATGTCGGTGGACGCGAACGTGTTGATCTTTGAACGGATCCGCGAAGAGCTGGGCAAAGGTGCCAAGGCTCGCATGGCGATTCGCAACGGTTTCGCTCGAGCGACCACCACGATCATCGATGCCAACCTGACAACGTTGATCACCGCCATCGTTCTTTATGCGATCGGAACGGACCAAATCCGGGGCTTCGCCGTCACGTTGATCTTGGGCATCTTGTACTCGATGTTCACCGCGATTTACGTTTCGCGAACGATCTTTGATTTGGCTGAACGCCGTGGGTTCCTGTCGCTGGGAATGTCCGATGGCGTCAACAGCATCCGCTCGGCATTCGCCGGTGGTGGGCAGTTCAACTTCATCAGCAAAGGCAAGGTGACACTGACGATGTCAGCCATCTTGGTCGTTTGCGGTCTGGGTGCCTTGTTCGCTCGCGGTCAAAGCATTCTCGACATCGATTTCGCCGGTGGTTCCTCGGTTCAATTCCGCGTGGATCAACCCACCGAAGCGGATGAAGTTCGGCAGATCATGAACGATGCCGTGACATCGTCGGGAATGGAGTCCGTTCAGTTCACCGTCAACGGCGTTTCGATCGATGGCACCGAAGAAGGCACTGTCTTCAAGGTGGATTCATCCGTTGACCGAGTCGACGATTTGAAAAAGGTCATCCAGGAAGGCTTTGCTGCCTCGGAATCGGTTGGCTTGGTGACTTACACCGTCGACATCACTCCTGCTGATCTGTCGGGTGCCTCGCAAGAATCGGCCGAGCCAGAGGCAGAGGCAACGAGTTCCTCCGATCCTGTCGAGCCCTCGGAAACCACGACCAGCCAATGGCAGGCGTCCGACAACGGCGTGATGTTGGTGGTTGCTCAAGCTGATGACGAAGAAGCTGTCACCGAAGAAGTGGCTGTGGAAGAAACCACGGAAGCTGATGAAGTCGTAACCGAAGAAGCTGAAGCCGAAACCAAGTCCGTCGAACTGCCTGGTTTGGCATTCAGCACCTCGGACATTTCGCTGGGCATCAAAGGTGGTGATGGAGTCGCCGTCAAAAACGAAGAAGGCCTGGTCGATTCAATCGTTTCAGCGGCAGAAGCCGTCAACGTCCCAATCAATGCAGAAGGCATTGTGGTTCAGCCACTCGGTGACGACGTGGACGCTTGGTCACCAGGTTCGACCTTGGCGTTTTCGAAGTGGCGGGTTCAGTTGCCTCTCGGTGGAGACAACGCCATCAAGGTGATGGCTGAGATGGAACGTCAGCTCGACAGCGATCCGGTTTGGATCAGCAGCAGTGCCGTTGGTGCACGTGTTGCTGGCGACATGATCAGCCGTGCCTTCGGTGCCTTGTTCGCTTCGCTGCTGTGCATCATCGGCTACATCTGGTTCCGATTCCAACGTGTGATCTATGGCTTGGCTGCTGTGGTTGCTTTGCTGCACGATGTTGCCATCACCTTGGGTGCGATCGCAGTCAGCTACTGGGTGGCGGACGCCCTTGGGTTCCTGCTGATTGATCCGTTCAAGATTTCGCTGACGGTTGTCGCGGCCCTGCTGACGATCATTGGTTACTCGCTCAATGATACGATTGTGGTCTTCGACCGCATTCGTGAAACGAAGGGCAAGGCTCCTCGTTTGACCGGCGAAATGATCAATACCAGCATCAACCAAACGCTCAGCCGAACCTTGCTGACATCGATCACAACCTTGATTGTGGTTGTATTGTTGTACGCCTTCGGCGGCGAAGGCATTCATGCATTCGCGTTCGCCCTGGTGGTCGGCGTGATCGTCGGTACTTACAGCAGCGTGTTTGTGGCCAGCCCCGTTTTGCTGTGGTTGGTCGAGCGAGCTGAAAAGAAAGCCGCCAACGCCTGAACGGTTTGAGCGGCTGGCCCTGCGAAAATCTGAGAGAACACGAAACTCCCTTTCGAGGCATCGGAAGGGAGTTTTTCATGCGCGGTCCTCAACCGCCCCAGCGCAATGGATTATCATTCGAGGTCCCACCATCCAATTCCCCACCCATTGGAAATCACTGTGACACTTCGAGTGCCCCCGTTCGCCCTGGCGATCGCGTTGATCGCATGTTGCTTCTCTTCGCAAGCACGCGCTGATCAGTCCAACATCCTGTTGATTTTCATCGATGATCTGGGGTGGAAAGACATCGGTTGCTACGGCAACGATTTGGTCGAGACACCGCACATCGACCAACTCGCCGCCGAGGGCCTGAAGTTCACGAACTTCTACGCTTCCGGTGCTGTCTGCTCACCGACACGGTGTGCCGTTCAATCGGGGCAGAATCAAGCTCGGATCGGAATCACCGCTCACATCCCGGGGCACTGGCGTCCGTTCGAACGAGTCATCACGCCGCAGACCACCATGGCGTTGCCGCTGGACACGGTCACCGTCGCGGAATCCATGAAGGCGGCGGGTTACACGACGGGGTACGTTGGCAAGTGGCACCTGGGCAACGGCCCTGAATTCCAACCCGATCGACAAGGCTACGACTTCAGCGCCGTCATCGGCGGGCCTCATCTCCCCGGTCGCTACCGAGTCCAGGGACGTTCCGATCTGAAACCAAAACCCAACCAGTACCGCACTGACTTCGAAGCCGACCTCTGCATCGACTTCATGAAGCAGAACAAAGACCAACCGTTCTTCCTGATGCTATCGCCATTCGCGGTTCACATTCCGTTGGGTGCGATGTCAGAGAAAGTTCAAAAGTACGAGGCCAAAGCAAAGCAGACCGGCAAGTCACTGCCTCATCCGGTTTACGCCGCCATGATCGAGCACTGCGACGACATGGTCGGCCGTTTGCTTGAGTCGCTCGACGAACTGGGGATCTCGGATGACACGATGGTTGTGTTCACTTCCGACAACGGCGGACTCTACCAACGATACGACTACCGAGAAGCCGCCGACGATCTCGTCAGCACACAAGCTCCTCTGAAAGGCGAAAAAGGCTCGCTTCACGAAGGCGGCATTCGAGTCCCCTTGATCATCCGTCATCTAGCGACCGTGAAATCAGCCGGCGTCTGTGACGAACCGACGATCAGCCATGACTTCTACCCCACGTTTGTTGAATTGGCCGGTGGCGAACTGCCCGCCAACCAAACGATCGACGGCCACAGCCTGGCGCCACTGCTGTCTGATCCAACCAGCCGACTCGATCGAGATGCACTGCATTGGCACTACCCGCACTACCACCATGACCGACCCGCCAGCGCCATTCGCGAACGAGAGTGGAAGCTGATCGAGTACTTGGACGGCACCGGGGACCTCGAACTTTACAACCTGGCAAACGACCTGGGCGAAACGAAGAACCTAGCCTCTGAGAAGAAAGGTCGAGCAGGCGACCTCAAACGCAAGTTGACGCAGTGGAGAAGCAGCGTGCTGGCCCGGACGCCAATGCCGAACCCGAGCTACGATCCCGAACGAGCTCACGAATGGTGGAACCTCAAAAGCGGCAAACCAGTCCCCAGCGATCAACGCCAACGGTTCCCAGCCACTGAAAAAGACTAGTGGCCTGTCAGGACTTGTTTTTAGGGTAGTGGACGAGGCCACGAGTCCTGAACTGGCGTAAAATCCAAGGACTCGTGGCCTCGTCCACTACGATCAACCCTAACTTTTAGCTGTGACAAACCACTAGTGGCCTGGACTTGTCTTGGACTGCGATTTCGATGGTGCTAACGCAGTTGGTTTGTTGGCCAACGGCCTTTTTCAACATAGCCAGCCGGCAACGCCTGGGCTGATAAAAATGAAATCAACCAGGCGGTTTGGGCAGTTTCCGACGAATGCTATTGATACGGCGTTGGTCGTTATTGAAAAAGTGAAAGTGTAAATTGACAATTGTAAAATGCCGGAATGCGTGGATGAAATCGCATCAATTTGCATTTTTCAATTGTCAATTTAACTTTTTCAATGAGTTGAATTCGGTTCGCACACTTACCATCCTGCCAACATTTTTATCAGCCCAGGCAACGCCCCTGGACCAGGAAAACACGCTCCCATTTTGGCCAACGGCCAAGTTCAATCCAAAACGTGTGGGTTGATGTTGGCCGTCGGCCAACAAAACCGACCGCAAAAGCGCAACTTCAAAACGCGTGACGATCGCCGGATTGTGCCACCCACCATCCGGTACACCGTTCTCTCCGGTGCACTGATTAGCCATGCAACCTGGTCTTGAGTGACGCACATCTTGCGTGAGAACTCGCTCATCCGAATCATGGCTCCCGACTGAAGCAAGCTGATAGCGACTAGCGATTAGCTGCTAGCTTGGGGCCGTACAGTGCCATCTGCGAATGGTTGAAGTTGAGCTCACTCTAGGCCCAGAGGGGCCGACACAGCCATTGCCGGGGTCGCCAGGCCCCGGAAAAGGCGGCTTGAGGCAACGTCCTTTCGGCGTGTCACTTGGCTCCTCACCACAACCCGACGCGTCAGCGAGGGACTCACCACTGATCCGCCGCATGGTCCCTCGCTGACGCGTCGGGTTGTGATTTTCGCCACGACAGTGAATGAGCAGGGCTTTGGAAAGCGGTTCTAGCATTGCCATCCGTGCGTGCGGCCTACAACGAGATGCCTGCGAAACCACCGGTGGTGACAACGAACGTGCCGAGCATGCACAGCCAAACCACGTCCAAGAAGTGCCAGTACTGGGCGGCGAAATCGACCGGCCAGTGTCGTTCGTGGTCATATTTCCCAAGCATCGATCGCACGGACACGATGCCCAGTGCGATCACGCCACCGGCCACGTGCAGGGCGTGCAGGAACGCGAGCACCACGACCATCCCAGCGACACCTTTTCCGGTGCCGCCTTGCATGGCGGGGCCGCTGAGCAACTCTAGCATCGCGACGTATTGGATCGCCATGAACGCGACCGCGGCAATCGCACTGGTCGCCAGCAGCGATCCAGTCAAGACGCGTTTCGACCGGCGAACCGTTCGTGTGCCCCAGTGCACCAATCCGCTGATCACGAGCAAGCACGCCGTGCTGGTGAGAAATGCATCGGGCAACGGAGCCGACGATTGCGAGTCGCCCAGCCGACTGCTCGCGTAAATGCCGTAAAGCAGCAGACTGCTGAGGAAGAACACCAGCAGTGTTCCCAGGAACAGCCAGCCACCTTGTTGATAGCGTCGGTCGGTCGGGAGGACACTGGTGGGCATGGGCAACATCAATTGGCTGGCGAAAGCGGCGGTCTTCGATTCGTTGAACCGTGACGGACTGCCAAGTTTAACCGTTCCGCGCAAAAGCCATAGCCAGCGACCAGGTCGATCTGGCAATTCAGGCGGCGCGGCGCTGAACCAGGTTGTCTTGCAACGCAATGATGGCCGCGTCGAGCGAGCCCAGCGAAGCAACCAGTTGCTGGATCCCACGTGCGAACTCGGGCCGAGGGTCAAATCCCATGTCACCGAGCAGTTCTTGGACCTCTTCGACTTCCATCTGAAGGATCAATTCTTCCGCCGTCAGTTCGTTGGCGGGCGGTCGCTGAGAAGGTGAATTGGATGACATGTGCAGCAGCCAAGATCGATGGGAGGAAACGAGACACGGTCCCCTCTGCCATCGGCAATCCACCCAGTCGGCCTCCACGGAAAAGTCCGCCCAGTCGGAATAAAATCGCACGTCGGCTTTCTACGCCCGTCGCAGAGCGATGAGCGGTGACGTTCAGCCAGTTGCCGTTGTTAAACGGCGGCCTCTGAATGGCATCGCCAATCCGCGGGAATTTGCGTCGCACTCGGCGGCAGGTCACTCGGTTCGACCAGCCCACCTGATCCCAACGGCCACCTGATCCCAACGGCCACCCGGTTCAATCGGCCAGCCGATTCAATCAGGGCTGGCGGTTCAATAGTGCGGTGGTCGTTCGTCTTCCAGGTCGCCACCGCGTTCGGTGGCCTTGTTTTTGAGGTCCTTCAATTGATCGGCGAGTCGCTTCATTTCACGTTCGCGACGTTGTGCATCGAGTGACAGCTCGGTCACGATTTCGTTGAGTTGCTCGCAAACTCGTTGGGTGTGAACGAGTTGGATTTCAAGTTCGGTGATTCGATCTTCCATCGACATGATCAATCCCCAATTTCATTGGCTTGCGAACCGTAAGGACGCGTGCTGATCACACCTTCCTGTGGGCTGCTTGCGGTTCCATACAAACGTTTCGGGATGCGTCCGGCCAGGGCGGCGTGGCGCCCAGCGTCGACCGCCATTCGCATCGCATGAGCCATCCGAACGGGCTCTCGAGCGTGCGCGATCGCGGTGTTGAGCAACACACCATCGGCCCCCAATTCCATCGCCACGGACACATCGCTGGCCGTTCCAACACCCGCATCAATGATGACCGGATAATCTTCGTCGTCTTCCTTCAGGTATTCCAAGATGATCTGCAGGTTGTTGGGGTTCAGGATCCCCGCTCCGCTGCCAATCGGGCTGCCTGCTGGCATGACCGCTGCGGCACCCACCTTTTTCAGGCGTTGGGCAGTGACCGGGCAGTCGCTGGTGTAGCAAAGCACCGAAAAGCCATCGGCAGCGAGTTGCTCGCACGCCGCCACGGTTTCCACCGGATCGGGAAGCAGCGTTTTGCTGTCACCGAGGACTTCCAGTTTGACCCAGTCCGAGCCGGGGTTGCCAAGCGTCCGCAAGATTTCTCGACCAAGCTTCGCTGCACGCACGGCATCGGCCGCGGTGTAGCAACCCGCCGTGTTGGGAAGCAGGATGTAGCGATCCGAGTCGATGAAATCCAGGATATTCTGGCCCGTTCGGTCGTACAACCGCTCGCGACGAACCGCCACCGTGACGCATTCTGTGCCGGATGCGTCCAGGGAATCACGCATCTGTTCCATCGTGTCGTAACGCCCGGTGCCAACCAGCAATCGGCTGTTCAGCGTGTGCGATCCGATCTTGAGCGGTGAATCGGAAAGAGCGTCGGTGGTCATAGGAAACAGATGGGTGGAAAGGGAAGGAAAGCGTCGCAACGGTCTCGTTTGGAATGCGAGGGACCGATGCATCCGCCCTGATCAGACAACCGATCGATCGCAGCAACAATCCCCGGTCCTTTCTCTGCCCAGCAATTGGCCAAGCGGACTCGGTCGTCCAAACTCGACGAGGCTGATGTGGTCGGGCAATCAACGTGGAATCACCGACCACCGATCCGGCCGATCAGCCGCCACCGACCAAGGTCACCACCTCGACGCGATCACCTTCGCCAACGATTGTCGCGGCGTAGTTCTCTCGCGGGACGACGTCTTCGTTGACTTCGACCGCGAGATAATTCTTCGGGACTTCGACCGTGACCAGCAACTCGTCGATCGGCATCGGCCGATCGATCTGCGTGGGGCGGCCGTTGACTGTGATGTCGATCATGCGACTCAGGCGTTCTCGTCGTCGAAGGCGGCGTCAAAAGCACGGTTGCTGGGCGAGAAGTCCAGCTTCTTGGTGAACTCGCAGGCCTCCCGAGCACCAAACGTGCGTTCCATGCCACTGTCTTCCCATTCGATCGACAGGGGACCTTGGTAATCGATCTCATTGAGAGCACGAATGATCTCTTCAAAGTTCACGCCACCGCGTCCAGGACTTCGGAAGTCCCAACCGCGTCGTGAGTCACCAAAGTTCAGGTGACTGGCGTTGATTCCCGTGCGACCATCCAGGGTCACAATCGCGTCTTTGATGTGCACGTGGTAAATGCGGTCGGGGAACATGCGGATGAACTGGACCGGATCGATGCCCTGCCAGATCAAGTGACTGGGGTCAAAGTTGAATCCAAACTCAGGCCGATTGTCGAGTGCTTCCAGGGCTCGTTGCGCGGTGTAGATATCGAACGCGATTTCGGTGGGGTGAACTTCCAACGCGAAACGCACGCCGCACTCACCAAACACATCCAAGATTGGATTGAAGCGTTCTGCCAACAGGTCGAATCCCGCGTCAATCATGGCGGGGGAAACGGGTGGGAACGAATACAGCAGGTGCCAGATGCTGCTGCCGGTGAAGCCGTTGACGACATCGACGCCGAACTTCTGGGCCGCACGAGCGGTGTTCTTCAGTTCTTCGATCGCGCGTTGGTTGACCGCTTCAGGATCGCCATCGCCCCAAATGTATTCAGGCAGAATGGATTTGTGCCGCTCGTCGATTTTGTCCAGCACGGCTTGCCCGACCAAGTGAGCGCTGATCGCGTGGCATTGCAGGTTGTGCTTGGCAAGCAACGCGTGCTTTTTTTCGCAGTAGTCGTCTTCTGCGAGCGCTTTGTCGACTTCGAAGTGATCGCCCCAGCAAGCCAATTCGATCCCGTCGTATCCGAAGTCGGCGGTCATGGCTGCCATCTCTTCGATCGGCAAATCGGCCCATTGACCAGTGAAAATCGTAACGGGACGTGGCATGGAGGTCTCCAGGAAAACAGGGAACAGGATCCATTCAAAACGGATCGTAACACGAGAGCAAACGCCCTCGTGGCGATGGGCCGGCATTATCGCCGAACACTGTTCCCCGGGCAATTCCCCTGCAACCCATGAATCCAGTTCCCAACGGAATCCAGTTCGCAGTCGCCCCTCCCACTCATTCGCCAGCGAGACCGAACCGCCACGGGGCGCTCTCGTCGACCGAGGTCGTGCGGCTTCTTGATGTCGTTTTCTAGCGTGTTTCCATACGGCGCTCCCCTCACGAAACGAAGTTTTTGGGGAGGACGCGCGACGCCGTTCGGGCGTACACGGCATTCGAAAGCTGCTCGACCTCTACCACGGTGGGGGGCAAAACGCGTCGTGCCTGCGTCAGACGCGACGTTCGTCAGAGGAGAAAATCGCACTGAGATACAAACCGGTATGCGTTTGTGGTTTGGTTGGTGTCTGCATGTGACTGCGAACAGCACGCATCACGTCGCGGCGAGAAATTTGTCCGCGTAGCCTGCCCTCGCTGTCCAGCACTGGCAACCGACGACAGGCGGCGTTCAAGAACGTTTGTGCGATGGTCAACAAATCGGTTTCTTCACTGATCGTCGGTGGGTTCTTGTCCGTCAGATCACCCACCGGAATGCTGGGAAGATTTTCGTAGGCCATCCCCACGACAAACTTCATGCAAGATTTCTCTGAAAAGACACCGACGAAATGGCCGTCGTCATCCACCACGGGGGCACCGGAGATGCGTTGCCGCAGCAACACGTCGAGAGCTTCCAGGGAATCCATTTGGGGTGACAGCGTGATGAGGTTGCGTACCATCATCTCGCGAGCCGTCACATGCGGCATGGTTCCAGGGCTGGGGGTGGGAAGCGTTGCGGTTCCAATGGTTTTGGTCATGACGAGAGTCCTCATTTGACAAGGCAGGATCTGTAGAAAGAGTCTTCACCTGAGATCACTTTGAGGCCTCCAGGGAGACTCCGTCAAGAAAATTCCAGTCGGCAAATCCAAGACGGCCTTTCAACCCTGGGCTCACTTCGTGCGTACTGGGCGAGCGGCTTCGCCGTTGGGGTCGCAATTCACGGTGAAATGCGTCACAAAGGCAAGTCGCGTGCCCCGGTTGTCGAAACAGGAATGGGGTTTGTGAAAGTTGTCACGCAGTGCACCAGGAGAGTGGAATGTTGGGTCGTTGGGTCGAATTCGAATTTGATTGTTTGCCGCTTCGCACCGTTTCTCGGTTGGACGTCCCGTTGGATGCGTCGCCGAACTACGAAGCGTTTGTCCTGCGAGTCAAAGCGGCGCTCGCCAAACATGGCACCCACAACACGTATTACCTGCACCGCGCTCGCTGTGCCTTTCATCTGACCAACGACCCGGATCGAGGTCGCGTCGAGTTTCATGTCGAGGGCGTCGTGATGACCGGTGAAAAGGATCTGAAAACGAAGGCGGTCGATCTGTTGGTGACACTCAGCGAAGAAACCTGCGATTGGCTGAACGAACCGGCTGTGGAGTTCTTGGCTGAGTCGGTCAAGCATTCCATTGCGGTGGAGTTTGACCGCTACATCCAAGCAGGTGATCTGACCCAAACCGAAAAACGCTTGGAAAAAATCCAGCGGCAAATCGAAGACGGTGACGGCTTCCAAGCGATGTACCTGTGATTTTTGCAGTCGCGGATCTCTTGACACCACCGAGGCAGAATCCCTAGTTAAACAAGTCGCCTGGTGTGTTCTTCACATGGGCTGCTTGTATGACGGCCAATCGATTCGCGGCCGCCTGTATCAATTGGACTGGATTTTCCGGTTTGGCTTCATTGGACGATTGAATCGGTCGATTCAACGCACTGAAACCATTTCGACAACACCCAATCCGCCTCCGACGGAAGGACGCGACGATGACGACACGATCAACTCAAACTCGAAACGCCGCGCGAACCCTGGTCGCCCACGCCGCAATCGGTTTTTGTGTGACCGCGAGCATCGCTGCCACGGGCTGCCGCAGCGGACGTCCAAGCTTTAACATGTTCGGCATGCGAGGGGAACCCTCCGCTGAGACATTGGCCGGCACTGGCCCCTCACTGACTTACCCGCAGCCGCCATCATCCAAAGCGACACCGAACGCGATTGCATCGATCGCCGGTGGCACTGCACCTGCCACCACGCCGAGCGGAATGCCAGGTGGCTCCTCATCGAACATGTACGCGGCAACCAGCACCGCTGGCTTGCCAACGGTCAACAGCACACCCGGTGTTCCCAGCACGCCACCGGCTTCCGCGACCACCCCTTATGGCGCGGTCGCGTCGCAGTCCAATGGCTCTCTGCCGCCGGCTTCGTATACGTTGCCAGGAAGCCAGACCCCTTCGCAACCTGCCAGTTACGCGGCCGCTTCGGCCAATGGCTACGCAATGGGAACGCAGCCCTCTGCTTCGCCTCAAGCCACGACACCGCGCCCAACGGCAATGCCGCCAATCAGCGTGCCATCGACCTCGGCCCCGGCAGGAGCTGATGCAATCGCCGCTCAGTCAGGCACACCAGCAAGCAAGTCCAACGGATTCACTTTGCCAGGATCTGAAATGGATGCGATTGTGGCACAGCAACAATCCAGTGCACCAAAGACAGGCTCGGCGTTTTCGCTTCCAAGCGATTTGATGTCCGGGCCGAACGCATCGGCCACGGCGTCCAGCGAAACCAAGTCTTCACCCGCCATCTCGGCAATCGGGTTGCCAGACAACTTGGGTGAATCGATTTCCGCAACGAAAGACCGTGTCGCATCGGTCGCATCGGGAGCCACCAAGGCAACTGCCGACGCAGCCGCCAACGCCGCCGCTGCTGTGACGGAGTCCCCGGCTTACCAAACCGCAACCGGTTCCGTTTCCGGCAGTTCCAACTCGGTTCAGCCAGCCGGCTACATGCCTGGCAGCACGGGAGCGGCATCGGGTTACCCGAGCGGCTCGGTGACTCGCTGAGTGAACCACGGTTCGCTCACTCATTCGCTCGCTTCGCTGATGCAGTAGACCTTCGTCAGCGTGCGGATCAGCAGCCTGCCATCGCTCACGCTCGGTGTGGCGATGCAGAGTTCATCCAGCGGGTTGGTGTTGAGAACCTTGAAGTCCGGCCCAGCTTGGATGACGTAGGTCAGCCCTTGCTCGCTGAGGCAAAACACCTTTCCGCCGTACGCCCACGGCGAGGACGTGAAGGATCCTTTCGGCGAAAACCGCTGCTTGCCGTAGACTTCCTCGCCAGTCAACGCGTTGTGGCAGGTCATGAAGCCTTGGTCGTAGACCGTGTAAAGGTAGTCGCCGTCAACGATCTGGGTCGTGTTGTAGGGTGAAGCTCGCGGCTGATACCACTCGATGTACGGGTTGCTGGTGAAGCCATCGGAAGTGTCGATTTCTCCCGACGCTCCGGGACGAATCGCAAACGTAGGCCGGTGGGAATCACCGACGTAGCCGGATGACAGGTAGCACATTCCGTGCGCCGCAAACGGCGAGGGGATGACCAAGATCGACATGTCTCCATCGAAGCTCCAGAGCTCCTTTCCGTTCAGGGAGTAACTTCGGTTTGCGTTTTTGCCTGGGACAACGATTTCCGTGCGAAGTTCATTTTGCCAAACCAGTGGGGTTGCCCAGGACATCGTTTCGTCACGTTCGGTGCGCCAACGCTGTTCGCCGGTTTGGGTGTCGAAGGCGGCGATCCAAGACGCCTCTTTGTTGTCGTAAACCACAAACACTTGATCGCCATGCACAACCGGTGAAGCGGCCGCGCCGTAATCCATGTTGGTCTGCTTCGGTTCGATGTTTCGTGACCACAGCAGTTCGCCCTCAAGGTTGTAGCAGTACAGTCCCAGGTCACCGAACAAGACAAACAAACGCTCGCCATCGGTCACGGGTGTTTCCGCCGCGTAAGAGCTTTTGGGGTGTCGCGGGACGAGGGGACGGCCCGCGTGTGCCTCTCGCTTCCAGAGCTCCTTGCCGCTGCCCAGGTCAAAGCAGGTCACCATCCAGTGGTGGATTCCCGCGGCCGGATCGCGGACGCCTTCGCCCAGGTACAAGCCTCCCTGCGGGGGCGTGTTTGCCTCTTCTGCCACGACGGCGGAGACGAACACTCGTTCACCGACAATGACTGGGCTGCCCCAGCCCTGCCCAGGCACATCTGCGACCCAGGCGACATTTGTTTCGGTGTCCCACTGCGTCGGCAATTCAGGGTGGTCTGCCGCGACGCCCGTCGCATCCCCACCGCGAAAGCGAGTGAAGTCATCGCCGGCCCCCTCGCTTGCCATGCTCAACGCGATCGCCAAAAACGCGGCTGAGCCACCCCAAAATTTCAACGCGCGCATATCAACTCTCATCGAGGACAGAAGCCATTTGCCTCGAACATAACCGGAGTGCGATCCGTTCGCTTGCGGTTCGCAGCCGCGTCCATCGCGAATTCTTGGGGCGTCAAAAGTGGGCTGCGCTCTAGGAAACGCAATTCTTCGGCCTGCCGGTCCGATCCGAAACTGGCAACGAGTGAAGTCGGGCGAGCCTTTTAAGCAGGTCGGCAGGAATGATCGGGCCTAGCCATGTGAGCCGTTTGGGCGCTGGCCTGGACTGCTGAATATTTGGCGTCGTGACGCACTGGGGTTGCGCAAGTTTTCATCCCGGTAGGGATGTCAGATGGTAGCCGTCGGCAAGCGATCGCGCCACCGACGGACAGGCAAAACCCACGTCGCCACTCTCCATCCCGCCGTGGCCGATGGCCACGGCGGGATGGAGGGTATTTTTTGGGACGCTCGTTCCCCGGGGGCACGCTGCTACGCAGCAACCCCCGGCTACCACCTGGCATCCCTACCGAGATGAAGAAGGACAGCATGCCGGAAGAAAAGCTGCATCCGCTATCGGAGCGTCAACACCAAACATTTGGCAGTCCAGCGTTCGCCCCGGTTACACGTGGAAGCAACCACGCTTGCCAAGACATTTCAAACGCCGAAAGACTCCTGCCGACCTGCTTAGAACGGAGTCTTCACCACGGCATCGAGGCCTTCGGCAGTGATGCTGGTTCCCTCGCATTCGATGTGCTGCAGGAACGGCAGGTCGCTCAGGTGCGAGATTCCCCTGTCGGTGATGCTGGTCTGGTTCAGCCCAATGCCGGTGAGCAATCGCAGGTCAACCAGCTTGGACAAGTCCTCATCCTGAACACTCGTCCCAGCAAGCTGGATTTGCATCAGGTTGGGCAGGTGAGCCACGTGCTCCAGTAGCGAGGGATCAAAATTCTCCGCGGTGAATTCGATCGCGAAAATCGGCTGGTCTTCGGCGCGGCGAACCATTCGCACGCCCGCTTTCTGCAGCTCGAAGAGGGAGCGCCGGCTGTCGATTCCGACTCCGCTGAATTCGATTGTCGCCAGGTTCGGAGAGCCTGCCAGGGCAACGCCCTCATCCGTCTTCAGTCGCTCGAGGCTGTCCACTGGAATTCCGGCAAGGAACTCGTCTCGATCAATCGCTTGGGCGTTGCCCTGCGAATCCAGCGCGTAAAAAGCATCGTCGAGCCACGGCCGAGGATCCGCAAGATGCAATTTGTCGCCTGGCATAGCAACCTGTTCAAAGTAGATCCGGATCGTCCGTCGCTCTTTCGGAAACGGAACGTGCAGGTCGCCCCAACCTTCAATCGGATGGGTGCCGGTCCGCGAAGTGATCAGTCCTTGCGGGATCGAACCCGAGTAGAGCACGCCAGAAAACCCGTGATCGACGTACCCGCCATAGAACCCAATGGGGCCAAGCAAACTGACCGCACAAACCGCCTTCTCCCAGGCCGCGGCCGGCCGCCAGGACTTCGTGGTCAACATCACCCAAGAGCCAATCACCGCGACCGACAAGTTCCAAGGAAGCACGCTTTCGTTCCAGTTCACGATCAAGGGTGAGATCGTCAACGCGATCCCCAGGTGCATGGCCAAGCAGGCAGGTGCCGCCCACCGCGGCCGGAAAATCGCAAGCACCCCAACGGCGAGCTCAACGGCCGCCACTGCGCCAGCGAACCACAGGTAGGTTGAGTCGGCGTCCAGCCCACTGCGGGCGACCAGCCAGTGCGATGCGTACCCGAACCAATCTGGCGACAGGAGTTTGTGCAGCCCCGCCCAGACCCAGGTCGACACCAATGACCAGCGGGCGATTCGATGACCGGCGTCCAGCACGCAGGCCGCCATCAACAACGCGATGGAAAAGAACTGTGGCTGCAAACGAAACTGATCGAAGACGGCTGCAACAATCAACATGCCCCAGTGCACTGCCAACCCCGACCTCGGACGGATCACGGTCCAAGCAAGGGAAGCGATGAGGAGCCAGCCAAAGGAAAGCGAAGGCAGTTCAAACGTCGGCAGGTGCGGTGGCATCGCCCGCGCTTGCCAGAGCGGCCAGGTGATCGCAAGGGTGACGCACTGGCAAACAATGCCAAACATCAAGAGCCCATACCGCTGCCACCCAAGCCGCTTCGCCTCGCGGCCGACGGCATCCATCCATGTCCGCTGGCATTCATCTCCTTCGAGATCGCCTGCAGGTGGCGTTGGCAGACCGTTCGGTGAATCACTCAAAGGTCAAACCGACTTCCGCCAGAGGAAAAGAGCGTACTGCGGAAGCTGGTTTCAACATGGGGTTTCACATTGATAGGTGATCGATTTCTCAGGTAGGCCGGATCAAGCCGCTTCGGCGCCGCTCCGGCAGTTGAGCGGACCTTTTCAGGCAACTCCCTACCGGATGAGTGTTGCAAAGCCACCTTTACTGGGCCGACGTAGGCTAGCAAACTCCAGTCTTCTCAACCATCTCGCTCCCTTGGGGACTGTCGCGGTCATCGCGATCAGTCCACGCCGGAGGCCGACGAGAGCGCTGGCCTTCAAGCCAGCGCTTGGTCAATTGGGTTGTTGGCCAGGTAGTGCCCGCACAGGCAGATTGCCATCGCATCGGCGACGTCGTCGGGCTCGGGGGCAGATTGCAGGTTCAATTGCATCTTCACCGCCAATTGCATTTGGCTTTTGGGGGCTCGGCCGTTGCCAGTCATCACCTTCTTCACGCGAGTTGGTTCGTAGTGCTCGACCGGCACGCCAGCCGTCGCGGCTGCCAGGCAGATCACGCCGCGAGCGTGCCCCATCAGGATCGCCGTGCGAGGGCGATCGTAATGCGAGAACAATTGCTCCACCGCCATCAGATCCACGGGATGGGCCGCGAAAACTTCCGACAGCCCAACATGGATTTCTTGCAAGCGTTCTGGGAGCGTGTCAGAGCGGCGTGACTTGATCACCCCCGCTTCACGCAAGCACAGACGCGATCCCTCTCGCGAGATCACCGCGTAACCAGTGGTGTTGAGCCCCGGGTCGATTCCTAAAATGCAGGCTGCCGATCCAGGGCGTGCCGTTATGACTTGCGTTCCCAAGAGGTGCCTTCTTTCTTGTCGAGCAGGGCGACCCCGAGATCAGCCAGTCGATCTCGGATGGCGTCGCCAGTGGCGTAATCTTTTCGCTCGCGAGCTTCCTTGCGAAGGTTGATCAACAAATGCACCACGGAATCCAGGAGCTCTGCATCCGCTTCGTCGCCACCGGAGGTGGCCGGTGGTTTTGCAAACAAACCCAGCACACGCGACAGTTCCGCGATGACCGAGGTGGCTTTGACCAGTGATTCCACGGCGGGCGATTTCACATCCGCACCGGCGGCCAATTGGTTGGCGTCGACGTGACGGTTGAGGGTCCGCAGAGCGTCAAACAGCACGCTGATCGCGGCGCCCGTGTTGAAGTCATCGTCCATCGCGGCCAAGAATTTTTCGCGGATGGCATGGATCTCGGTCAGCAATGCATCGCCCGCCGGATCAAAGCTGCCTTCGGCACGTCGGGTCGCGGCGGTCAGGTCGTAGAACGAGCTGCCTGTGATCTCTTCGAAGCGATCGAAGTAACGATAAAACGCTTCCAGTGATGTGCCGGCTTCGGCCAAGGTCTCTTCGTTGTAAACAATCGTGCTGCGATATTGAGTTCGCAACAAGAAGAACCGGATGCGTTCGCCGGTCTGGCTGCGAATCAGATCGGCCAAACCGCCGGCGCCTTTGCTGCGGCTGATCTTGCCCGAGGCTTGTTCTTCGACGCTGGCTGCTTCCGCCGCCGCGTTTTCGCGGTCGCTTTTGCCGCCAACCTTGCCTTTCTCGCCAGCCCGCATCAAGCCGTTGTGCATCCAGTACTTCACCATCGGCGCACCGTGGCAGCACGTGCTTTGCGCTCGCTCGTTTTCGTGGTGCGGGAACATCAGGTCCAACCCGCCGCCATGGATGTCGAAGGTTTCGCCCAGAATTTCGTGGCTCATCGCAGAACACTCGATGTGCCATCCTGGTCGACCGTCGCCCCAAGGGCTTTCCCAGTACGGTTCGCCTGGGCGGGCTGATTTCCACAATGCAAAGTCGCCGGGGTTGCGTTTCTTGGCTGCCGCGCCGCCGCCCTCGCCCTGCTGATCTTCGACTGATCGATTGGAGAGTTGCCCGTAGCCAGGGTCTTTGGTCACGTCGAAGAACACGTCGCCGTCAATCGCGTAGGCAAAGCCTTTCGATTCCAGCGATCCAATGAACGCGATGATCTGCGGCATGTGGTCGGTGGCACGCGGCAAGTGGTCGATCTGATTGACGCCCAGTTCCCGGAGGTTGGCCAAGTAGTCCGCGGTCATCTCCACCGCGATTTGGCTCATCGGGATGCCACGTTCCTTGGACTTCTTGATCAGTTTGTCATCGACGTCGGTGATGTTGACCACCCACGTCACTTCGAACCCGCTGTAGGTCAGATAGCGTTTGATTGTGTCGAAAATGACCGGCCCAACCATGTGGCCAATGTGTGATTCGGCGTAGACCGTTGGCCCGCACAGATACATGCCCACACGCGGAGCACGCAGCGGCAAAAACGGCTCCTTGGTTTTGCTCAGTGTGTTGTAAACACGAATGGCGGGTTGGGAGGTGGAAGGGGAGGCGACCGATGAGGTCGGGTCAGCGGCGGTCATGCTCATCAGCGTGCGTGCGATTGGAAAGAAGCAAAGGCGAGGCGTCCTCGCGAATTGGAAGAGCCAGGAAGTATAGGGAATCAGTCCGGCTTGGATCGAGCCCGCTTTCCAAGCCCGTTCGATGGTTGCCGAATCAGCCCGTTTCAAATGCCTCTGAACTGGTTCCTCGTGCTGAGTTGCCGCTGGAAAGAAAGGGGATGATCTGAGCCGTTCGGGCGTTCGCCACGGTTCTGTGGTGGTGGAACCGAGGCGAACGCCGAAACGGCTCAGAGAAACAGCAGGCCACCAGCGCCGAATCGGCCACCCGGACTACGAAGCGATGACGCAGTGGGAAAGGCGTCCCAGGGGGCTCAAATGCTGAATGGACTGCCTCTGGAATGGAAAGACAGGGCAAATAAGACCTATGGGAGACTGTGCGTTCGCTTCCCCCGTGTCCGCGTTGAAATCCATTTTGGTTTGTCGCTCCCCAAAAGCGGGTGAACGCTAGGATGCCAAGGTGCGTAGCAAACCAGCGCTCGAAGCCATTTGTGACGACCCCATTTCGCGAATTGGCGCTTTCGCAGGCACGCTCTCACGATTTTTTCTCAGCGTTTCCAATGCCTCCCCTCCTCGGAAATCAGCCCCCATGACCAAGATCACCTTTCTCGCTTTGCTCTCGTTGGCCCTGGTGGCCACCCCTGGTTGCCAGCCTTCCAGCCCCACGGATTCGGCAGCCACGTCTGCCTCGGAATCCGGTGACGATCATGGTCATGATGATCACGATCACGGAGATCACGAGGGCCATGACCATGAGGGGCATGACCACGATGCTCACGGGCATGAAGGCCATGACCATGGTGACCACGAAGTCATTGACGCCGACGCGGCCGGGTTGAGCAGCGACGCTCTGGTGCATCTGGAAAAGCCCGATGCACCCAAGTCGTTTGCTGCTGCGGTTGAGAAGCTGTCCAAAATGAAGGCGACCATCGCGAGCGGCTTCGCGGATGACGATGTTGATTCGATCCACAACGAATTGCACGACATTGGAACGCTGCTGGAGCAAACAGAAGCCCTGGCGAAAAGCAGCGATCTGAACGAAGAGCAAAAGAAGCAGGCTCTGGCAGCAGTGGACGCTCTGTTCGACGCGTTTGGATCGGTGGATGCCAAGCTGCATGGTGAAAACGGGGCTGAATACAGCGAAGTCAGTGGCGACATTGACGATTCCATCAAAGTCCTCGGGGGCCTCCAATGACTCACCGTTTTCATTCCTTGGCATTGGCCGCCGGTTGCCTGATCATGGCTGTCGGCTGCGAACCATCTGGCAGCGAGACGGCATCTTCGGACGCTGACCCAGCGGTGCTGCTCAGCGAGGCGCCTGCAGACGCGCTCTCGTTGACCGAAGTGAAAGAGCGGTTCGGAGACGAGGCCACGCCGGCGCCCAGTGAGGTCACCCTGGTCGGGAGGATCGACGCGGGAGAGTTTGACGCATTTGAGCCCGGTTCAGCGACGTTCATGCTGAGTGAGTTGCCCGACGAAGATCACACGGGCGGCGATCCTGATCACGCCGACAACTGCCCGTTCTGCAAGCGTCGCTTGGCCAACGCGCCCAAGGCTGTGGTGCAGTTGATCGATGAGTCTGGTAGCGTTCGCACGACTCGGGCCGACAATCTTGCGGGCCTTTCCAAGGGAGATATTGTCACCGTATCTGGCAGCGTGACCTACGATGAGGGAGTGAATCTGATCACGATTCAGTCTCAAAAGATCCATGTTCGGTGACCAGTTTGCGGGTGACCGCAGGCCGGTTTCGTCAGGATATCAGCCGAAAAACACCAAATTTCACTTTTTCTGGGAAATCTGAGCGGCCGCAACTCACCACAAGCATCTGGAATCTGTTATACTCCCTCTCGTGGTGGTATAGCTCGCGCACTCGGCACGAGAAGCATCACAGTCTACACGAAGGAATTAGAAGAATGGCAGAAGGTACAATCAAACGGCTCACCGACAAAGGCTTCGGTTTTATCGACACTGGAGGGCCGAAAGACTTGTTCTTCCACTGCACGAATGTCGAAGGCGCGAGTTACGACGAACTGCAAGAAGGTCAAAAAGTCACTTACACTGAAGGTCGTGGTCCCAAAGGACCTTGTGCCGAAAACGTGACTCCTGCCTGAACGGCTTGATCTCGTAGATAAAATTGACACCGCCATTGATTCTTTTGATGGTGGTTTTTTTATGCGCCGACAGAATCCAGCCCCACCGCTCTTTCTGGCAACCCAATGCGCCACGGGCGGTCGATTGAATGCGTTTCGCAGTTCTCAAGATCAACCGATGATCGAACAACCGCGGAGCGGTGACAGTTGCCAGCCTCGGGTTTCAACCCGAGGTCTCGGGCGTCACCCCCTTCCTCGACGAGCCGCGGAGAAACTATGGAGGGGGCAAGTCAGAGTGGAAAAGATTTGGCACACTCGTTGGGACGTTTAATAGCTTTTGAAACAATCCACAACGAGGTACCAAATCCATGTCCAAGTCT